>DASRLN010000223.1:0-4378 GCA_035648435.1 Caulobacteraceae bacterium
GTCTATCCGGCCGGCGAGGCGCCGATCGCCGGGGCCGATCGCGACGGACTGGCGGCGGGGCTGCGCGGCCACGGCCATGGCGACGTCAGGATCCTGGAAAGCCCGGGCGATCTGCCGGCGATGGTCGCCGCGGCGGCGCGCCCGGGGGACCTGGTGATCTTCCTGGGGGCCGGCGACATCACCGCCTGGGCGCAGGCGTTGCCCGGGCAGTTGGAGGCGGCGGGATGAGGGGCGGGGACGTCCCGAGGCGAAGCGTGAGCTGGCGCGACGATCTTCCCACCGTGCGCGGCAGGCTGCTGTTCGACGAACCCCTGGCGCCGTTCACCTGGTTTCGGGTCGGGGGGCCGGCGGAGGCGCTGTTTCTGCCGGCCGACGAGGCCGATCTCGGCGATCTCCTGCGGTCGCTGCCGGACGCCGTTCCCCGCACGGTGCTGGGCGTGGGCTCCAACCTCATCGTCAGGGACAGGGGCGTCGAGGGTGTGGTGATCCGGCTGGCGGGGAGGGCGTTCGCGGGCGTCGAGGTCGATGACCACCGGGCGCGGATCACGGCGGGCGCCGGCGCCCTCGACGCGGCGGTGGCGAGAGCCGCGGCGCGGGCCGGGATCGCGGGTCTGGAGTTCTTCGCCGGCATTCCCGGAACCGTCGGCGGGGCGGTGACGATGAACGCCGGCTGCTACGGGCGGGAAACCAAGGACGTGCTGCTCACCGCCGATTCCCATGGCGGGACGACGGGTGTCGAGGCCTTGGCATACAGTTACCGGGCCAGCCGCGCGGCGCCGGGGACGATCTGGACCAGAGCGACCTTCCAGGGCCATCGCGACGATCCCGCCGCCATCCAGTCACGGATGGCGGAGATCACGGCGCGGCGCGAGGCGACGCAGCCGATCCGGGAGAAGACCGGCGGTTCGACGTTCAGGAATCCCCCCGGACATTCGGCCTGGCGATTGATCGACGAAGCCGGCTGGCGTGGAAAGCGCCATGGCGGGGCGATGTTCTCGGATCTGCACGCCAACTTCATGATCAACACCGGCGAGGCCACGGCGGCCGATCTCGAGGGCCTGGGCGAAGCGGTGCGCGCGAACGTGGCGGCCAGGACGGGGGTGACGCTTGAATGGGAAATCAAGCGGATCGGGCGGCCCGGAGGCGCCGATCCGGGCTGAACCAAGACAATTCAACCACGAAGCGAACGAAGAACACGAAGGGCGACACGAACAAGGAAGCGATGCGCTTCGCGCGAAGCGCCGCCTCTCGACTTCGTGCCCTTCGTGCCCTTCGTGGTTAAATGCGCGGGGTCCGATTCCCCGGCCCCCCGAGAGACGCCGCCATGAGCCGACCGCCGCTTTCCGGACGCCACGTCGCGGTGTTGATGGGCGGTCTTTCGCCGGAGCGGGAGGTCAGTCTCGTCTCCGGGCGGGCGTGCGCCGAGGCGCTCGAGCGGCTGGGCGCGCGGGTGACGCGGGTCGATGCGGGGCGGGACATCGCCGCGGTGCTGACCGCTCTTTCGCCCGACGTCTGCTTCAACGCCCTGCATGGGGCGTGGGGCGAGGATGGCTGCGTGCAGGGGGTGCTGGAGACCCTGGCGCTGGCCTACACCCACTGCGGGGTGCTGGCCTCGGCCCTGGCGATGGACAAGGCCAAGGCCAAGGCGGTGATGGCGGCGGCCGGCGTGCGGGTTCCCGGCGGCGGCCTCTACGACCGCTTCGAGGCCGGGCGGGCGCACGTCATGGCCCCGCCCTACGTGGTCAAGCCCAATGCACAGGGATCCTCGGTGGGGGTGTTCCGGGTGTTCGAGGGCGCCAACGCGCCGCCGGAGGAACTGCTCTCGCCA
This sequence comes from Caulobacteraceae bacterium, assembly GCA_035648435.1. Taxonomy (GTDB): domain Bacteria; phylum Pseudomonadota; class Alphaproteobacteria; order Caulobacterales; family Caulobacteraceae; genus Acaudatibacter. Next base: position 1,829 of record DASRLN010000223.1, read on the forward strand.
TCCTGGACGTTCGGCGAGGCGGTGATGATCGAGCCCTATGTGGCCGGCCTGGAGCTGGCGGTGACGGTGCTGGGCGGCAAGGCGCTGGCGGTGACGCAGATCGAGGCCCGCACGGGCTTCTATGACTACGAGGCGAAATACGGCCAAGGCGGCTCGGTGCACATCCTTCCGGCGCGGATTGCCGACGAGATCGCGGCGGCGGCGATGGAACAGGCGCGGACGGCCCACGCCGCGCTGGGTTGCCAGGGCGTTACCCGAAGCGACTTTCGTTATGACGACGTTAACCGCCTTCTGGTCCTTCTGGAGGTCAATACCCAGCCCGGCATGACGCCCACCTCCCTGGTCCCGGAGCAGGCGGCTCACGTGGGGCTGGGATTCGACGACCTGGTGCTTTGGATCACGGAGGATGGGCATGCCCGCGGCGTTGCGGGGGGGGCGGCGGGGATCCGCCAAACTCCGGACCAAACCGCCCGCCGTTAATCCGGCGCGTCCACGCGCGCCGCGCGCGGCGCGCCATGGGGTCTCCAAATTCGACGCCGCCCAGCGTTCCGGCCTGCCGCGCGCCGCCGCCGCCGCCGGGGCTTCACTGGTCCTGGCGATCATCGTCGCCGCCGTCCTGGCGACGGGTGGACGCGGCTCGCGGCTGGCCGCGTCGGCCGGCGCGGCGGCGGACAGCCGCCTGGCCAGTCTCGGCTTCGCTATCACCGCCGTTCGTCTCCAGGGCGCCTCGCCGGCCGCCCAGAAGGAGATCCTCCAGGCCGCTGCTCTGCGGCCGGGAAGCTCGATCCTCGGGCTCGACCTGGACGCGGTGAGAGCGCGGGTCGAAAAGGTGGCGTGGGTCAGGCGGGCGCGGATCATCCGCCTGCTGCCGGGCGCCGTGGTCATCGCCATCGACCAGCGACCGCTGATGGCGGTGTGGGAACATGGCGGCCGCACCGCCGTGGTCGCCGCCGACGGGGCCGTGGTCGCCAAGGCCGATCCGGCCCGGTACGCCGATCTGCCGCTGGTGGTCGGCGACGGCGCCAATCTCGCTTTCGGGCCGATTCTGCCGGAGATCGCCTCGCGGCCGCGGCTGCGCGATCGCCTGGAGGCGCTGGTCCGGGTCGATCGGCGGCGCTGGGATCTTCGCCTCAAGGACGGCGGCCTGATCCAGCTGCCCGCCGACGGCGAGGCGGCGGCGCTCGCGCGCCTGGACGATCTGGACGCCAAGTCGCGGGTGCTGGAACTGGGCCTGGCGCGCATCGATCTGCGCGACCCGGCCATGGTCGTGGTGCGGCCGCGCGAAGGCGCCGCGCCGGTGCTGTCTTCCGGAGGGGTGTGAACATGAGCCACGATGTCCTTGAGCGCGAGGCGCCGGCGCCGGCGCGGGCCGAGCGACGGGAGAACCGGGAGGCGCTGAAGGCCAATCTCGGCCGTTCCGGGGTCGTCGCGGCGGTGGATCTGGGAGCCTCCAAGGTCGCCTGCTTCATCATGAAGCCCGAGGGGGTGCGGCGCGGCGACCGGACCCTGACCGCCGCCGGCGTCGGCTATGTCCAGTCGCACGGGGTGCGCGGCGGCGCGGTGGTCGACATGGACGAGGCGACGGGGGCCATCGCCCGGGCGGTGGAGCGGGCCGAGACCATGGCCGGCGTCAGCGTCCAGGGGGTGACGGTGTCCACCGCCGGCGGCCAGCTGGCCAGCTGCCGGGCGAACTCGCGGATATCCCTCGGCGGCCGGGCGATCGGCGACCACGATCTCACCCGGGCGATCGGGGTGGCGACGGCGGGCCTGAAGCTCGGCCGACGGACGGTGATCCATCTGCGCCCGATCGCCTGGTCGGTGGACGGCCAGCGCGGGATCAAGGATCCCAGGGCGATGATCGGCCGGTCGCTGGACCTCGATCTGCTGGTGGTGTCGATCAACGAGAACGTCTTTCAGACCATCGGCCATTGCGTCGAACGCGCCCATCTGCAGTTCGAGGGGGTGGTCGCCGCGCCGTTCGCCTCGGCCCTGGCGGCCCTGGAAGAGGACGAGATGGAGCTGGGGGCGATCTGCATCGACATGGGCGGCGGATCGACCTCGGTGGCGGTCTATTCCGGCGGCTCGCTGATCCACATCGACAGCCTGGCGGTGGGCGGCTCGCACGTCACCCAGGACGTCGCCCGCGGCCTTTCCACGACCATGGCCGGGGCCGAGCGGATCAAGACCCTGCACGGCTCGGCGATCGCCTCGGCCAACGAGGATCGCGAGATGATCGAGGCCCCGCCGCGCGGCGACGATCCGGGGGCCGGCCCGGTGACCGCGCCGCGCTCCCTGCTCAAGGGGATCATCGCGCCGCGCGTGGAAGAAACCCTGGAACTGATCAAGGAGCGGCTGCGGGCGGCGGGCGCCCTGGGCGCGCCGGGGGCCGGCATCGTGCTCACCGGCGGGGCCAGCCAGCTCGCCGGGGTGCGCGAGGTGGCCGTGCGGGTGTTCGACCGGCCGGTGCGCCTGGGCAGGCCCCGGCGGGTGCCGCACCTGGCCGACGCGGCCTCCGGTCCGGCCTTCTGCTCGGCCGCCGGCGTCCTGCAC
>DASRLN010000224.1:0-6453 GCA_035648435.1 Caulobacteraceae bacterium
CCCCTTCATGGCGCGGCAATTAAGCGGAGAATGGTCCCCGCGCCGTTCACGAAACTGTGAGAGGGAGGCTGAACTCTACGCCGCTTCCCGCGCAAGGTTGCGGAGGACGAAGTTGAGCACGCCGCCGTGGCGGAAGTATTCCAGTTCGGTGGGGGTGTCGATGCGGCAGCGGACGGGGAAGCGCGCGATCTTGCCGTCGGTGGGGCGATAGAGTTCGACCATCAGCTGGCGGCGCGGGTGGATCTGATCGAGGTCGCGGATGGTGACGATCTCCTCGCCGGTCAGGCCCAGCCGCTGCCAGCCGTCGGCGATGAACTGCAGAGGAAGGACCCCCATGCCGACGAGGTTGGAGCGGTGGATGCGCTCGAAGGTCTCGGCGATGACGGCGCGGACGCCGAGCAGCCTGGTTCCCTTGGCGGCCCAGTCGCGGGACGAGCCGGTGCCGTATTCCTTGCCGGCGAAGATCACCGCCGAGCGGCCCTCGGCCTTGTAGCGCATGGCCGCGTCGTAGATGGACATCAGATCGCGCGACGGGAAATGGCGGGTGACGCCGCCCTCGATGTCGGGAGTGATCCTGTTGCGGATGCGGATGTTGGCGAAGGTCCCGCGCATCATCACCTCGTGGTTGCCGCGGCGGGCGCCGTAGGAGTTGAACTCCGACTGGCTGACCTGATGTTGCGTGAGGTACTCGCCGGCCGGCGAGGCCTTGCGGATGTTGCCGGCCGGGCTGATGTGGTCGGTGGTGATCGAATCGCCGAAGATGCCGAGAATCCGCGCCTCGACGATGTCGCCCACCGGCTCGGGGGTCATGGTCAGGCCCTCGAAATAAGGCGGATTCTGGACATAGGTCGAGCCGATGTCCCAGGCGTAGGTCTGGCCGCCGGCGACATCGATCGCCCGCCACGACGTGTCGCCCTTGAACACGTCCTTGTAGCGGGTGGCGAACATGCCGGCCCCGACCACCTTGCGCTGGACGGCGGCGATCTCCGCGTTGGTTGGCCAGATGTCCTTCAGGAACACGTCCTTGCCGCCCTTGCCCTGGCCGAGCGGGGCGGTGGCCAGGTCGATGCGCATCGAGCCGGCCAGGGCGTAGGCGACCACCAGGGGCGGGGAGGCGAGATAGTTGGCCCTGACGTCGGGATTGACCCGGCCTTCGAAGTTGCGGTTGCCGGAGAGCACGGAGACGGCGACCAGGTCGCCGTCCTGCACGGCCTTGGAGATCGGCTCGGCCAGGGGTCCCGAATTGCCGATGCAGGTGGTGCAGCCGTAGCCCACGAGGTTGAACCCGAGGGTGTCGAGAGGCTTGGTGAGGCCGGCCTTGGTCAGATAGTCGGTGACCACCTGAGATCCCGGGGCCAGCGAGGTCTTCACCCAGGGTTTCACCTTCAGGCCCTTGGCGACGGCGTTCTTGGCCAGAAGGCCGGCGGCGATGAGGACGCTGGGGTTGGAGGTGTTGGTGCAGGAGGTGATGGCGGCGATGACCACGTCGCCGTCGCCCAGATCATGGTCGTGACCGGTGACCGGGATCCTGGCCGAAGCGCCGGCTTCGCCCCTGCCGAATTCGCTGGCCAGCGCCGCCTCGAAGCTGGTCGCGGCGTCGGTGAGCAGCACCTTGTCCTGCGGTCGCTTGGGTCCGGCGAGGGAGGGAAGCACGGAGCCGAGATCGAGGTCGAGGGTGTCGGTGAACACCGGGTCTTCCATGCCCGGCTCGACCCACAGGCCCTGTTCGCGGGCGTAAGCCTCGACCAGGGCGACGCGCTCGGGGGCGCGGCCGGTGGCGGCGAGGTAGTCGATGGTGGCGCGGGTGATCGGGAAGAAGCCGCACGTGGCGCCGTATTCGGGGGCCATGTTGGCGAGCGTCGCCTGGTCCTCGACGGTGAGGCCGGCGAGCCCGGGTCCGAAATATTCGACGAACTTGCCGACCACGCCCTTGCGGCGCAGCATCTGGGTTACGGTGAGGACGAGGTCGGTGGCCGTGGCGCCTTCGGGCAGGGCGCCGGTGACGCGCAGGCCGATGACCTCGGGAATCAGCATCGGGATGGGCTGGCCGAGCATCGCCGCCTCCGCCTCGATGCCGCCCACTCCCCAGCCGAGTACCGACAGGCCATTGACCATGGTGGTGTGGCTGTCGGTGCCGACCAGGGTGTCGGGATAGGCGACGGCCGCGCCGTCCGTCTCGCCGGTCCACACGGTCTGGGCCAGGTATTCGAGGTTGACCTGATGGCAGATGCCGGTGCCGGGGGGCACGACGCGGAAGTTGTCGAAGGCGGCCGAACCCCAGCGCAGGAAGCGGTAGCGCTCGAGGTTGCGCTCGTATTCGCGCTCGACGTTCTCCTCGAAGCTCTGGGGCGTTCCGAAATAGTCCACCATCACCGAGTGGTCGATGACCAGATCGACCGGGCTCAAGGGGTTGATCCTGGCCGGATCTCCGCCGAGCCTGGCCAGGGCGTCGCGCATGGCGGCCAGATCCACCACCGCCGGCACGCCGGTGAAGTCCTGCATCAGCACCCGGGCCGGGCGGAAGCCGATCTCGTGCTGCACGGCGCCTCTGTTGTCGATCCAGGCGGCGACCGCCTGAAGGTCGGCGCCGCGGACCGTCACGCCGTCCTCGTGGCGGAGCAGATTTTCCAGCAGGATCTTCATCGACACCGGTAGGCGCGAGACCCCTTCGAGGCCGGCGGCTTCGGCCGCGGCGAGGGAATAATAATGATAGGTCTTGCCGTTAACCTCGAGTTCGCGGCGGGTGTTCAAGGTGTCGATGGACGCCATGGGGGGAAGCCTTTCTTGTTCCAGGCCGACCGAAAATCGGTTTCCGGACCCGCGCGCGATTTGGGAGGGACACACAGCGTCCCGCCCCGCGCGGCGAGGTCCCGTGCGGCCGGGCGTTTCATAGACGCCGGGGGGGGCCGCGTCCATGCGGGCGCATTCCGACGCGATCCGGTGCGCGGGCTTCCAGCCCGCTCTCGGGGCCACACCGCCGCTTGCACATCGGCGAAGAAGAAAGCGGGCTGGAAGCCCGCGCTCCGTTTTCTCGCGTGATCACCGCGCTTCACATCGAGAACCTGGCGGTGGCGCGGGGGGAGCGGGTTCTATTCCGGGAACTGAGCTTTGGCGCGAACGCCGGGGAGGCGGTGGCGCTGACCGGGCCGAACGGAGCGGGGAAGACGAGCCTGCTGCGCTGCGTGGCGGGATTCATCGCTCCGATGGAGGGTGCGGTGCGGTTCGACGGGGCCGGTGAGCCGCACCTGATCGGCCACCAGGACGGGCTCAAGAGCGGGCGCACGGGGCGCGAGGAACTGGACTTCTGGGTGCGCTGGCACGGCGGCGAGAGCGCGGCGGGCCTGGCGGCGGCGCGGCGGCTGGGCCTCGACCGGGCGCTCGATCTGGAGGTGCGGCGGCTCTCGGCCGGTCAACGGCGGCGGCTCGCCCTGGCGCGGATATTGGCGGCGCCGCGCGCGCTGTGGCTGCTCGACGAACCGCTGGCCCCGCTCGACGCCGAGGGCCGTGCCCTGATCGGCCAGGAGATGGCGGCGCATCTGGCGCGCGGCGGGCTGATCCTGGCGGCGGTGCATGATCCCTTGCCGGTGGCGGCGCGGACGGTGGAGATCGCCGCGCCATGAGCGCGCTCGCCCTGCTGATGCGGCGGGAGCTTGCCCTGGCCTGGGGACGCGGCGGCGGGCCGCTGCTCGCCGTCGGCTTCTTCGCCGCCGCGACCACCCTGCTGCCGCTGGCGGTGGGTCCGTCGCCCGAGAATCTGGCGGCCGTCGCCACCGGATCGACCTGGGTCGCCCTGGCGCTGGCCAGCCTGCTGTCCCTGGAACGCCTCTTCGAGCGTGACCATGAGGACGGGGCGCTGGAACTGCTCGCCCTCGGCCCCCTGCCGCTGGAGGCGGTGGCGGCGGTGAAGTGCCTGGCGCAGTGGCTGGCCAATGGCGCACCGCTGGCGCTGGCGGCCCCGATCGCGGCGGTGGCGCTGGGCGCTCCGGTCGCCGCGGCGCCGATGATCGCCCTGGCCGCGGCCATGGGGGGCGTGGCCTTCGCCTTCGTCGGCGGGGCCGGCGCGGCCCTGGCGCTGGCCAGCCGTCGGGGCGGCGTGCTGATCGCGGTGATCGTCCTGCCGCTCCTGGCCCCGCCGGTGATCTTCGGCGGGGCGGCGGTGGCCGGTGGGCCGGGATCGAGCGCGGGGCTGGCGCTGCTCGCCGCCTACGCCCTGGCCGCCGTCGCCCTGAGCCCCTTCGCCATGGCCGGCGCCTGCCGCAATGCGCTGTCGTAGGTGGCGGGTTAACCCGAACGGCGGTAGCAGAGGCGCATGATCACGGCCCTGGCCAATCCGCACCGGTTCATGGCTTTCTCGCGCCTCGCCGTCCCGCTCGCCTCGGGCCTCGCCTTGGCGTTGATCGCCGCCGGCTTGACGCTCGGCGCGAGGGTCCCGCCGGACTACCAGCAGGGCGAGACGGTGCGGATCATGTTCGTCCACGTGCCCGCCGCCTGGGTGGCGATGATGAGCTATGGGTGCCTGGGCGGCGCGAGCTTCTTCGCACTGGTCTTCCGCCATCCCCTGGCCGACGCCGCCGCCAAGGCCTGCGCGCCGCTGGGCGCGGCCTTCACCCTGCTGGCGCTGGCCACCGGATCGCTGTGGGGCCGGCCGATGTGGGGAGCCTGGTGGGTGTGGGACGCGCGGCTGACCTCGGTGCTGGTGTTGTTCCTCCTGTTCGTCGGCTACATCGCCCTGCGCGCCAGCATCGACGACGAGGCCAAGGCCGGACGGGCCGGGGCGATCCTGGCGCTGATCGGCCTGATCAATCTGCCGGTGGTCAAGTTCTCGGTCGATTGGTGGAACACCCTGCACCAGGGCGAATCGATCTTCCGCGCCGGCGGCCCGACCCTGGCCCCGGTCTATCTGCTGCCCCTGGCCCTGGCCGGGGCGGGCTACAGCTTCGCCTTCCTCGCCCTGTGGCTCACCCGTACGCGGGCGGAGGTGTGGCGGCGCCGGGCGACCAGTCTGGCCCTGAAGGCGGCCCTGGCGTGACCTTCCTCGCCGCCTTCGCCGGCAAATACGCCGCCTTCGTGTGGCCGGCCTACGCCATCACCGCCGTGGTCTTCGCCGGGATGATCGCCGAGGCGACGGCGCGGGCGCGGCGCTGGCGGCGGGAGGCGGAGCGGCTGGAGGAGGAGCGCGGAACATGAGGTCGTGGCTCGCCGTCCTGCCGGTCGCCGCGCTGCTGGCGCTGATGGCGATGTTCGCGGGATCCTCCCTGCACCGGGCGCCGAAGATCGAGCCGATGGCGGTGATCGGCCATCCGGCCTCGGCCATCGTCCTTTCCCGCCTGACCGGCGGCGCGGCGCCGGTCCGCTCGCTGGTCCGGGGACCGACCCTGATCAATTTCTACGCTTCGTGGTGCGCGCCGTGCGTGAAGGAAGCGCCGGCCCTGATGGCCCTCAAGGCCGAGGGCGTGCGGATCGTCGGCGTCGCCTACGAGGACAAGCCGGAGGCGACGGAGGCCTTTCTGCGGCGGTTCGGCAATCCGTACGCCGAGGTGCTGCTCGACCCCGACGGCCGGGCGGGCGTGGATTTCGGAACTACCGGCGTCCCGGAGACCTACGCCGTCGATGCCGGCGGGGTCATCCGGGCCAAGAGCGCCCAGCTGGGCGGGATCACCGCCGCCGACGCCGAGGCGCTGCTGGAGAAAGCCGGGAAGTAGCGCGCGGTAGCGCGCCACGCCGCCCGCTCTAGGCGCCGATGTCCTTGGACTTCTTGACTTTCTTCTTTTTCTTCTTTTTCGCCGGCTTGGCGGTCGCCTTCGGCTTGACGGAGGCCGGGGCGTCGGCGGCGGCGGCCAGGGTGGCGAGGTTCTTGAGGAAGTCGCCGCGGCGCTTGGCGGGGAGCAGCGCCAGGAGCCTGGCGTCGGCGCTGGCGGCGGGGGCGGAACTCTTGGCCAGGGCGCCGCGGCCGGCGGCGGAGAGGCGCACGGTGTTGGCGCGGGCGTCGGTGGCCGAGCGTTCGCGCTCCAGCAGGCCCTTGGCGAGCATGCGGGCGACCATGTCGGCCAGCGTCGAGCGGTCGATACCGGTGGCGCGGACCAGATCATTCTGGGTCAGGCCATCGGCGGCCCCGGCGGCGGCCAGGACGGTGAACTGACGCTGGGTGACGGCGGCGGGGCCGGCGGCCTCGGAATGGAGATCCAGGCCCAGCTGCAGCACCCGGTGCAGCAGGTGGATCGGCGAGGCGGCGAACCCCGCGGACGCGACCTTGCCCTTGGCCATCGGCAGACCCTCCCGGCGAAACATCAATGCGGAGCTTAGCGGGCCTTGACGTCGGTTTGAAGACAATCCTTCCGTGGACGTCTTGATCAGAACCCTGGCTCGGGGGGTTCCGGCGCCGCCGGCGCCGCGCCATCGCCGGCGTGCTTCATGAGGAACGGCGTCTGGGCGAGGGCGAAGACGACGGCGGCG
>DASRLN010000225.1:0-4707 GCA_035648435.1 Caulobacteraceae bacterium
CACTCGGTGTTGACGGCGGTGCGCTGGACTGACCGGCGGTACCAGGTCGAGCCGATCTCGACCCGGCGGCTGGCGGCGTCGATGTTCATATAGGTGGTCATGCCGACCGGTTGGCAGGTGGCGGCGTCGATGACGGCGAACGGCGGCATCGAGCCCTTGGCGCGCATCTCCAGGCGCCAGGCGATGTTGCCGGCCATTTCGTCCGGCGACGGGACGTGCGTGAACCACAGCTTCCACAATTCCCCATCCCGCGCGGCCTCGGCGAGCGCATCGGCGTGCGAAGGCGCCAGCATCACCAGGTGGGCGTGATCGCCGGCGAGCTCCACTTCGGGCGGCCAGATCATGCCGAAACCTCCCGGAAGGGCGAATATTCCTCCGCCAGCCAGTCCATCTCCGCCTGCACGCCCCGCCGCTCCTCTTCGAGGAACCGCGCGACGGGCGCGCGCAAGGCCGGATCGGCGATGTAGTGGGCCGAATAGACCGCGCATGGCAGATATCCCCGGGCGATCTTGTGCTGACCCTGAGCGCCGGCCTCGACCCGGGCCAGTCCCGTCTCGATGGCGAAGTCGATGGCCTGATAATAGCAGAGTTCGAAGTGGAGGAAGGGGACCTCCTCGAGGCATCCCCAGTTGCGTCCGAACAGGCAGTCGGACCCGATCAGGTTGAGCGCCCCGGCGATCCAGCGACCGCCGCGCCTGGCCATGACCAGCAGCACGCGGCCCGCCATGCGCTCGCCGAGCAGCGAGAAGAACGCCCGGTTGAGATAGGGCCGCCCCCATTTGCGCGCGCCGGTGTCCATGTAGAAGGCGAAGAAGGCGTCCCAGTGATCCTCGGTGAGATCGGCCCCGGTCAGCCGGACGATGTCGAGATCCGCGGCGGCTTCGCGGCGCTCCCGCCGGATGGTCTTGCGGCGGCCCGACGACAGGACGGCGAGGAAGTCGTCGAAGCTCGCATAGCCGGGATTGAGCCAGTGGTACTGCTGGTTCTGGCGCCGCAGCAGGCCCTGGCGGCCCATGAACTCCCACTCCTCGCGGGTGGCGAAGTTGACCCCCAGGGTCGAGGCGCCGAATCGCTCGCAGAGGGTCAGGGCGCCGCCCAGCAGCTTGCCGCGTCCCTCCGCGGGGTCGATGTCGGCGCGCACGATCAGCCGCGGGCCGGTGACCGGCGAGAACGGCGAGGCGGCGACCACCTTGGGGTAATAGCGTCCTCCCGCCCGCTCGTAGGCGTCGGCCCAGGCGTGGTCGAAGATGTATTCCCCCTGGCTGTGGGACTTCAGATAGAGCGGGGCCACGGCCGCCACCGCGCCGTCGTCGTCCTCGACGGTCAGATGTTGCGGCGCCCATCCGGTGCGCTCGCTCACGCAACCGGATTGTTCGAGGATATCGAGAAAGTCATAAGCCACGAACGGGTTGACCTCGCGGCCGGGTCCGGCCGCGCAGCCGTCCCAGTCTGTGGCCCCGATTTCGGCGATCCGGCGATGAACCCTGACGGCGGCCTTGAGGCCCGTCACGCGGCGAAGCCCTCGAAGATCAGGTTGTCGCAGTGGGTCTTGATTCCCTCCCATTCGGCGGCGCCGCGGACCGTCCAGGCGACCACCGGCATCCCCTTGCGGCGCAGCTTCGTGGCCTTGGGACTGGGCAGCATGTCCAGGCCGAGGGCCAGGAAGTGCGGCCTGGCGATCGAGACGTGCTCCAGCGCCGCGTAGGATTTGCGCAGTTCCGGGGCCAGGTGGCGGGCATCGCCGTTGGCGTAACTGTAGCTGTCGAGGCCGCGCAGGATCTGGGGATGATGATCGGCGAACCAGGCGTGGGAATAGGGATTGAAGCCGATCACGCAGGTCGGGCCATTGTGATCGATGAGGATTTCGTGGACCCGCCGCTCAAGCGGGCCGACCTCGCCGTAGGGAAGCTTGATCTCGATGTGGACCATGGCCCGATGACCCACCAGGGTCAGGGCGTCGGCGAGGGTCGGGATGGTCTCATCGCCGCCGGCCAGGCGAATTTCACCCAGGTCGGCGGCCGTGTAGTCGGCGACCCGGCCCTCCCGGCCGGTCATGCGCATGAGGGCGCCGTCATGGAACACCACCGCCTCGCCGTCGGCGGTGAGCTGGACGTCGAGTTCGATGCCGTAGTCGGCGGCGCAGGCGGCCTGGAAGGCGCCCAGGGAATTCTCCGGCGGACCGTCCGGCGACCACAGCCCGCGATGGGCGATGGCCGGCCCGAACAGCCGCTCCCAGGCTTCTCCGAACAGATCCTTCATGCCGTCTCGACCACGGCGTCGACCTCGACGGAGAAATCGAGCGGCAGGCGATAGACGCCGACCGCCGAGCGGGCGTGGCGGCCGGCGTCGCCGAACACCTCGACCATCAGATCGGAGCAGCCGTTGATGACCTTGGGAATGTCGAAGAAATCCGGTCCCGCCTGGACGAATCCGCCGAGCTTGACGATGCGGCGCACGCGCGAGAGATCACCGTCGCAGGCGGCCTTGATGTGGGCGATAAGGTTGATCCCGCAGAGGCGCGCGGCGGCGATCGCGCCGGCCAGATCGATCGCCTCGCCGACCACGCCGCGAACGCCCCCGCCGGCGTCCACCGAGACCTGGCCGGAGATGTGGATGAGGTTCCCGCTGCGCGTGAACGGCACATAGTTGGCCACCGGCGCGGCCGGCGCCGGAAGCGTGATGCCAAGGGCATTGAGGCGGTCTTCGGGATGGGTCATGGCGGCGGGTTTTAACCGGTCCCGCTGCGGCATGAAAGCAAAAGGCCCGGAGCCCCTGTTCGGGATCCGGGCCTTGGCTTGACTATATGGCTCGCCCGCGCGGCGAGCGGGCCTCTTGTCCTGAGGCTAGCGGGCCGCCTGCACGCGTTCGACGAGGGCGGTGACGCGCTCGTTGATCGGCGACAGGGTCGCCTTCATCGAGGCGCTGACCGCTTCGCTCATCTTGCCGACTTCGGCGACGTAGGCCTCGAACGCCGACTTGGCGAACGCGGTCTGCAGCTCGACCACTTCCTGCACGCTCTTGGCGCCGGCCAGGGTCTTGGCGGCGGCGACCTGATCTTCCACCGACTTCTTCGAATAGGCGATGGCGCGCGCGCCGACGGTTTCGGCGCCCTTGGTGGCGGCGGTGACCGAGGCGACGACGGCTTCGAGGTTCTCCTTGGAATGGCTGTTCATCTCGCCGATGGCGGCCATCGATTTTTCGACATGGTCCTTGAACGCCTTGTTGCCGGCGGCGGTGAACTGCTCGACCGGGTTCTTGACGGCGGTTTGGGTGGTGGCCATGAAACTATCTCCTTCAGCGGGGTTTGAGTGAGCTTTTTCGCATCTGCAATGTCGGTGATGCGACGATCTCGCGAAAAGGAGGCCAGCGCATCGGAGGGACCGTCTCATGTTGCAGTGCGAAGGTCAAGGGAATTTTTGTGCAATGCAGCATTTCGTTCACAATGCCGCGAGCGGGGCGCAAAGCGGCCGCGCCGCGCCCGATTGCCGCTATAGCTGTTTACCTTCGATAAACCCTGATGAACCCATGGTAAGCATCAGGGCCTGAGGAGCGGCGTCGGGGCCGCCCCGGGTCAGCTCGAGTTCATTTCACGCCGGAGCCCGCCGATGCTCGCGCCCCCCCGCCATTTCGTCGCCTCTTTCGCCGCCCTGGCCGTGGCGATCTGCGCCTGGGTGGCGCCGTCCGTGGCCTGCGCTCAGGCCCCCTGGCTGCAGGTTTCGACGGCCGAGCCGAAATACACCGCCATCGTGCTCGACGCCCGCTCGGGCGAGGTCCTCTACGCCGAGCGCGCCGACAGCCCGCGCTATCCGGCCTCGGTCACCAAGCTGATGACCTTCTACCTCGCCTTCGACGCCCTGGCGTCCGGCCGGTTGCGCCTCAACGACGAACTCATGGTCTCGCCGCTGGCCGCCGCGCAGCCGCCGACCAAGCTCGGGCTCCGCGCCGGCGAGACCATCCCCGTCGAGGAGGCGCTGCACGCCATGGCCGTGCATTCGGCCAACGACATGGCCGTGGCCGTGGCCGAGCGGGTCGGCGGCACCGAATCCCAGTTCGCGGCCCTGATGACCCTGAAGGCCCGGCAACTGGGCATGTTCAACACCCGCTACGTCAACGCCAATGGCCTGCCCGACAGCCGCCAGGTGTCCACCGCCCGCGATCTGGCCATCCTCACCCGCGCCATCCTGCGCGACTTTCCGCAGTACTATGGGTTCTTCAGCCAGCAGGAGTTCACCTTTCGCGGCAGGACCTACGTCAACACCAACCACCTCCTGGGCAAAATGCCGGGAGTCGATGGCCTCAAGACCGGCTTCACCAACGCCGCCGGCTACAATCTCGCCGCCTCGGCGATGCGCAACGGCAATCGGGTGATCGCGGTGGTCATGGGCGGATCGTCGGGCGCCAGCCGCAACGAGAATGTCGAGAACCTCCTGCTCACCGGCTTCGACGTCCTCGAGCGCCGGGCGCGGGGCGAAAAGATCATGGTCGCCCAGAACCTCTTCGAGCCCGCCCCCTCCTACCACTACGCCCCGCCGTCCCGGGTGGAACAGGGCGACACCGAGGATGATCCGATCGATGTCGTTCTCACCGGCCGGGCGATCCGTCCGGTCGCCATGACCGTCTCCAACTCCCTGCCGGCCGCGCGCTCGACCGTGCTGGCCAGCCTCGGCCGGACCGCCCGGCCCGCCGCGCCCGCCCGCGCTCCGGCCC
>DASRLN010000226.1:0-5469 GCA_035648435.1 Caulobacteraceae bacterium
GTCGAATGGGCCAGTTCGAGCGTGCCGGTCGCCCCGCTGGTGAACACCACGTTCTGATTGAACGCGCCCGCGAAATCGAGCGTCCCCTTGACCACCTCGCCATAGCCCGAGCCGGTGACCGCGCCGGTCACGGTGATCGAGCCGCCGTTGACCGCCAGATGGCCGGTGTTGGCCAGCGGGCCCCCGATCGTCACGCCGCCCCCCGCCGCCAGGATCACTCCGGCGTTGGCCCCGGCCCCCGTCCCGTTCGAGGCGGTGAACACCCCGCCGGTGATGTTCAGCGTGGCCGTCGAGGCAGTCTGGATCGAGGCCACCGACTGGTTCGCCGCGCTGGTCACCGTATAGGCGGTGGAACCGGCCGCATCGAGGATCGCGTCGTTGGCGGGACCCGGCGCGGCCCCGCCGGTCCAGTTCGCCGCCGTCGCGAAGGCCCCGGAGACCTCATGCGCCCAATGAGCCGGCGGCGGGTTGTCGGCGATCAGCGTGCCGCCGTGGCCGTCGGAGACGGTGGCGAACTTCGAGCCCACGTAGTCGCCGATGAGGTTGATCCTGGCGGTGTGGGTCCCGTCGGTGACGGTGAGCACGCCACTGGTCGCCGAGCCGCTGAACGTGGCCTTGGTCACGCCGCTGGTGAACACCACGCTCTGGTTGAAGGCCCCTGCGAAGTCGAGGGTCCCCTTGACCACCTCGCCGAAGCCCGAGCCGGTGACCGCGCCGATCACCGTCATCGGGCCGCCGTTGACCGCCAGGTGGCCGGTGTTGGCGACCGCGCCCTCGATGGTCACCCCGCCGGCCCCCGCCGCCAGGATCAGCCCGGCGTTGGTGACGGCGCCGGCGAAGGTCAGCTCTCCGGACGCGGTGACGGTCTGGGCCGCCGCCAGGCTGGCCGGCCCCGCGACCGTCCAGTTGCTCCCGGCGTCGACGATGTAGGACCCGAAGCCGGAGATGGTTCCGGTCACCGATCCGGAGAGCTTGGCGGTTCCGCCGAGGCCGGTGATGGTTCCGGTCCCGCCGGCCAGCTCCAGGGCGCCGCCCGCGCCTTGGGCCGCGCCGGTGAGCATCGAGCCGGATTCGGCGATCAGGCGGTCCTTGACGTTGTGGAACAACACCGCTTGCGTCGTGCCGGCGATGGTCCCGAAATTGGTCACCGTCACCGTCGCCGACGCAAAAGCGTAGACGCCGGCAAAGACGCCCTGGATCAAGGCGGTCGCCTTCGACGAGGACCCATTGGTGATCCTGGCGACGCCGGTGAGGAAGACGCCGCTCGCGCTGGCGCCACCGAACCCGTGGATCGTGCCGTAGTTGATCACCGTGTCCGAAACCGAACTGGTTTCGAACACGGCATTGTAGCCGCCGATCACCGCCGCGGTGTTGGTGGCCGAGCCATTAGCCAGGGTCCCGCCGTCGAGGACCACGCCGGTGGTGCCGCCGGCGGCCAGGATGATGGCGCCGGTGTTGGTGACCTTGCCGCCGCCTTTGGAGTACACACCGACCAGGCTGGCGGTGATGGTTCCGGCGTTGGTGATGGTGGCGGCCGCCTGGGCGTCGAAACCATAGTAGCCGGAGACCGTGGCCCCGGCTTCGTTGATCGCCGTCGCGCCGGCGAGCAGCCCGACGCCATTGCCAGAGGAGACGATCGAGCCGAAATTGTCGAGCCTGCCGGCGATCCGGAGCGTCGAGTCGCCGCCCTGATTGATCAGCCTGCCGCTGCCGGCGATGGTGTTGCTTCCGGCGAGCGTCCAGGTCCCGCCGTCGTCGATGTCGTAGGAACCGAAGCCGGTGAAGGTCAACGCCTCGCCGCCGGAGATCACGCCGGTGGCGCCCAGGCCGGTGATCGTACCCGTGCCGCTGGCCAGCTCCAGCACGCCGCCGGCCCCCCGGGCCGTGCCGATGAGCTTGGAGCCGGCTTCGGCGATCAGGCGGTCGGTGGCGTAGCCGAACAGAACGGCGACGCCGCCGGTTCCGTCGATCGTGCCGAAATTGGTCACTGTCGAGTTGGGGCCGTCGATGTCCGCGCCGCGCGAGCCGGTGATCAGGGCCTTGGCGTCGGTTGCGCCGCCGTTGGTCAGCACGCCGCCGTCGTTGAGCCAGACGCCCGCCTGATTGCCGCCGCCATTGCCGCCCGCGATGGTGGCGAAGTTGGTCACCGTCGCCGGCGCGCTGGCGCTGGCGTAGAGCCCATAGGCGGCGCCGCTGAGGAGAGCGGTGGTCACCGATGCCGAGCCGTTGGTCAGGCGCGTTCCGGACGTGGTGACATCGACGCCGCCGGTGATCGTGCCGAGATTGCTGATCGAACCGCCGGCCCCGCCGACGCTCCCGGCGATCTTGCCGCTGTTGACCAGCGAGCCGGCGACGTTCAGGGCGCCGGTCACGGTAGCCGTGCCGGCGTTGCTCAGGGTGTGGCCGGCGGCGAGGGTATCGGTCCCGGCCAGGGTCCAGGACGAGCCCTTGTCCAGCTGGTAGGAGCCGAAGCCGCTGAAGGTCATGGCCTCGGCCCCGGAGATCGTCCCGGTGGCGCCCAGGCCGCTGATCGTCCCGGTCCCGTTCGCCAGTTCCAGCGTCCCGCCGCCGCCAACCACCGAACCGATGAAGGTCGAGCCGGATTCGGCGATCAGGCGGCTGCTCGCGTCGCCGAATTTCACTGCCACGCCGCCACGCCCTTCGATGGTGGCGAAGTTAGTGACTGTCACGCCACCGCCAATGCCATCGTCGTAGAAGCCCATGAAGCCGTCGATCAGAGCGCTGGCGTCCGCCGCCGCGCCGTTGGTCAGAGCGCCCTCCACGAGCGTGGCAGCCGCGGAATTGGCGCCCGACGAGCGCGTCGAGAGTATCGTGCCGAAATTCGACACGGTGGCCGACGTGTCGTCGAATACGCCATTGTAATAGCCCTGGATCAGCGCGGCGTGGTTGGCGGCGGCGCCGTTCGTGAGACTGAGTACGACGCCCGCTTTCCCGTGAAAGGAATTGACGCCCGCCGCTTCGCCGGAGGACCCGCCCGTTATCGTCCCGAGGTTCGTGACGGTGAAGGAAGTCCTCGAGTCGATGCCGTAGTAGCCGCTGATCTGGCCGTCGGACTCGTTGGTCAGGCTTGCCCCGGAGGCCATCTCCACGCCGGCTTTGGCCCCGCCGGCGACCAGGCCGCGGTTGTCGAGGGCGCCGGTGAGGGTCACCACTCCGTTGGTGGTGAAGATCTGGCCATGGGCCAGGGCGTCGGTTCCGGCCAGGGTCCAGGTACCCCCGGCGTCGGTCACGTAGGATCCAAAGCCGCTGAAGGTCATCGCCTCGGCGCCGGAGATCACGCCGGTGGCGCCGAGGCCGGTGATCGTACCCGTGGCGCTGGCCAGCTCCAGCGTCCCGCCGGCGCCCTGGGCCGTGCCGATGAGCTTGGAGCCGGATTCGGCGATCAGGCGGTCGGTGGCGACGTGAAACAACACGGCGACGCCGCCGGTTCCGTCGATCGTGCCGAAGTTGGTCAAGGTCGAAGGGGCGCCGGCGACGTAGACGCCTCGCGAACCGCTGATCAGGGCCTTGCCGTCCGTGGCGCCGCCGTTGGTGATCATGCCGCCGTCGTTGAGCCAGACTCCGGTGTTCTGGCCCCCGCCGTTACCGCCCTGGACCGTGCCGAAGTTGGTCACCGTCGCCGGCGCCAAATCGTTGGCGTAAACGCCATACGCTCCGCCGCTGATCAGGGCTCCGGTGACCGTTGCCGAGCCGTCGGTCAGGCCCCCGCCGGTCATGCCGACGCCGCCGGTGATCGTGCCGAGATTGCTCGCCGCGCCGCCGGCGATCCCGACGCCGCCCGAGATCTGGCCGGTGTTGACCAGCGAGCCGGCGACGCCCAGGGCGCCGGCGGTGCTCATCGTTCCGGCGTTGGTCAGGGTCTGGCCGGCGGCGAGAGTATCGGTCCCGCTGAGGGTCCAGGAGGAGCCCGCGTCCAGCACATAGGATCCGAAGCCGCTGAAGGTCATCGCCTCGGCCCCGGAGATCGTGCCGGTGGCGCCGAGACCCGTGATCGTGCCGCTCCCGCTGGCCAGTTCCAGCGTCCCGCCGCCGCCCTTGACCGCGCCGATGATGCTCGAGCCGTTCTCGGCGATCAGGCGATCGGCTGAGCTGGTGAACTGCACGCCGACGCCGCCGGTCCCATCGACCGTGCCGAAGTTGTTCAGGGTGGCGGCGTCGCTTTCGAGATAGACGCCCCGCACGCCCTCGATCAGGGCCGTCTGGTCGGACGCATCGCCGTTCTTCACCGACCCGCCGTGTAGCCAGACACCGCTGTTTTGCGACCCTGAGCCGGTCGCGGTGATGGTCGCGTAGTTGACTACGCTCGCCGTCGCCGTGGGTCCAGCGTAGACGCCATAGCCCCCGCCGGTGACCAGGGCGTTCAGATAGGTCGGCCCGCCGTTGGTCAGGGTCCCGCCGATCATCCCGACGCCGGCCGAGCCGGACTCGACCGTGCCGGAGTTGATCACCGCGCCGCCCTGATCGGTGAGGTGCATGTCGAGGAGACCGGTGTTGGAGACCTGGCCGGCGGCGATCAGAGTCGCGCCGGGGTCGGTGTTGGTCCCGCTGACCGTCCAGGCGCTGCCCTTGTCGAGCACATAGCCGCCGAAGCCGCTGAAGGTCATCGACGCCGCGCCGGTAATGGTCCCGGTGGCGCCCAGGCCGGTGATCGCGCCGACGCCGCTGGCCAGTTCCAGCGTGCCGCCGCCGCCGATCACCGCGCCGATGAAGTCCGGCCTGCCCTTGGCGATCAGCCGGTCTGTCGCGGCGCTGAACTTGACCGCGTCGGCCGTGCCCTTGATGGTGGCATAGTTGGTGACCGTGAGGCCAGTGCCGCCCGGATCGACCACGCCATTGACGCCCTCGATCAGCGCCGATGAATCGCTCGCCCCACCGTTGATCAGAACACCCCCGATCGGCGACGCGCCGGCATAACTCGCTTTAGCCCCGGTCGATTGCAGAGTGCCGTCGTTGGTGATCGTCGTCGCGCCAGACAAACAGCCGACGCCATAGGCGTAGCCGGATATCGTCGCCCCGGCCTTGTTGGTGAGGCTGTCCCCGCCCACCTGCAGCACGCCGACGTTGTTCCCGGTGATCGTGCCGTAGTTGGTGATCATGAGGCCAGTGCCGCCCGGATCGGTCACGCCATTTTCGCCCTCGATCAGCGCCGAGGAATCGCTCGCCCCGCCGTTGATCAGAACGCCCCCGATGGGCGACGCGCCGGCATAAGTCACTTTTATCCCGGTCGATTGCAGAGTGCCGTAGTTGGTGATCGTCGCCGCCCCAGTGGAACAGCCGACGCCATAGGCGTAGCCGGAAATCGTCGCCCCGGCCTTGTTG
Source organism: Caulobacteraceae bacterium (assembly GCA_035648435.1). Taxonomy (GTDB): domain Bacteria; phylum Pseudomonadota; class Alphaproteobacteria; order Caulobacterales; family Caulobacteraceae; genus Acaudatibacter. Next base: position 5,341 of record DASRLN010000226.1, read on the forward strand.
GTGAGGCTGTCCCCGCCCACCTGCTGCACGCCGACGTTGATCCCGGTGATCGTGCCGTAGTTGGTCACCGACATGGCGCCGCCGCCGGCGCTTTTGATCCCGTAGAAACCCGTTATCGTGGCCTTGGCC
>DASRLN010000227.1:0-4351 GCA_035648435.1 Caulobacteraceae bacterium
TCACGCCTTTGCAGAGCGCCTTCGCGGTGAACGCCCTGGCGCTCAACCGCGGCCGGCCCCAGCAGATGGGCCTGCGCGAGATGCTGAGCGCATTCGTGGATTTCCGCGAGGAGGTGGTGGTCCGCCGCACCCGGTACGAACTTTCCAAGGCCCGCGACCGCGCCCACGTCCTGGTGGGCCTGGCCATCGCGGTGGCCAATATCGACGAGTTCATCCGCATCATCCGCTCCTCGAAGGATCCGGCCGAGGCGCGCGAGCGGCTGGTGGCGCGCGACTGGCCGATTGGCGACATGATCGATCTGATCAGGCTGATCGCCGATCCCCGCACCGTGGTGGTCGGGGGCGACCAGGTGCGTCTGACCGACGAGCAGGCGCGCGCCATTCTCGCCCTCACCCTCTCGCGCCTCACCGGTCTTGGCCGCGAGGAGATCTTCGCCGAAGCCAGCGAGCTGGCCGGCGCCATCCAGGCCCATCTCGACCTCTTGTCCTCGCGGGGCGCGATCATGGCGGTGGTGCGCGGCGAACTGGTGGAGGTGCGCGAGGCCTTCGCCGTCCCGCGCCGTAGCCTCATCGTCGAGGGCGACGCCGACGTCGAGGACGAGGATCTGATCGCCCGCGAGGAGATGGTGATCACCGTCACCCATGGCGGCTATGTGAAGCGCACCCCGCTGACGACCTACCGCACCCAGCATAGGGGCGGCAAAGGGCGGTCGGGAATGTCCACCAAGGAGGAAGACGCGGTGACCCGCGTCTTCTCCGCCTCCACCCACGCGCCGATGCTGTTCTTCTCCTCCGGCGGCAAGGCCTACAAGCTCAAGGTCTGGCGCCTGCCGCAAGGCACGCCGACCTCGCGCGGCAAGGCCTTCGTCAACCTCTTTCCGATCGAGACCGGCGAGACCATGACCTCGATCCTGGCCCTGCCCGAGGACGAGGCCCGCTGGGACGGACTGGACGTGATGTTCGCCACCCGCTCGGGCAGCGTGCGCCGCAACAAGCTGTCGGACTTCGTGCAGATCAACCGCAACGGCAAGATCGCCATGAAGCTGGACGACAAGGACGCCATCGTCGGGGTTTCGCTCTGCACCTCGGCCGACGATGTGCTCCTCACCACCTCGCTCGGCCGCTGCATCCGCTTCCCGGTCGGCGAGGTGCGGGTCTTCGCCGGCCGCGAGTCGACCGGCGTGCGCGGCATCCGCCTGCCCGCCGGCGACAGCGTGATCTCGATGGCCATCCTGCATGGGGTGGACGCCAGCCCGGCCGAGCGCACCGCCTATCTCAAGCACGCCAGCGCCATGCGCGCCGCCGCCGGCGCCGAAGAGCCCGAAATCCCGGCCCCGGCCGCCGACGAGGACGAGGTCACCGACGACGTCGCCTTAGGCGTCGAGCGCATCGCCGCCCTGGGCGCGGCCGAGGAGTTCGTGCTCACCGTCTCCTCCGAAGGCTTCGGCAAGCGCACTTCGGCCTATGACTACCGCCGCACCGGCCGCGGAGGCCAGGGCCTGATCGCCCACGATCTCTCCCGCCGCGGCGGCCGGCTGGTGGCCTCCTTCCCGGTCGAGGACGCCGACGAGATTCTGCTGGTCACCGATCAGGGCCAGCTGATCCGCGTCCCCGTCGCCCAGGTCCGCACCGCCGGCCGCAACACCCAGGGCGTGACCATCTTCCGCACCGCCCTGGACGAACACGTCGTCTCCGTCGAACGCCTGGAAGGCGAAGCGGAAGAGGAAGAGGGCGATGGCGCGCCGGGCTAGTCCGTCATCGACAAACCGCCGTGTCGCACGCCATTCCCAGCCGTCATGGCCGGGCGTCAGTCCCGGCCATCCATTTTGCGCGAGACGAGGAATGGCCGCGCCGGGCGCGGCCACGTCGGACGCCGGTGTCCCTGGATCACCGGGACTGACGCCCGGTGATGACGGTAGAGGTTGCGGGGAAGCGCCTCGCGATTGACTCGCGCGTCGATTCCCCGAACGAAGGGCGCCCGCGCAGGGGGAGACAAGCGATGATCCGCACCGGCCTCTATCCGGGCACCTTCGATCCCATCCACAACGGCCATGTCGATCTCATTCGCCGGGCGCTGAAGCTGGTCGATCGGCTGGTCATCGGGGTGGCGATCAACAGCGGCAAGGGGCCGATGTTCACCCTCGACGAGCGGGTGGAGATCCTCAAGGCCGAGACCGCCTGTCTTGAGGGCGAGATCATCGTCCATCCCTACCAGGGGCTGACCCTCGGCGCCGCCCGCGACGTCGGGGCCTCGGTGATCGTCCGTGGCCTGCGGGCGGTGGCCGACTTCGATTTCGAGTTCCAGATGACCGCCATGAACCAGCAGCTCGATCGCGACATCGAGACCGTGTTCCTGATGGCCGACCCGCGGCACCAGGCCCTCGCCTCGCGTCTGATCAAGGAGATCGTCCAGCTCGGTGGCGACGTCTCTCCCTTCGTTCCGGAATCCGTCAAGCGCCGCCTCCTCGAAAAGGTCGGCCGCGACTGAGCCCCTCGGCAATCGGGCGAACGCCCCGATTCAACCACGAACTTCACGAACTCCACGAACGAAGTCAAAAGGGATGGTCCCGGAGCGCGCCATAGGCGGAAAATCACCTCGTTCGTGGGGTTCGCGCCGTTCGTGGTTCGTTTCCTGGCCTTCGGCCAAAGACGCCTTCGCCCAAAATCCGTTAACCCGATCGCCCTGGGATCGAAACCCGCGCCGCCTTGCGGGGGCCGCGATCACCGGCTAGGCGAGGCGCGATGAAATCCTCCGCCTTTCCCGCCCTCCTCGCCGGCCTGCTGCTGGCCGGCGCGGCCGGCGCCCAGCCCAGGCCGGCCGCATCGCCCGCGCCCGCCGTCGCGCCGGCCGCCAACCAATGGCGCACGCCCAATCCGCTCGATGTCCTGGTCATCGACACCACCAAGGGCCGGATCATCGTCGAGATGAACCCGCGGGTCGCGCCCCTGGCCGTGGCCCGTGTCCGCGATCTCACCCGCGCCGGGATCTACAACGGACGGGCCTTCTTCCGGGTGATCGACAAGTTCATGGATCAGACCGGCGACCCGCTCGACACCGGAACCGGTGGTTCCGACAAGCCCAATCTGCCGGCGGAGTTCGTCTTCCGCCGTGACGCCGCCACCCCGATGGTGGTGGTCGCCAGGGAAGGGGGGACCGAGACCGGCTTCATCGGCGCCCTGCCGGTGGCCGGCCAGACTCTCGATCTGGCGCTGCTCACCGTCGATCACAAGGTCAACGCCTGGGGGCTGTTCTGTTCCGGCGTCGCCGGCATGGCCAGGGCCGAGCCCCCGGACAGCGGCAACAGCCAGTTCTTCCTGATGCGCGACGACGTCCACAGCCTCGATCAGAAATACACCGCCTGGGGCCGGGTGATCTTCGGCATGGACGTGGTTCGCGCCATCAAGACCGGCGAGCCGCCGGTCGATCCGGACAAGATGACCACCGTGCGCCTTCTCGCCGACATCCCCGTCGCCCAGCGGCCGGCCATCCGCGTCGCCGATACCCGCGGCGCCTGGGCCACGGCCGCGCTCGACCGCGCCCGCGCCCAGAAGGTGGTCGGCGTCACCGCCTGCGACATCGACATTCCCGCCGAAGTGAAATGAGGACCCATGACCGATAGCGCCGATACCCTGACCATGCGGCTCGCCACCGGGCCGGTGACCATCCGCCTGCGCCCCGACCTCGCTCCCGCCCACGTGGCCCGGATCAAGGAACTGGCGGCGGAGGGTTTCTACGACGGGGTGGTCTTCCACCGGGTGATCGGCGGCTTCATGGCCCAGGGCGGCGATCCTACCGGAACGGGCAGCGGCGGCTCGAAGAAACCCAATCTGCCGGCCGAATTCTCGCACGAGCCACACCGCCGCGGGGCCTGCTCCATGGCCCGCACCGGCAATCCCAATTCCGCCAACAGCCAGTTCTTCATCTGCCTGGCCGACGCCCCCCATCTCGACAACCAGTACACCCTGTGGGGCGAAGTCACCGCCGGCATGGACCACATCGACGCCTTGCCCAAGGGCGAACCCCCTCGCGAGCCCGGCAAGATCCTCTCGATGACGGTGGGGTAGAGCCGCCGCCTTGCGATCCGTCTTGCTCGGTTGATGAAGCGTCTCTTGTTCAGCTCTTCCCCCGTTGGGGGAAGTGTCGCGGCGCTTTTTCTCGCGCCGTGACGAAGGGGGTTCTCCGCCACGCCGGCGTCGGAGACGCTGAACACCCTGTGCAACCCGATACATCCCTGACAGGTTGCCCGGTTACATCCCTGACAGTTGGTTGGGTTCTTCGGTATTCGCTTTGGTCCGGGGCGGCCGCCCCGGACCAAAGCGAGCGATGTTTCCCGACGCTTTGTCGATCAGG
>DASRLN010000228.1:0-4575 GCA_035648435.1 Caulobacteraceae bacterium
GGGTTTGGGGGCTCGCCGATGACTGCTGGGTCGGTGGACGCAAATGGGGACATGAACGAAGTTCGCCGTGGGGCGAATTCGTGTCGGTCTCCATTTGCGTCGCGCGTGGTGGCGAGAGGAGCTGATTGATGAGCCTTCTGCCCCGCGATGTGATCAGGCAGGCGATGGTTCACATCGGGGAGCTTATCTCCAACGGCGATCCGCCGGCTGATCAGATGGCCGATGCGTTCCTGGCGCTGAACACGCTGAAGCGCTCGCTGTTCGGGACGGTGATCGGGCCGCGGCTGAGCCCGCAGAGCGTCAGCGGGACGGCGGGGCAGGCGGAGAACGGCGGGGAGTATCAGATACCCCCCGGGGCGTTCACCCTGACCGCGCCGATGAACCCCACGGCCGGTTCGCGGTTCGCGGTGGTGGACGCGGGGCTGTCGTTCGCCGCCACGCCGCTGACCATCGTCCCCAATGGGCGGCTGATCGGCGGCTCGGCGGGGAACCTGACGCTGAATGTCGCCGGGGTCGGCGGGGTGTGGTGGTTCCGGGGGGATACGGGCGCCTGGACGGCGGAGGCGGACTTCGCGGGCCTGACCAGCGCCATCGAGTTTCCCGACGCCCTGATCGCATATCTGCCGTTCATGCTGGCGGTGGTGCTCAGCCCGCAATACGGGGCCGACATCGCCCCGGCCGTGGCCCAGGCCGACGCGCAGGGGCGGGCGGCCTTCGCCCGGGCCTATGGGAGGCGGGGCCGGTTCCAGACCGACATCCCCTTCGGCATGGCCCAGCCGGCCCCCGCGGCGCAGGGGTAGGAAGGGCTATCCGCAGATGTCGCAGATTACGCAGATGAGGAAGGGGGCGCTTCGCGCGAAGCGCAATTCTACCCTTCGTTCTTCATCTGCGACATCTGCGTCATCTGCGGATAATCTCTTGAGGCGCTGATCCATGCCTGAGACCGGCTCCGCGCCGCCGCAGCAGATCGCGCAGTTCCGCAGTGACGGGATCACGGCGGCGACGGGGCTGCGGATACCGTTCTTCTCCGACGACTTCTCCCGCGCCTATGGCCTGCCGCCGGCGCGGATCGTCAACATGATGAGCGAGGCGACGCCGCTGCGGGAAGAGCGGCCGTATGTGCCGCTCGTCGGCTTAAGGGAGATCAGATACAGCCGGCCGGGGCTGGTCCCGTTCGTGAGCTGCGGGAGCGGGCCGATCCGGGGCATGGCGATCAGTCCGCCGTTCCTGCTCGCCATTCCGTTCTTCGTCTCCGGGAACACCTTCTACGACGCCAACGGCACGGCCCGCGGGTCATGCCCGGGGACCGACCGGGTGCGCTTCGCCGCCTCGGCCAGCCAGATGGTCGCGGTGAGCGAAGGGGTGGCCTACCTCTGCGACGACGGGACCGGCGGGGTGTTCACGCCGTTTCCGCTCACCGCCTCCTGGATCGCGGACGGCTCGGCCCTGCCGCCGGTCTCGGACGTGGCCTGGATCGGCGACCGGTTCGTCTATTCGGTGCTCGGCACGTCGATGTTCTACTACTCGGAAGTGAACGACGCGGCCAATGTGCCGGGCCTCAACTTCGAATCCACCGAGGCGACGCCGGCCCCGATCCTGGGACTGACGGTGTGGAACGACCAGCTCTGCGCCTTCACCTCTCAGAGCGTCGAGTTCTTCGCCCTGTCGGGCAGCGCCGATGCGCCGTTCACGCCGCAGAACGGCCTGGGCTTCCAGCGCGGCTGCGCATCGCGGGACGCCATCGCCTATGCCGACAACGCCATCTTCTGGGTCGGCGAGAACCGGGTGGTCTATCGCTCCGCCCCCTCGCCGACGCGGATCAGCTCCAACTCCATCGAAGACAAGCTGCGCCAGTGCGCGGATATCAGCACCCTCTCGGCCTTCGTGGTCAGCTTCGAGGGCCATGAGCTCTATGTCCTGACCATCCCGGGCGTGGGGACCTACGCCTATGACATCAGCCGGATCGGCACGACCATCTCGACCTATGGCGACAGCTATTCGCGCGGCGAATGGGACGAGTGGCAAAGCTGGGGCGCGCCGGTGTTTCGAGGGCAGGCCGGGATCATGGCCGGTGGCGTTGCCTACGTCGGCGACAACGCCAGCGCCGCGGTGTTCACCATGAAGATGGGGGTCTATACCGACGCCGGCGGGCCGCTGGTGCGCCAGGTGTCGAGCTTCATCAAGATCGAGGAGGGCAACCCGCGCTGCCTCAACTTCGTCCTGCAATGCGTCGCCGGGGTCGGCAATCCCAGCGGAGCGGGGATGAACCCGGTGGCCGAGATGCGGTTCTCCGACGACCTCGGCGGGACCTTCACGGCGTGGCGCGAGACCAGCCTCGGCGTCCAGGGCGGCTACGCCACGCGGGCCATGTGGCAGCGGCTGGGCCGGATGCGCGCGCCGGGCCGGCTGGTGGAAATCCGGGTCAGCGATCCGGTCAACGCCTGCTTCAGCCACCTGGAACTGAACGCGTCGAGGCCGGCATGGTGAGGGGTCAGATGACCGAAGAACGAATTCGCCAGATCGTGCGCGGGGAGATCGAGGCCGACCGCCGGTCTCGCCACGTTCCCCTCAGCGTGCTCTGCGCGCTGAATGTAACTGAGCGGCGAGATCGAAAATCCGCTCGAAATGCGGGAGAAGACCAGCGGTCGCCGGACTGAGGGCGTATTGCTGGGCGGGAAGCTCATCATCCAGCCGCCGGGCCAGTTCGGCCGGCGTGAACTTGTCGGCGATCACTTCAGCCAGAAGCCGCTCGATGGCGTCCAGCCGGTCTTCCAAGTCGTCCATCGCCGCACCTCGCGCGCACCGGTGTGAGCGCGGGGAAGCCGGCGGTGCTTCCGGTGTTCGGGCCGTCGCCCTATCCCCGCGCGGCCGATCATAGACGAGGAAGTCGATCGGATGGCGACGCAAATGGGGACTTGATCGAATTGGCGTCTTCCTTCGCCAATGCGTTCATGTCCCCGTTTGGGCGCGCCGGCGCTCGCAAATCGGGGGACATGAACGATTTCGCGAGAGGGCGAATTCGATCAAGTCCCCATTTGCGGCGTCATTTTCTCGCGACCACTGAAGGGCCAGCCGCCATGGTGAACATCCCTCAGCCGCAGTTCGCCGAGCCGATCGTCGATGGGCGGGGGTTGGCGAGCGGGCCGTTCCGGACCCTGCTGCTGGCCATCTACCAGCGGATCGGCGGCCAGAGCGACGCGGTGGATGCGGCCATGACGCTCGCCGCCGGGGCCGCGCCGCAAGCCACCCTGGTGGTCGCGGCCGGCGGCTTGCAGGCCGGCGGGGACCTGACCGGCAATGTCGGCCTGGCGCTCTACGCGGCGGTGACCACGGCGGCGGCCCTGCCGGCCACCGGCCTGGCCGACGGCGACTGGGCCTACGCGCTGGACGGCCGCAAGCCGGGCGAAGCCGGCGGGGCCGGGACCGGCGTGCCGGTGTTCTTCTCCGGCGGGGCGTGGATATCGGTCTGCAGCGGAGCGATGGTGACGACGTGAGAAGACCATCCGCAGATGACGCAGATAAGGCACAGATGAGAACTATGGCGCTTCGCGCGAAGCGCAATTCCGCCATCTGCTCTTCATCTGCGTCATCTGCGTCATCTGTGGACAATCCTTCGGGAACTCTCAAATGACCGGAACCATCCTGCCCGCCATCGTGCTGCGCGCGGTGGACGCCAATGGCGCGCCGATATCGGGGGCGCAGCTGCAATTCTATCTGACCGGCACGACCACGCCGACGCCGGTCTATACCGACAAGACGCTGGGAACGCCGCTGGCCAATCCGGTGGTGGCCGACGGCGGGGGGCTGTTCGCGCCGATCTTCCTGGATCCGGCGGTGACCTATCGGGCGCGGCTGTTGAACACCACCGGCGGCCTGATCAGCGACAACGATCCGGTCGGCGGCCCGCTGACCATCGCCGCCGGCTCGATCTCGGCGGCCGACCTGGCGGCGGGCGCGGCGCTGGCCAATCTCGGCTACACGCCGCTGAACCGGGCCGGCGACACGGCCACCAACCTCATCCTCGCCGCCTCGACGATCGGGGCCGCCAGCGCCGGCTACCTGGGCGCGCCGGTGAACGAGCAGGACAGCGCCTACACCCTCACCCTCGGCGACGCCGGCAAACTCATCCGCTCCAACAGCGGCTCGGCCATGGCCATCACCATCCCGCCCAATTCCGCCGTCGCTTATCCCGCCGGGACCTGCATCGCCTTTCGCAACGCCGGGGCGGGCGTGGTGACGATCACCCGGGGATCGGGGGTGGCCCAGACCCTGGCCGGGGCCGGGACCAGCAAGGACGTGGCGCTGGCGCAATACGGGCTGGCGACACTGGTTCAGGAGAGCGCCAACACGTGGGTGATTTCTGGTTCAGGAATAAGCTGATGGACGCAAATGGGGACTTGATCGAATTCGCCCTCTCGCGAAATCGTTCATGTCCCCCGATTTGGGCACGCCGGCGCTCGCAAATCGGAGACATGAACCGATTGCGAGCGGGCAATCGGATCAAGTCCCCATTTGCGTCGGGCGCGGCATGACCGGGGCGATGCTGGCGCTGGCCGGGGCGGCGACCTCGGGCGG
>DASRLN010000229.1:0-17352 GCA_035648435.1 Caulobacteraceae bacterium
CGGATGGCGGGGGTGGCGTCGAGCATCCCGGCGATGCGTTCGGCCGCGCCGGAAGCCTTCTGAATCTGGCCCCAGACCTCCGAAAGGTCCTTGACCGCGTTGGCGGCGAAGAAGGCCAGGGCCAGCAACTGAAAGAGCGCCCCCGGCGACAGGGTGTGCTTGACGATCACCGCCAGCGCCGACTGGTAGAGTAGCGCGAGCATGCCGAAGAAGATTAGGCTGATCATCAGGGCCGACAGCAGCCCCCGGGCGCGAAGCTGATCGCGCGAGGCCTCGAAGGCGCCTTCGACGGCGAGGTTGAATCGCCCGGCGACGGCGTCCTCCTGGCCGAAGGCCTGGACCGTCTCCAGGCCTCCCAGGCCCTCGCCGGCGAAACCGACGGCCTGGGCGAAACGATCCTGGGCGCGAACCGACAGGGCCTGCATGCGCCGGCTCATCAGGAACAGCGGCGTCAGCAGGGCGGGAATCAGCAGCAGGACCAGTCCGGTGAAATTGGGGCTGATCACGACCATCCCGACCAGGGCTCCGACCAGGATCACCAAGCTGCGCAGGCCCACGGGGATGACATTTCCCACCACGCTTTCGATCATCGTCATGTCGGTCGTGAGCCGCGACAGCACCTCTCCGGTGCGCAGGCGCAGGAAGTGAGTGAGATCCAGGCTCAGCACGTGGCGGAACACCACCTGGCGCAGATCCGCCACCACGCGCTCGCCGAGCTTGTAGAGGAAATAGAGCCGCAGGCCGGTGCTGACCGCCAGGATCGCGACCATGCCCGCCGCCCACAGGAACACGCGCATGAGCGCGGTCTGGCTATGAACCGCGAAACCGCCGTCGATCACCAGCCGGGCGCCCCCGGTGAGCACCAGGAGCGCGGCGGCGGAGATCACCAGGAACAGAACGCCGAAAAATGCGTCAAGGGGGTGCGCGCGGACGAAGGGCGCCAGACGCATCAGCGGGCGCAGATCGCGTCCCTTGTCGCGCCGCCAGGCGTCGGCGAGGAATTCGTCCTTCATGAGCGCGCCCAGGCTCGGGCGTCCGTCGGCGGCCGCTTCCCTGATGCGCTGTTGGTTCATCGCCACCCCGGATTTCGCCCCAAGGACGAGGCCGCCCGTCACGCACTATCAGGTAAACCGGCATTGTCGATAATGACGCGATCGAGTCCAACGTGTCATATGGGGCGAATCCGCGACAGCGCAGGCAGGCACCCATTGGACTTTCGATCTTGACCCCCACGCCCACCGCGCCGGAACGCACCCTCAGGCGAGCGGACTTCGCCACCGTCGCCGAGGCCCTGGACCATGCGGCGCTTCAGTCGACTGGGATCAACATCCATTCCCTGCGCGGCGAGCTGATCGAGGTGCTGCCCTATGCCGCACTGCGCGAACAGTCGTCGGCCCTGGCCGGTCGCCTGCTGGGAATTGGCCTGGCGCCGGGCGATCGCGTGGCGCTGGCGGCCGAAAGCGATGGCGACTTTCTGCGCGCCTTCTTCGCTTGCCAGTATGCGGGCCTCGTCCCGGCGCCCGTTCCACTGCCAGCGCCGTTCGGCGGCAAGGACGCCTATGTCGCCCACCTGAGGCGAATGATCATCGCCGCCGGCGCGAGCGCCGCGTTCGCCCCGCCGGCACTGGCCGCCTGGTTCGCGGAGGCCGGCGAGGGACTGAGCCTGCGAAGCATCGGACCGATTTCCGAACTCCCCGCCGTGGCCTCATCGGACACGGCGCCGGCCGCCGATCCAGAAGGTCTCTGCTATCTGCAGTTTTCGTCCGGGAGCACCCGATTCCCGCTCGGGGTCGCGGTGACACAGGCCGCCCTGATGGCCAACATAGCGGCGATCGGCCGCGGCGGCCTGGACGTCGGATCCGCCGATCGGACCGTCTCCTGGCTGCCGCTCTATCACGATATGGGCCTGGTCGGGATGCTGCTCAGCAGCCTGGCCTTCCAAAGTTCGGTCGATCTCATTCCAACCGGCGCTTTCGTGCGTCGCCCGTTCGTGTGGCTGGACCTGATTTCTCGGCGCCGCGCGACGATCTCCTACGCTCCCACATTCGGCTACGAGCTGGCCGCGCGCCGGGTCGGCGCCGCCGGTCTGGACGGCCTGGACCTGTCGTCCTGGCGCGTGGCCGGACTGGGCGGCGACATGATCCGGCCGGAGCCGCTGCGGGCGTTCGTTCACACCTTCGCGCCGCGAGGGTTCGATTCGCGCGCCTTCGTGGCCAGCTATGGCATGGCCGAGGCGACCCTGGCGCTCAGCTTGAGCCCGCTCAATCGCGGGCTGATGACCGACGCCGTCGAGGTTTCGGTCCTGGAGCGCGCTGGCCACGCGCGGGCGCCGCGCGGCGGCGCGCGGACCCGCGAGCTGGCCCTCTGCGGCAGGGTCCTCGAGGGCCACCGACTGGAAATCCGTGACGATCGGGGCGCGGTGCTGCCTGACCGGCGCGTGGGCCGCATCTTCGCTTCGGGACCCAGCCTGATGCGGGCCTATTTCGGCGAACCGGAAGAGACCGCCAAGGTGCTGTCGCCGGACGGATGGCTCGACACTGGCGACCTGGGCTACGCCCTGGACGGTGAGGTGGTGATCACCGGCCGGGTCAAGGACCTGATCATCGTCAACGGCCGTAATCTCTGGCCTCAGGACCTGGAATGGACGGCCGAGAAGGAGATCGCGGCTCTTCGCGCCGGCGACGTGGCGGCGTTTTCGATCCCGGGCGAGGACGGCGAGCGCGTCGTCGCCCTGGCGCAGTGCCGCACCGGGGATCCGGCGCTGCGCGAGGCGTTGCGGACGGAGACGGCGAACCTGATCCGCGTGCGCCACGGCATCGAGGCGCTGGTGGTCCTGGTTCCTCCCCACAGCCTGCCGCAGACCTCCTCCGGCAAGCTCAGCCGGTCGGGCGCCCGAAATCTCTACCTCTCCGGCGCGTTCGACTTGGCCCCCGCGCGGGCGACCGCCTGAGTCGGCCTCCAGCCCGCGCATGGCCCGCGTGGTTGAACGAATAGTGACAAACCTGTATCGATGGGCGAGGCTTCGTCGGCCGAGCGAGGCGTAGAGTCGCGGTATGCGAGAGAATCATCAGTTGGCTTTGGTAGAGACACGGACCGATCCCGGGAGCCGCTTGGTTCGCGATGAGGTAGCCGCCGTCTTCGAACAGGTTCTGGGTCATCCGGTCCAAATCACCGACGACACCGACATCGTCGAAGATCTCGGTATGGATTCTTTGGGGGTTATGAACTTCGTCATGGCGATCGAAGATTTCTACGACATCTCAATTCCTCTTGACCGAATCGCCCAGGTGCAGACGGTCGGGGACCTCGTCCACGCGGTCGAAGAGTTGCGCGGTGGAGCGTCGGCATGACGATCTTGGCCAAGCACGGGGCCTACAAGGTGGCCTATGACGCCCTGCGTGAACAAGGCGTCGATCCGCTCAACGTACGATTCGACAGCGTGCTGTCGCCCACCGAGGGCATTCTGAACGGCAGGCGCACGATCCTGATCGGCACTCATAACTATCTGGGTCTGACGTTTGATCCCGACTGCATCGAGAAGGCCGTGGAGGCGACGCGGAGCCAGGGAACGGGCACCACCGGATCACGGGTGGCCAACGGCAACTACGACGGCCACCTGCGCCTCGAAAAGGCTCTGGCCGAGTTTTACGGTCGCGACCACGCCATGGTGTTCAGCACCGGCTACCAAGCCAATCTCGGTGTTCTCTCCACCCTGGTCGGGCGGGGCGATCACCTGCTGCTCGACGCCGACAGCCACGCCAGTATCTATGACGGCTCGCGGTTGGGTCACGCCGAGGTTATCCGGTTCAGGCACAACAACCCCGATGACCTCTACAAGCGTCTGCGTCGGCTGGCTGGCGCGCCCGGCGATCGGCTGATCGTGGTGGAAGGCATCTATTCGATGATGGGCGACACCGCCCCGCTGAAGGAGATCGCGGCGGTGAAGCGCGAGACCGGGGCCTATCTTCTGGTCGATGAAGCCCATTCTCTCGGCGTTCTGGGTGACACCGGCCGCGGCCTGGCCGAGGCTGCGGGGGTCGAGCAAGACGTTGATTTCATCGTCGGCACGTTTTCCAAGAGCCTGGGCAGCGTCGGCGGCTTCTGCGTCTCCAACAGTCCCGATTTCGATGTCATGCGGATCGTCTGCCGCCCCTATATGTTCACCGCTTCGCTGCCGCCGAGTGTAATCGCCTCGACGCTGCAGGCGCTGGTCAAGCTCCGATCCGAGCCCAGCCTGCGGGTCAATCTGATGCGAAACGCCCGGCGTTTCTATGACGGCCTGGCGGCCATGGGGTTCCAGACCGGGCCGGAAGCCAATCCGATCATCGCGGTGACTATGCCCGATCAGCAAACGGCCGTGACCTTCTGGAAGATGCTCATGGAGTCGGGCCTGTACCTCAATCTGGCGCTGCCGCCGGCGACGCCGACCAACGCGCCGCTGCTGCGCACCAGCGTCAGCGCCGCCCATACCGTCCAGCAGATCGACACCGCGCTGGCGATCTTCGCGGACGTCGGCCGTCGCCTGGGCATGCTCACCGCCGACCGCCGCCGCGCGGGGGCGTCGAGCTAGCTCATGGTTTCGGCCGCGCCCGGCGCGCCGGGCGTCTATCGGACGACCTGGCGCCCGGCAATCTTCGACCGGTATCTGCTTCGCTCGCTGGCCTTGCCGGCGGCGGCGGTTCTGGGCGTGACTTTGGTCGCCTTCCTTCTGGAACAGACCCTGCGGCTGATCGACGAACTCGCCTCGAGAGGCGCCCATCTCGGCTTCCTGTTCGGCCTGATCGGCAATCTGATCCCCTATCAGCTCGGCTTGGCCCTGCCGGCCGCCTTCTTCGTGTCGATGTTCATCGTCATCGCCAGACTGGACGAGGAGAGCGAACTCGACGCCATCCTGGCCGGCGGGGTGTCGTTCGAGCGCATCGTCGCGCCGCTGGTGTTCATCGGGGTCGTCCTGGGCGGCGTCAGCCTGCTGCTGGTGGGATATCTTCAACCCTACAGCCACTACGGCTACCGCGCGGTGCGCAACGCGGCGCTGGAGGCGGGATGGACGGCGCAGCTTGATCCCGAAGTATTCATCAACGCCGGCCCCGACTTCACCATCACCGCCGACGAGGCGGACGCCACGGGCCGGCGCCTGAAGGGCGTCTTCATCCGCCGTCGCACCGACGATGGCGAGACGGTGGTGACCGCCGCCGATGGTGTTCTCGGCCTGCGGCCGGACGGCAAGACCACCGAGCTTCACCTCGGCGGCGGCGTCGTCCTGGCCGACATCGCCAGGGGCGGGACCCGCTTGCTGCGCTTCGCCGACTTCACCGACCACGAGCACCTCGGAGGCTCCGAGGTCCTGCGCCCTCGGGGCGGGGACGAGCAGGAACTCACCCTCCCCGAACTGGTGGACGAGATGGGCCGTCCCGACGCGCTGATTCCCCATCGGGTGCTGCAGGCCGAGTTCTACGCCCGGCTGGCTAGGTCACTGGCCATCCCCTTCCTGCCCCTGCTGGCCCTGCCGCTGGCCATGGCCGCCAAACGGGGGCGGCGGGCGCCGGGGATGATCCTCGGCGCGGTGATTCTGGTCGCCTTCCACCACGGCGTCACCCTGGCCAAGAGTCTGGCGGCGTCGGGGGCGCTCGATCCGCTGATGGCGATCGGCGGCCTGTTCGGCGCGATCGCGGCGTTCGGCCTGTGGATGTTTCTCTCCAGCCGGCGTCGTCCAGGGGAAACGCCGTTCTCCGGCATGTTCGCTGCCATTGAGCGGATGTTCGATCGCCGTCCCAGGGCGCGGCCGACCACGGTTTCAAATCGGGCCACGATGAGCTTCGCAACCTATCTCGGGCGGATCATGGCCATCCGCACCGCCGCCGCCGCCGTGGCCCTGATCGGTCTGCTGCAGCTGATCGACCTTCTCGAGCGGACCAGCGATCTCCTGGCCCGGGGCGGGCTGATCGAAATCGGCCGGTACATGTTCCTGCGCCTTCCGGGCCTGTTCCAACAGGCCGCGCCATTCGCGGTGCTGGCTGGCGCGATCTTCACCTTCAGTCAGTTGGCGAGGAACAGCGAACTGGTGGTGATGCGGATCACCGGGCTTTCCCTGTTCGAGATCTTCCGGCGAACCCTGCCAGTGGCCCTGACGGTCTGCTTGATGCAACTGGTCGTCGCCGATCAGATCACCCCCCGGGCCGAACAGGCGCTCGCCACCTGGTGGACGGCGACCACGCCAGCGGCGGCGAAGAAGACGCCCACGCCCCGCTGGTTCCGGATCGACGGCGACGTGGTCATGGTTCGCTCCAGCGCCCCGAACGGCGCGACGCTCCAGGGCGTTTCGATCTATCAGCGGGACCCAAGCAAGGCGCTGATCCGGCGCATGGTGGCGGCGACCGCGACCGCCGAGCCCGGCGGCTGGCGGTTGCATGACGCCCGGGTGACCGACATCGGCCGGAGCCGCGCCGACAGCCTGACGGTGGGCGAGATGGATTGGCGCACGTCGCTGCGCGCCGCGGACGCCGCGCGGCTGTTTTCCGACTCCTACCAGATCACTTCCAACACCGCGTTCCGCTCGCTCGTCGGGGCCGGACCGGTGGACAAGAGCCCCAACGAATCCAAGACCCGTCTGTTCAGGACCGTGGCCGAGGGCGTGGCGCCGATCATCATGCTGCTGCTGGCCCTTCCCACCGCTCTCGGCCACGCACGCAGCAACAAGACCGCGCCGGTGATTTTCGGCGTTGGTTGCGGCCTGCTGTATCTGGTTTCCGACGGCATCCTCACCGCCATGGGCCAGACCGGCGCCCTGCCTCCCGCTCTGGCGGCCTGGGGCGCGCCCCTGGTCTTCGCGGCCGGCGCGATCAGTATTCTGCTATACGCCGAGGGATGAGCGCACCGATCGAGATGTTGCCGGTCAGCGGCAAGGCGCAGCTGGAACGCTTCATTCGCCTTTCCATGCGCCTGGCCGGGGACGACCGGAACTATGTGGCCCCTCTGCTTCTTGAGCGGCGGGAAGCCCTGTCTCCCAAGCACAACCCGTTCTTCGAGCACGCCGACGTCCAGTTCTGGCTGGCCACGCGGGATGGCCGCGACGTTGGCCGGATCAGCGCCCAGATCGATCACCTGGCCCGCACCGATCCTGCCCGGCCGGCCGGTTTCTTCGGCATGATCGCGGCCGAGAATGATCCGGACGTGTTCGCGGCTCTGTTCAGGACGGCGGAGGGCTGGCTGCGGGTCCGCGGGCGCGCCCAGGTCCTGGGACCTTTCAATCTATCGATCAACGAGGAGGTGGGGCTGCTCGTCGATGGCTTCGATACGCCGCCGATGTTCATGATGGGCCACGATCCCAGCTACACTGCGGAGCGTATCGAGGAGCAGGGCTACACCAAGGCCAAGGATGTCTACGCCTATATCTCCGACGTGCCGACCTTCACGCCGGGCGTTCAGGCACGGCTGGACAGGCCGCTGCCGGCGGGCATGGTGCTGCGCCCCGTCCGCATGGACCGCTTCGACGAGGAGGTGCGAACTCTCGTCGAAATCCTCAACGACGCGTGGTCGGAGAACTGGGGGGCGGCCCCGGTGACGCAGGCCGAGACCAAACATCTCGGCGAATCGCTGAAGATCATCCTCAATCCACGCTTGGTATGGTTTCTTGAGATCGACGGCGAGGCGGCGGGTTTCGGCGTGCTGCTGCCCAATCTCAACGACGCCATCGCCGACCTGGGCGGGACCCTGGCTCCGTTCGGCTGGGCCAAGCTGCTCTGGCGGCTGAAGGTCAGGGGCGTGAAGCGCGGTCGCGTCCCGCTGATGGGGGTCAAGCGCAAATTCGCCCGCGACCGGCGCGGCATCTTCGCTCCCTTCGTGATCGTCGACGCCATCCGCCGCGAAGGGGTCAGGGCCGGCATCACCCAGGCCGAATACTCCTGGATCCTCGAGGACAACCTGCCCATGCGGCACATCCTCGAAAGCTTTGGCGCCAGAATCTACAAGACCTACAGAATCTTCGGGAAGGACCTCTGATGATTTGTATCCTTCTCCCCTTGCGGGAGAAGGTGGACGCCGAGAGGCGGCCGGATGAGGGGTCGCGCCGACCCGTCCAATTTGTCTATCTTCGGATATGGTCAATCCGCCAAGACGACTGCGCGCCCTCGCCAAGTCCATGCGCCTGTGGAGAGCGAGCGCACCCTTTGGCGCCTGCTGCGCGACCGCCGTCTGGAAGGACTGAAATTCCGCCGCCAGGTTCCGATCGGAAGGTATATCGTCGATTTTCTGTGCCTGCGCCATCGCCTGATCGTTGAAGCCGATGGTCCCCTTCACGAGAACAGCGAGCACGACGTCGAGCGCGATGCTTGGCTGTGCGGACAGGGGTTCCGGGTTCTGAGATTTCCCAACCTCGAGATCGAGCTGAGGCCGACCGATGTCGTCGCCGCGATCGCCGACGCGGCGGCGCCCACAGCGGAAAGGCCGGCGCGGCCCCTCATCCGACCCGCTCTCGCGGGCCACCTTCTCCCACGAGGGGAGAAGGGTTGGGCCGCACCCTTCTACTCACCGGGTCCGGAAACGCGCCACGGCCGTGACCTGGGGATCGCGGGCGATGTCGGCGGGGGCGATGAAGCCCAGGCCGTCCCAGGCGATCTGGATGCCGATGCGCTGAAAGCATTTGGCCACGTATTCCGAACAGATGTACTCGTCTTTGGCCCCGAGCATCCTGGGCATGTGGCGATTGAAGCGCCCGACCGCGATCCGGGTGGCGATCTTGAGGACTTCAAACGGCGAGAAGCGGTCGCCCATGCGATCGACGGCGAAGTCGGTCATCCGCCGGATAACCTTGGCTTCGGCGTCTTTCATCCGCCCCGCGAGGCCGCCGTGGCGGGCCAGGACGATCTTGCCGGGGTAGGGTTTCGCGCCGCTGCTGGTCTGGCTGATGAAGCGCTCCAGCGACACGGCGTGGACGCCGATCTGCTGGACGCACTCAAAGGCCACGATCCGGTCCAGGGCCGCCCAGCGATAGGCGAGGGCGACATGGCTCCAAGGGCTCTTGGTGCTCCAGCCGATCAGCCGCGAGAAAGGGTCGTGCGCGGCGCAGAGCAGAATGTCGCCGTCGCGGACCTCGGCCGATATCTCCGCCAGGGCCAGGGCTGGAAGCCGGAAGAGGACGTCGTCGTCGATGGCCATCCGTCCCCCTTCCGGGCCGCTTTCGCCGCCAAAGCTTGACCATAACCCTGGGCGTCGGGGTTGGTTCCGGGGTGTTCCTCGCCGATCCGCTGGGCTAGGCAAGCCAATGCCCGCGATCCCCGACCCGCTGAATTCCGTGGACACGATTATCGAGGGCCTGGCCGGCGTCGGCTACATCGCCTCGCGGCGCATCGCCACCGCGCTCTACATGTCCGCCCACCTGCAGAAGCCGATCCTGGTCGAGGGCATGGCCGGCGTCGGCAAGACCGAACTGGCGCTCTCGACCGCCAGCCTGCTGCGGCTGCCGCTGATCCGCATGCAGTGCTACGAGGGGCTGGACGAGTCCAAGGCGCTGTATGAATGGAAGTACGGCAAGCAGCTCCTCTATACCCAGATCCTCAAGGACCACATGGGCGCCGAACTGACCGGCGCGCCGAGCCTGGAGGCGGCCATGGATCGCCTCCACGACATGGGGGACCTGTTCTTTTCCGAACCGTTCATGGAGGCCCGGCCGCTGCTCCAGGCGCTGCGCGCCGAGAGTGGCGCGGTGCTGCTGATCGACGAGATCGACAAGAGCGACGAGGCGTTCGAGGCTTTCCTGCTGGAGCTGCTGTCGGCCTACCAGGTGTCGATTCCGGAAATCGGGGTGATCAGGGCCACCATCCCGCCGATGGTGTTCCTCACCTCCAACAATGTACGGGACCTCGGCGATGCGCTGAAACGCCGCTGCCTGCACCTGCACATTCCCCTTCCCGACCAGAAGCTCGAGGAACGGATCATCGCGTCCCGCGCGCCGCACGTCGAGGCGGGCCTGCGCACGCAGCTGGTGAGTTTCGTCCAGGCCGTGCGCGGCCTGGATCTGCGCAAGCTCCCCTCGATTTCGGAAACCGTCGATTGGGCCCGCGCGCTCACTCTCCTGCACGCCCACGCTCTTGATTCCGCCCTCGTTCGCGAAACCCTGAACGTGCTCCTGAAATTCGAGCGGGACGTCCTGGCCGTCGAGCCCAGGATCGAGGAATTCCTTGCCCGCCGGTGAGACGGCGAGGGATGCCCGGGCGCCGCTGGCCGACTTTCTGCGCGCCCTGCGGGCGGTCGATGTCGAAGTCTCGCCGGCCGAGGCCATCGACGCCCATCGGGCGGCGGCGAGGGTGGGATTCGCCGATCGCGCCCTGTTCAAGGACGCGCTCTGCGTGACCCTGGCCAAGACCGCCGGGGAGGCTGAACGTTTCGACGTCTGCTTCGAGACCTTCTTCGCCCGCGACAGCCGCCGCATCCAATCGCCTCTGGCCGTGAATGTTCCGTCTACGGATTCATCCCTTGTGGATAGACTGCTGTCGAACGACGCGGCGGCCTCGAGCGAGGCTTTGGAAGCGGCGGCGGCGGGGGTCGGGGCCGGTGAGATCCGGCTCAACACCCAGCGCAACCTGATCACCCGGCGGATGCTCGACGCCATGGGCCTACGCGAACTCGAGACAATGATCAATGGCCTCCGCGCCTCGGGAGCGCCGGCCGACGCGGCACTGGCCGAAGGCCTCGCCGAACGGCGCGCCGCGCTGTTTGTCGAAGCGGGCCGGTTCGTTGATCGCCAGGCGCGCCTGCACGCCGGCCAGACCGGCCGGCGCCTGCGCGAACAGGTTCTGAAGACCCAGAGCCTGACCGCCGTGGCGCCCGAGGATTTCCGGGCCATGGAGGCCCTCGTCCGGCGCATGGCCCGACGCCTCGCGACCCGCTACGGCCGCCGACGTCACCGGGCGCGGAAAGGCGTCCTGGACGTCCGCAAGACGATCCGGCGCTCGATGGTCACCGGCGGGGTCCCCTTCGACGTGGTCTGGAAGAGCCGGCGGGTCGAGAAGCCGAGCATCATCGTTCTCTGTGACGTGTCACGCTCGGTCGCCGCCTCGGCGCAATTCCTCCTGCTGTTCCTCTACAGCCTGGGCGAGGTCGTTCGGCAGCTGGAGGGCTTCGCCTTCTCCGATCGGCTGGTTTCGATCGATGATCTGCTCAAGGACGAAACTGTCGATGACGCCATCGCCCTGATCCTGGCCCGGATCGGATTCCGGCCAACCGACTACGGCCGCGCGCTGGAGGATCTGCGCCGAGCGACCGTCGGCAGCCTGACGCGCCGCACGACCGTGATCATCCTGGGCGACGGCCGGTCAAATCACGCCGATCCCGGGCTGGACATCATGCGCGAAATCGCCGAGCGGTCCCGATCGGTGATCTGGCTCAACCCCGAGCCGGAGACCTACTGGGGCCAGGGCGATTCGCGCATGGACGCCTATCGCCGGTTCTGCCGCGTGGCCAGGACCTGCCGCACCCTGGCCGACCTGGAGGCGATCATCGAAGAGGTGCTGCGGACCTATGTTCCCAAGTGACCGCCCGGCCTGACCGGGATGGAGGTCAATCGGCCGGGCAGTTCCCCGGCGATCTTCGCCACGACCGGATCCCACTCGCGGGCCGCCGTCTGCCGGAACAGGCGCACGCTGGGATACCACGGGCTGTCGGAAACTTCGCGCAGCCAGCGCCAGTCCGGCGCGAAGGGCAGCATGATCCACGTCGTCTTTCCCAGCGACGCCGCCAGATGAGCCACCGCCGTATCGACGGTGATGACCATGTCCAGCGCTTCGATGATCGCCGCCGTGTCGGTGAAGTCCTGGATCTCCGCCCCGATGTTGACCAGCGGCGCGCGACCGAAGAAACCGGCGATCTGGGCCTGCGGCGGACCCTTCTGCAGCGAGACCAGGGTCACCCCGTCAAGGGCCGCCACGGGCGCGAGCGTCTCCAGGCGAATCGAGCGGTTATGATCATTCTTGTGGGTCGGTCGACCGGCCCAGGCCACGCCGATCCGGCGATGCCGGGGCGAAACCAGGAGTTCGAGGCGCCGGGTCCACGCGGCCAGCTTGGCCGGTTCGGCGCGCAGATAGGGAACCTCGGCCGGGATGTTTCCCAGGGCCGCGCCGGCCAGGCGCGGAAGGCCGCTGAGCGGCAGGTGGGCGACCGACGGCGGGCACTCGTCCCACTTGTCGAACATCGAGCCGACGCCGGCGAACTGTCCGATCAGGGGCTGCAGCTCCCTGCCGCAGGCGACCACCAGCTCCTCGCAGCGCGTGGCGGCCCAGGGGATGAAGCGGCCGAACTGGATCGAATCGCCGAAACCCTGATCGGCGATCAGCATCAGCCGCCCGCGGACGGTCTCGCCTTGCCATTGGGGAATGTCCGCTCTCGGCATGAGCGCGGGCACGCCCTTGAGGCGAAAGCGCCACTCGTATTCCTCCCACCCGCGCGCGAACTCGCCGCGCAGCAACAACGCCTCGGCCAGGCCGAAGTGAGCGCCGGGGAGGTTCGGATCGATCGCCAGGGCGCGTTCGGCGCTGATGATCGCCTCGTCCGATTCCCCGCGCGCCAAGCGCAGGACCGACATGTTGACGTGGGCGATCGGGTCCCGCGGGTCGCCGAGGGTGGCCTTCAGGGCCGCCTCCAGAGCCTCGTCGTAACGGCCGAGCAGCCGGTAGACCTCGCACAGGTTGCGGGCGTAGAGGGTCTTTTCGGGATCGACCCGGCGAGACCGCTCCATGAGGCGCACCGCCTCGCCCAGATTTCCGTCCCGAAAGGCCACGGCGCCCAACAGCTGCAGGGCGTCGGCATGATCGGGCTCGATCTCCAGCACCTGCTCGGCGCAGGCCCGCGCCTCGTCGATCTTGCCGCCCCGCTCGAGTTCCGCCGCTCGCGCCATCAGGGCCGCGGCCGGCTCGGGATGGTCGATTTCGGTGGCCGTCCTCGCGCTCACGCGGACGCCTCCGGGTCGTCGATGGTGTAGCCGAGACGATCCATCGCCGGCCGCAGGATCGGGATCACCGGGGCCAGCTCCTCGAGGTAGCGCCGATAGCGGAAGCGCGAACGGTCATAGAGTTTCTCGGTCACCTGGGCGTAGCTCGCCGTCCGGGCATAGCGCTTGTTGTCCTGAAAATTCAGGCAGCGGTCGTCGAAGTCCTCGCCGATGAAGTCGAGCATCCGGCCCACCGCGCCGGCCTGATCGGCAACGATGTCCTCATAGCGGATCGGCAGGTACTTCAGCGACATCTCGGCCCGGTAGTGGGCCACGAGATCGGCAATCAGCGCATAGTGTCGCGCCGCCGTTTCCAGTGAATAGGCGCAGTAGAAGCCGTGGGTCAGCTGGTTGGAGAACACCGACAGCACCACGTCCAGCGGATGGCGCAGAACGTGGATCATCGGCGAGGCCGGGAACAGCAGGGCGATCAGCCCCAGGTGGGTCTCGTTGAGCGGCATTTTGTCGGTGAACCAGGCCGCTCCGGGCTCGAGAATGCCGGACTGCCGGGCGCGCTGGAGGTAGTAGTCTCGCAGATTGTCCAACCCCTCCCTCTGGTCGCCCATCCACAGTTCCGCCAGGGCCTCGGGATAGGCCAGCGGCGAGTTGAGCATCCGCGGCATCATGGCGGTGATGTCGGCGATGAAAGGCAGTTCGTCGCCGGCGCAGATGGCCGGATGGGCCGACAGCGTCTGTTCGACGAGAGTGGTTCCCGAACGCGGAAAGCCGAAGATGAAGATCGGCTGGGGCGAGTCGTCTCTCACCCCCGCTCGGGGGGTGATCTTGAGCCTGGGCGCGGTGAAGAAGCTCTTGAGCCGTCCCACCACGCTCGCCGCATGATCGGCGAGGTAGGCGACGCCGCTCACCTCCCGGACCAGCCTCTTGCCTTCCACGAACGCCTCGAAGGCGTCCGGGTGGCGCCCCATCTGGTCGAGCAGGCGTCCCTTTTCCAAGAGTTCGTTGGGTCCGAGGCGGCCATCGCCGCGCCGGGTGGCGATGGCGCCGAGCTCGTCCAGCGCCGCTTCGTAGGCCCGCGTGCGCCCATGCAGGACGGCGCGGGACAACAAGATGCTCTGGTTATCCGGCGAGACGGCCTCGGCGCGGTCCAGGAGGTCGGCGGCGGCGGCGAAGTCGCGGTCGGCTTCCTCAAGCCGCGCCCAGCCGAGCAGGGTCTGAAGGATCGTCGCGTCGATGGCCGTCGAGCGCTCATAGAAGTCGCGCGCCTCGGCCATCTTGCCCTGGTTCTTGAGGTTCCAGGCCATGTTGGCGAGCAGGATCGCCCCCGGCGTTCCGGCCAGCTCGATCGCCCGGCGATAATGATACTCGCCGATCTGGGGCCGGTTGACCTCGGTCATGATCATGCCCATCAGATGATGCGACTGAGCGTTTTCCGGCGCGATGCGCACCGCGTTGCGGGCGTGGGTTTCGGCCTCGGCGGCGGCGCCGCGGTTGAGCAGCAGCAGGGTCAGCTCGTTGGTCGCCCAGAAATCGTTGGGGTACAACGTCACCAGACGTTTGAGCAGGGCAAGCGCGGCGGCGGGATGGGTGGCCTTACGGATCTCGTAGAGCAGTCTCAACGCTTGCGGCTGACCAGGGGCGAGTTCGAGCACGTCCAGGCACAGAATGGTGGCTTCGGCGACGTCCCCCTCGGCGTGAGCCTTGGCGGCGCGTTCGGCCAGCGGCGCGATGTGCCGGGATGCGCCGGCCGTGCCGATGGTCGCGATATCCTGCGAGCAGCAGCGCAGCGGTCGCAGGCCGCTGCCACACGCGCACAGGCGCGGGTTCGCCGCGCCGGCGGCGGCGCCATTTCCCGATGCCACTGTGCTCGCATCATCCATTCGCGCGCCCCTGCCCAAGCCCCATAGGCGAACGCTCGACCTGTGGAAAGCGCCGGCGGCGCCGATTCTCGCCACGCGGGGAACCGAAAGGGGGAAAGATCCACGTCGCCGCCGTTCGATCGCCGGCGCCGCCAAACCTGGACCGCCGCCGCCAGCCCGGCCGGGCGCGGCGCTCAGCTCAGTGCGTGTCTTGCTCCGGATGCCGACAGCATCGGCAATCGCATCGACTGAGCGGATTGGCTCTCCGGTTGGATGATCGCGGCGCTTTCGACGCCGAAGCTCGCCATCGCCGTCACGAACCGCTGGCCGGTCCCGGCGAGAGATGGCGCCGGCGTCGGCGTCGCAGCGGCCAACGAGCCGGCGAGGGGCGAGGCCAGGGCCAGTCCGGGCGCGAGGCCCGGGACGCCGCGCGCCACCACCGCGCCCGTGGTTGCGTTGGTCACGTTGATCGTCACCGTGGTCGGCGCGCTGGACGAGAGTGCGTCGCTGGCGATGTAGCTAAAGGTGTCCGTGCCGACGAAACCACCGAAGCCGGCGTTGAGGATGTAGCTGAACGAGCCGTCCGGATTGAGGGTCACGTTGCCGTATTCGGGCGCGCCGCCGGGGGCGAGGGCGGCGGTCAACGGCAGGCTGTTGGGATCGGTGTCATTGGCCAGCACGCCTTTGGCCGCGCTTACGGTGAGCGTCTGGTTGGCGATCGCCGAGTAGGTGTCGGGCTCGGCGACCGGCGGGCCGCCGGCCACCGCGATGGTGACCATGGTGGCCGTTCCCGCCGCGAGTCCATCACTGGCGATGTAGGAGAAGGTGTCGGAACCCGCGAAGCCGGCGGCCGGCGTATAGCTGAAGGAGCCATCGGCATTCAGGACGAGCGAGCCGTTCGCCGGTCCGCCCCCCGGCGCCAGGGCGGCGGTGAGAACAAGGCCGTTGGGATCGCTGTCGTTGGCCAGAACGCCGCCGGCGGCGGACGTTGTCAGGGTCTGTCCGATCACGTCCAAATAGCTGTCCGGCGTCGACGCCGGCATGCCGGCCACGACGTTCAGGGTGACCGTCGTCGGCGATCCGGAGGCAAGGCCGTCGCTGGCGATGTAGCTGAAGTGATCGGCGCCGGCGAACCCCAGGGCCGGGGTGTAGGTGAACGTGCCGTCGGCGTTGAAGCTCAGGGACCCATGAGCCGGTGCGCCGCCCGGCGCCAGGGCGCCGGTGAGGCCCAGGCCATTGGGGTCGGTGTCGTTGGCCAGCACGCCGTTGGCGGGAGTGGTGATGATCAGGGCGTGGCCGGCCGAAGCCGCATAGCTGTCCGGCATCGACGCCGGCTTGCCGGCCGCGACGTTCACGGTGACCGTGCTCGGCGCGCCAGAGGCCAGTCCATCGCTGGCGATGTAGCTGAAGCTGTCCTTGCCCGCGAAGCCCAGGGTCGGGGTGTAGACGAACGAGCCATTGGGGTTGAGGGTCAGCGTTCCGTGCGCGGGGCCGCCGCCGGGGGCCAGGGCGGCGGTGAGGGCGAGGCCGTTGGGGTCGGTGTCGTTGGCCAGGACGCCGTTGGCCGCCGTGGTGGTGAGGACATGACCGGCGCCGTCTGAATAGCTGTCGGCCACCGAGGTCGGCGGGCTGGCGGTGACGGTGATGGTCGCCATCGTCGCCGGACCGGTGGCGAGGCCATCGCCGGCGATGTAGCTGAAGTGATCGGCGCCCGCGAAGCCCAGGGTGGGGGTGTAGGCGAACGAGCCGTTGGGGTTGAGGGTCAGCGTTCCGTGCGCGGGGCCGCCGCCGGGGACCAGGGCGGCGGCCCCGCGCACGGAACGCTGACTCTCAACGCCAATGGCTCGTTCGTCTACACCCCCACCCTGGGCTTCGCGGGCAAGGACAGTTTCAGCTACATCGCCAGCGATGGCCTCGCCTCCGGTCCGGCGACGATGGCGACCATCACCGTCACCGCCAGCCCGCCGACCTCGGCGGCCGACAGCTATTCAGACGCCGCCGGCCATGTCCTCACCACCACCGTGGCCAACGGCGTCCTGGCCAACGACACCGACCCCAATGGCCTCGCCCTCACCGCCGCCCTGGCCCCCGGCGGCGGCCCCGCGCACGGAACGCTTACCCTCAACCCCGATGGATCATTCAGATATACGCCCACCGCCGGTTACGTCGGCGCGGACAGTTTCAGCTACGTCGCCAGCGATGGCCTTGCGTCCGGCCCGGCGACCAAGGTGACGCTGACCATCGGCGCGGGGGCGCCGGTGTCCAGCCCCGACGCCTATGCCGCCGCCGCCGGCCACGCCCTGACCACCACCGCGGCCAACGGCGTCCTGGCCAACGACACCGACCCCAATGGCCTCACCCTCACCGCCGCCGGGGACCAGGGCGGCGGCCCCGCGCACGGAACGCTGACCCTCAACGCCAATGGCTCGTTCGTCTACACCCCCACCCTGGGCTTCGCGGGCGCCGATCACTTCAGCTACATCGCCAGCGATGGCCTCGCCTCCGGTCCGGCGACGATGGCGACCATCACCGTCACCGCCAGCCCGCCGACCTCGG
>DASRLN010000230.1:0-8624 GCA_035648435.1 Caulobacteraceae bacterium
GGGGCCTGGGCGCCGGTGGCGGGGCGGCCTCGTGGATCTTCTGCCGCAGCTCCTCGGTGACGGCGTGGGCGTCCACCGGCGTGCGAACGACGCGCGGGGTGAGCAGAACGACCAGCTCGGTGCGGATCAGGCCGCCGGTGGTGTCGCCGAAGAGGTGGCCTAGGATGGGGATGTCGCCGAGCAGCGGAATCGTGGAGCGGCCCTTCTGGACCTCGTTCTTGATCAGGCCGCCCAAGGCGACCGTTTCCCCGTCCTGGACGGCGACCGAGGTCGAGATCTTGCGCTGCTCGATAGTCGGAGAATTGATACCCGAACTGGTCTGGGTCGCGGTCAGCGGCAGGACGTCGCTGACCTCCTGCGCGATGTCGAGGAGCACCAGGCCGCCGCTGTTCACCCGGGGCGTGACCTTCAGGATGATGCCGGTATCCCGATAGTCTATGGAGTTGACGATCGGGGCGCCGCTGGTGACCGTGCTCACCGCCGTGCCGGTGGAGATGGGAACCTCGTCGCCGACCTCGATGGTCGCGGTGTGGTTGTTGAGCACCATCAGCCTGGGCGCCGAGAGTACCGTGACATCGGTTATGGTCGATAGGGCGTTGAGCGTCGCGCTGACGTTGTTGCCCTGGTAGAGAAACGAGAGCCCGGGAAAGTTCTGTTGTGGTCCGGGGTTGGTGGTGGTCACCAGGCCGGTGGTCGGATTGGTCGTCGTGGTCTGGACGCCCTGGCTGAGAATCCCGCCGAGGCGGCCGGCCTGGAAGGCCCATTGCAGACCATATTGCAGGGTGTGGTTCAGCGTCACTTCGCTTATCGAAGCGTCGATCATCACCTGCAGCGGCGGCACGTCGAGCTTGCGCAGGGCGTCCTCGATCAGGGCGTAGTTGCGCGGGCTGGAGAAGACGACGATGGCGTTGTTGGCTTCGTCGGCGGTGATGGTGACGGCATCGACATCGGAGGACGACTGGGGTCCCTGTCCCGGCGAGCGGCCGGTCTCGGCGACCGTCGCGGGGACCCGCGCGGGCAAGGCCACGACCGTGCCGTTGGGAAGCAGGGTCGGCATGGTCGGTGGCACGGCGCCCGGCGTGCGATCGACGATCTGGGTCGGATCGACCGCGCCGGGCGAACTGACGGGAGCGGCGAAACCGAAGGCGGCGTCGAGGACCTTGGTGAGATCGGCGGCCCGGCCGTTCTGCACCCGGTATACGAACATCCGGCGCTCGGCGCCTTCGCCCTCGCGGTCGAGGATCTCTACGAAGCGCCGCGCGTCGTCGAGGTAGCGGGGCTGGGCGGTGATGGCCAGGATGCCGTTGAGGCGGTCCATGGCGATCAGGCGCACCAAGCCGGCCGACGGGGTCCCGGGCGCATTCAGCAATTTATCGAGTTCGGGGGCGATCAGGCGGGCATCGGTCCGCTCGGGAATGAACAGGGCGAAGGACATGCCTCGCAGCCAGTCGACGTCGAATTCCGCGACCAGTTCGCGCAGGGCGCGGCGCTGGGCGGCGGTTCCGGAAATGACCATGACGTTGGCGTTGGGATCGGCCACCGAAATGGCCCCCGGCACCATCGGATCGAGGAGCTTGCGCAACTCCTCGGCGCCGACGAACTGGAGGCGGATGGTTTCGTTGCCGAATCCGGGATCGTTCGGACCCACCGCCGGCGCTTCGCCGCGCGCCGCGGCGGCCGGCAGGATCGTGTAGACGCCGGCGCGGTCGGCGAGCACCAAGCCCGACGCGGTCAGGGCTTGCTCGAAGACCGTGAGCACATCGGCGCGGCGGATCGGCCGGGCGGTCTGGACGGTGACCGCGCCGTGGACCTGCGGATCGACGGCGAAGGGGACGTGCAGGGTGTCGCCGAGGATGGCCTTGGCCACCGCCTGGACATCAACCGACGGGAAGTTGAGGCTGATGGCGCCACCGGCGAGTACGCGGACGGGCGGCGGCGGCGGAGGCGGAGCCGGCGGTTCACCCGGCAGGATGGTGGTTCGGACCTCTCTGCCGTCGGACGTGGCCTGCGACGATACGCGCGAGGCTGGCGCGCAAGCCAGGAGAGCGGCGAACACCACGACGGTCCCCGGCCGGCGCCGCGCGCGCGTCGATCGGGTGGACGGTTCGCGGGTCATTGGGGAGCCGCGCCGGCGTCGGTGGGCGGCGCCGCGGCCGCCCGGGCGAGAACCTCGGCCGGGGCGCCGATGTCAAGGACGTGGCGCGCGCCGTTGCGCTCGAATGTGAGCTTCATCCGATCGACCGTCGCCAGACGCCAACCTTCGAGGGTTTCGCCCTGACGCAGCGTCTTCACCGCACCGCCCGGTCCGGAGACGACGCCGGTCGCCGCGCCGCCCCCAGCCGCCGCGCCGAGCGCGGCCCAGCCTTCGAGAGCGCCTCCGCCAGGGGAGGGCAAGCCGGCTTGTCCCGGTCGCCGGTCGGGGGCGATGACAGGTGAGCGAAGGATGGCGGGATACTCCGGCAGTGGGAGAAGGGTGGCGAGGCGTGGCCGCCGGACCGCGAGCGTGTCGCTTTCCGAAGGTGGCCCGCTGTAGGGCAAAAGGAACTGGAGGCCCAGCATCAGGCCAAGGATGACGCAGGCGATGATCGCTCCCCGCTCAGGGCGAGCGCGCTCCGGCGGGACGATAAGCCGCGGTGAGTTCGATCCGGACGGCGAGAGGTCCCGACCGGCCGTCGGCGAGACCGCGGTCCGCGGAAATCGAAAGATATTCGACAATGACATAGGCGCCTTCGGTTTCGAGCCGTCTCAGACTGTCACATAATTGAGCCAGGGTCAGTTCCATGTCGGCCCGGACCCGAACGGCGCCAGCCGGGGCGTCCGCCTGGAGATCGTCGATGGCGCTGACCACAAACCCCTCATCGGCCGCCAGCCGCCGGATGCGCTCCTCGAGACTCTCGACCGCCAGCGGCTCGCTGCTCGCGGAGATGGAAAATCGTGGTGCGGTCCGGCGCTGAATCTCGGCCATGGCCCGCCAGGCGGGGAGCGATGCGACCAGGCGCTGGTTGCGCTGAAATGTCGCCTGGAGCCGGACGCGTTCGTCGCTCCGATCGGCGAAGCCTCGCAGCAGCGGACCGGCGATCGCCAGCCAGACGAGCGCGCCCACCGCCGCCAGCACCCCCAGAGCCACGAGGCGCCGCTCGCGTGGAGTCAGCGGCTTCACGGCGACCGCCTTTTCCTGGCGTCGGCGGTGATGTCGAAGGGTTGCCCGACCAGCGCTCGCGTCGCGACTTCGGCGCCCAGGGATCTTGGATTGGTGAACATGCCCGACCCCCGGATCGCCGCCGCCATGTCGAGATCGGCGGTCCGGAAGCCGGCGACACGAAGGGTTTGCCCGTTCCATTCGAGACGCTGAACCCAGGCCTTGAGCGGGACCGCCTCGGTGACCGCGTTCAGCATCCGCAGCGGCTCCGTGGCCTGGCCCCGCGACAGCATCGCGCGCCTGCGCGCGTCTTCGACCTCCACGCGCCGGCGAACCATCAGCGCCGCATCGACCGCCGGGCGCTGGGCGTCCACCATCCGTCCGAGACCAGCCACGTCGGCCATGTCGCGGCCGACCAGCGCCGCCAGATTGAGCGCCAGCAGCGCCGCCACGCAGGCCCATGGCCAGCGGCCACCCCGGCTCCGTCCCATCTGGCCGGCCGCGGCTCGCACCGACGGCAGAAAGTCGAGGCGCGACCGCTGGCCGTCGCCCGTCGGGCCGCCCACGAGCGCGCCGACGACCAGGCCGGCGGCCCGCGCCGCGGCGAGGGCGGCGTCGGCCCGGACCCGCGTGACGATGGCCAGGCGCACTGTCTGGCCGCCCCCCGGGGCGTCGCGATCGATGACTTCGAATTCGGCGTGGATCAGATCCGCCGGCAGGGGTGAGAGTCGATCGATGTCCAACGCCAGGACACGGCGGGTGTCGGACTCCGACATCCGAGGCAAGGTGATCTCGCGAACGAGCAGCGCGTCGGCGGGGAGCATGAGCGCGATCTCGGCCGTTCGCGCGGCTTGCGATTCGTGCTCTCCGAGTTGGCGACCATCGCGAAAGTAGCGCCAGCCGCCACCATCGGTGGGCTCGACCCGGGTGCGAGGCCGTCTGGAGAACCGCTCTCGCAAGGTGCGCGGCAGGAGTTCCGCGAGTTCATCGGTCCACCAGCCGAACCCGCGCCGGGCCAGGGCGGCCAGGGCGCGGAAGTCCATCTCCGCGCCGAGAGCTTCCTGGAGACTCATCCATGCCCTCCACAGCGTCCGGTCACTGGGTCCAGGGCGCAATCCGAATCGACGGTGGCGCTGGGACGGACGATCAGATCGGGCCACAAGCGCCGGTCACCCGCCTCGAAGGCCACGCGGACGCGGATGACTTCGGGTGGCGCCGGCTGTCCGCGCCAGGAAGTCCACCACCCCTTCGTCGGCGGCTGGCCTTGCGCGCCATAGTAGGCGATGTCGAGCCTCCGCACTCCGGCAAGGAGGACCTGGCGGGTCGGCGCCGCGTCGCGGCCCGAGGCGGGTTCGGCGGCGCCGGCGAGAACAAGCTCGCCGGCTCCCGTCCGGGAGAGCCGATAGCGTCGCAGCGGGGCCGGGCGGGCGGCATTGGGAGGGTTGGACAGGAAGGTCGCGTCACCGGCGGCGCCGTCGAAGTCGATCGCGATTGGCGACCGGTCGGCGATCGGGGCCGGGAACGTCTGTTCGAGACGATCACGTAGCGTGGCCTGCGCGCCATCGACTGCCTCGCCGCCGGCGTCGCGCGCGCCCATCCGCTCCCACACCCGCCGGCCGGTTCCCACCCCTTCGATCAGCATCAGGCAGATCATGCCGACAATGATCAGGCTGGCCAGGGCCTCGATCAGGGCAAAGCCGGCGCTCGAACGGGACGACTTCCACGGTGTCATCGGCGTCAGGCTTCGGGGCCGAGACGCAGGGTGCGCAGGACGATGAGATCGGCTCCGCCGGACCGCGAACGCACGGCGACCGCGACCTTCCACAGGGCGCCCGCCGAATTGGTCTCGCCATCGGCGGCGTCGGCCGAGACATCGATCCGCCAGGCGAAATCGCCAGCAACACCCGTCGTCCGGCCCCTCCGGAGGGGAACATCGGCGCCCACCTCGGCCAATTCGGATCGGGCGATCATCAGGGCGGAGCGGTGACTCTCGACCCTGCGTTCCCGCGCCGCGCCGTCGGCGACGACCTGAAGGGTGGTCCCCAGCGCCATGGCCACAATGGCCGCCGCGATCAGCGATTCAATGAAGATGGCGCCGGTGTCGCCCCGTCCGCGGTTCGACGCCCTCATTCGGAGACCACCGTCACCACGCCGGTCGTCGATGCGACATGTATCGCCACGGCGCGCCCGCCGCCGACGACGCGGATCGAGCCCCCCGAGGAGGATCCGTCGCCGTGGAAAGCGATGGCCGCCAAGGGCCGCGCGACGAGCCGAAGGCCGGATGGGATTCTGGCGCCGGCGCCGCTCGAGGCGCCGAAGCCGCGACCGTCGGCGGCGATCGCGAAGACCGCCCGGCCATCGGCCCGCATGGCGTCGGCGCGCGTCTCCTCAAGCCGCGCGGCGACCACCGCCGCGGTCTGGCGCTGGGCCAGCGTCAACAGTCCCTGTTGCAGTCGCGGAAAGCCCACCAGGCTGACCAGGGCGGTGATCGCGACCACCACCAGGGCTTCGATCAAGGTCGTCCCCCGCTGGGCGCCGGCGCGCGGTTCCTGTTCACCAGTTGCCGACATCGGCCGCCTCGCCCGTGCCGCCTTCCGCCTTGTCCGAGCCGAGCGAATAGACGTCGATTTCCCCGTGCTTGCCAGGATTGCGATAGAGGTACGGCTGGCCCCAAGGATCGATGAGGGCGGACGATCTCTGGAGATAGGGACCGTTCCAGCCGGGGGCGGCGGGCGGCGCGGCGACCGCCGCGGCGAGGCCCTCCTGCTGGGTGGGATAACGGCCGACGTCGAGGCGATAGAGTTCCAGCGCCGCGGCCACGTTCTGAATCTGGACCTTGGCCGTCTGGGTGCGGGAAGTCCCCAGATATTTCAACACCTGTGGCGCGATGATCGCCGCCAGAAGGCCCATGATGGCCAGCACGACGAGCATTTCGAGAAGGGTGAAGCCGCCGTCGTCGCGTCGGCGCCTGAAGATCAGAAGCGGTGAGGGCGTGGTCATGGTGAGAGCGCCAGATCGTTGAAGCCGAGAATGGCGGACATTATGGACGCGATCACGGTCGCCACCGCCGCGCCCATGATCACGGTGATCGCCGGCGTCATTATGCCGATCATTCTCTGGATCGTCGAGCGCACGCCGCGGTCGAGGACATCGGCGAGACGTCGCAACATCAGGCCGAGCTGGGCGGTTTCCTCGCCGGTCCTGAGGAACCCCAGGGCCATGGGCGGAAAGACGCCACTGGCGGCCAACGGACCGGTCAGGCCCGCACCCTCCTTGAGGTCGGCCGCGATCCGGCCGATGGCCAGGGCCATGAAGCTGTTGGAAACCGACTTGCGGGCAATGCCGAGGGCGACGGGTAGCGGCACGCCGCCCTCCACGAGGCTCCCGAGCGTGCGCGCGAAGGCCGCGGTCTGCGCATTGGTGATCACCGCGCCGAGCCAGGGGGCCTTGAGGACCAGGCGGTCGAAGGCCAGGCGCGCGGACGGCCGGGTAAGCCAGGCGCGCAGTCCCATACCGGCGGCGACAAACACCAGGATTGCGAGCCAGCCGTGGGCGCGAACCGCCTCGCTGGCGCCCATGACCATGCGCGTCGCGAAGGGCAGCTTTCCCCGCGCGCCCGCGAACAGACCCTCGAACTGGGGGACGACGATGAGGAGCATGACCAGGATGACGCTGGTCGCCACGACGATCAGCACGGCCGGATAGATCAGCGAGGAAATCACCGTCTGCCGGAGAGTCTCGGCGCGGTCGAGGCTCTCGGCCAGACGCGCCAGGGCGCCGCCCAGCCGACCGTCGGCCTCGCCGGCTTCGCCCATCGCTGACGCCATGGGCGGAAACAGCCCCGGCGACTCGCTCATCGCCCGCGATAGGGGCGCGCCTTCCTTGACCCGGGCGCGCAGCTTTTCAAAGCCGGTCCTGGCGCCGGGATGGGCGACATTGTCCATGCAGACCGCCAGCGCGCGCTCCAGTGTCAATCCGGCCTCGAGCAGCACCGCCAGTTCGCCGATCGCATCAATCACCGCGCGGCGGGATCGGCCGTCTGAACGCGGGGCCGCGGCTCCGCGCCCGGGACCGGACATCGCCACCGCCTCGATGGGCATCAACCCAAGGCTTCGGAGTTCCTGGAGGACATCCCCATGCGTCGCCGCCTCAAGGGCGCCGGCGCGTACGGCTCCCGATGACGTCGCGGCGCGGTAGCGGAAGGTCGGCATGCCGTTCAGGACTCCGCGGTCACGCGCAGGACTTCGTCGAGCGTGGTCAAGCCGGCGCGCGCCTTGGCCAAGCCATCCTCCAGCATCGTGCCCATGCCCGCCGCGGCCTGGATGTCCCGCGCCTCGCCCCTGGCCAGTACGAGCCGTTCGATGCCGGCGTCCATCAGCAGAAGCTCGAGGATGGCGATCCGGCCGCGATAGCCGGTGTGCGCGCAGGCCGGGCATCCCACCGGCCGCCAGAGACGCTCGCACGCCGAAGCCTCGACGCCGAGGGCCTCGAATGTCTCCGGTGAGGGGGTGAAGGATTGCATGCACTCGCCACACAGCCGCCGCACCAGGCGTTGCGCCAGCACGGCGTTGAGGGTCGAGGTGATCAGGAACGGTTCCACGCCCATGTCGAGCAGGCGGGTCACGGCGGCGGCGGCGCCATTGGTGTGGAGGGTGGACAGGATGGTGTGCCCGGTGAGCGCGGCCTGGACCGCGACCTGGGCGGTCTCAAGATCACGGATTTCGCCGACCATCATCACATCGGGATCCTGGCGGAGAAACGAGCGCAAGGCGGCGGCGAAAGTCAGCCCGATCCCTGGATTGACCTGGGTCTGGTTGACGCCCGCCAGGCGGTATTCGATGGGATCCTCGATGGTCAGGATCTTGCGCTCCTCGGTGTTCATCGCCGCCAGAGATGCATACAGGGTCGTCGTCTTGCCGCTGCCGGTCGGTCCGGTGACAAGAACGATGCCGTGAGGCTGGCGCAGCACGCGAAGATAGCGGGCCAGGTCGTCGCCGGCGAAGCCCAGGGTTTCGAAATCCAGGGCCAGGTTCGACCGATCCAGGAGGCGCAGAACGACGCTCTCGCCGTGGATAGTGGGGGCGGTCGCCACGCGCAGGTCGATCTCGTGGCCCCTGACCGCGAGGCGCAGCCGGCCGTCCTGCGGCAGCCGCCGTTCGGCGATGTTGAGGCCGGCCATGACCTTGATGCGCGAGACGAGCGCCGCCTTGAAGTGGGCCGGCAGGGTCTCTTCGTCGCGCAGGGCGCCGTCGATCCGCACGCGCACCTTGACGCTGTCCTCGGCCGGTTCGATGTGGATGTCGGAAGCGTGGGCCTGGGCGGCGCGGGCAATCAGGGCGTTGACCATCCGCACCACCGGCGCGTCGCTGGAAAGGTCCCTCAGTCTTTCGACATCGGCCTCGTCGGCGCCGCCGGCCTCGCCGGCCCGCGCGAGATCGGCCGGGTAGAGGCGGTCGAGCGCCGCCTCCATGTCGCCGGCGCGGGC
>DASRLN010000231.1:0-20426 GCA_035648435.1 Caulobacteraceae bacterium
GGGGTGGAGGGGGCGGGGGCCGTGCGCGACTCTCGCAAGATGGCGCGGCCATGAAGGCCCTCACCGCAAATCGCCTCGCCGACGGCGAAGTCGTCTTCTGGGCCGCCGGCCGGTGGGTCGAGCGCTTCGATGTTGCCGACATCTTCGCCGACGACGCCCCCGCCGAGGCCGCCGAGGCGCGCGCCAGGTCGCAGATCACCCAGCTGGTCGAGCCCTATCTGATCGACGTCGATGAGACCGAAAGTGGCGCTGTCCCGTCGGCCTATCGTGAGCGCCTTCGCGCCCTGGGTCCGACCAACAAGCCCGGTCACGGCAAGCAGGCGGCCGGCGGCGCGGGCGTCGAGGCGCTCGCCGGGGCTCACGGTTCGGCGAGGTCCAAGGGCCGCGTCGATCTGATCCGGCGCAAGTGAGGAGGCCGTGGCCGCGATGTACCGCTACGACGACATCGACCGCGACATGCTCGCCGACCGCGCCGCCGAGTTCCGCGAGCAGTGCCGCCGGCGTCTGGCCGGCGAGATCACCGAGGATCAGTTCAAGCCCCTGCGGCTGATGAACGGCCTCTATCTGCAGCTCCACGCCTACATGCTGCGGATCGCTATCCCCTACGGCACGCTGAACGGCGCCCAGCTGCGCGCCCTGGCCCACGTCGCGCGGACCTGGGACAAGGGCTACGGCCACTTCACCACCCGCACCAACCTCCAGCTCCACTGGATCAAGCTGAGGGACGCGCCGGACATCCTCGACGAACTGGCCAAGGTCGGGCTGCACGCCATCCAGACCTCCGGCAACTGCATCCGCAACCTCACCGCCGATCCCCACGCCGGGGCCACCGCCGACGAGGTCGATGATCCGCGCATCTGGGCCGAGGCGATCCGTCAGTGGTCGACCTTCCATCCAGAATTCTCCTTCCTGCCGCGCAAGTTCAAGATCGCGGTCACCGCGGCGCGAAAGGACCGGGCGGCGATCCGCGTCTATGACATCGGCCTTCGCCTGCACCGGGGCGAGGCGGGGGAGCTGAGCTTCGAGGTCCTGGTCGGCGGCGGCCTGGGACGCACGCCGTACCTGGGATCGACCATCCGCCGCGGGCTGCCGGCCCGGCATCTGCTGTCCTACCTCCAGGCCATCCTGCGCGTGTTCAACCGGCACGGCCGGCGCGACAACCTGTGGAAGGCGCGGATCAAGGTCCTGGTGGCGACGCTCGGGGCCGAGGAGTTCGCCCGCCAGGTGGAGGCCGAGTGGGAGGCGTCCGACAAGGCCGCCGTCGATCTTCCCGACACCGAGCTGGCCCGCATCCGCGCCGCCTTCGCGCCGACCGGATTCGTCACCCTGCCGCCGGTCTCCGCCGCCTTCGAAGCCGCCAAGGCCGCGGATTCCCGCTTCGCCCGCTTCGCTCGCCACAACATCAAGCCGCACAAGCGGCCCGGCTACGCCATCGTCGATGTTTCCTTGAAGGCGCCGGGCGAAACCCCGGGCGACTGCTCGGCCGACCAGATGGACCTCGTCGCCGATCTGGCCGAGCGCTTTTCGCTGGGCGAGGCCAGGGTCGCCTACGAGCAGAACCTGATCCTGCCGCATGTGAAGCTGGGCGACGTGCCGGACGTCTATCGGGCGCTGGCCGGCGCCGGCCTGGCGACCCCCAACATCGGTCTGATCAGCGACATCATCGCCTGTCCCGGCCTCGACTACTGCGCCCTGGCCAACGCCCGGGCCATCCCCATCGCCCAGGCCATCGCCCGGCGTTTCGCCGATCCGGCCCTGGCCGAGAGGATTGGCGAGCTGAAGATCAAGATCAGCGGCTGCGTCAACGCCTGCGGCCACCACCACGTCGGCCACATCGGCATCCTTGGCGTCGATAAGAAGGGCGAGGAATTCTATCAACTCACCCTCGGCGGTTCGGCGGACGACGCGGCCTCCCTGGGCGCGGTCCTGGGTCCGGCCCTGCCGGCCGACCGCGTAGCGCCGGCCATCGACCAGATGGTCGAGGTCTATCTGCGCGAGCGCCGAGGATCCGAGCGCTTCCTCGACACCTACCGGCGCACTGGCCTCGCCCCATTCAAGGAGGCGGTCTATGCCGACGCTCATCAGGTGGCGTGACGGCCTGGCCTCGGCCGCCGAGGACCCGTTCTCCCGGATCGACGATGATCAGGCCGTTCCGCCAGGCGACGTGATCGTCTCGCTCACCCGCTTCCACGCCGAGGGCGACCGGCTGTTCGGCCCATGTCGCCAGGTCGCGGTGCGCATCGCGGCGGGAGAAGCCGTCGAGGCTCTGGCCTACGACTTGCCGCGGCTGGCCGTCGTCGCCCTCGATTTCCCGAAATTCCGCGACGGCCGCCCGTTCAGCGCCGCCCGGGTCGTTCGCGAACGCTTCGGCTTCACAGGCGAGGTGAGGGCGGTGGGCGACGTTTTCGTCGAGCAGGCGAGATTCATGATCCGTTGCGGCTTCGACGCCTTCGAGCCGGCCGACGCGACGGCGCCGGAGCAATGGACCGCGGCCGGCGGTCGCTTCCGTCACGTCTATCAGCGCGCCGCCGATGATCGGGTCCCGGCCTTCGCCCATCGCGGGGAGGCCTGACCATGGCCTTCGATCAGACCGATCGGCCGGCGACCCTGGCCCAGCGGCTGGCCGCGGACCTGCGCGGCGCCGATCCGGCCGCGATCCTGCGCGCCGCCGCCCAAAACTTCCCAAAACGGCTCGCCCTGGTATCCTCCTTCGGCGCGGAATCGGCGGTTCTGCTCCATCTGGCGGCGCAAATCGATCGGAACACCCCAGTTCTGTTCCTCGACACCGGCATGCTGTTCGGCCAGACCCTGGACTATCGCCGCCAGCTCGCGACCCGGCTCGGCCTGACCGATGTCCGCGACCTGCGCCCACGTTTCGAAGACCTTGCGCTCGGCGATCCGCACGCCGAGCTGTGGCGGACGGACACCGACGCCTGCTGCCGCATCCGCAAGGTCCTGCCGCTGGACGCCGCCCTTTGCGGCTTCGACGCCTGGATCACCGGGCGAAAGCGCTTCCACGGCGGCGATCGGCTGCGCCTGCCGGTGATCGAGGAAGCCGAGGGAAGATTGAAGTTCAACCCTCTGGCCAACTGGGACAAAAGGGAGCTGGCCGCCTACGCCGCCGGACACCATCTGCCGGCCCACCCCCTGGTCGCGGCCGGGTTCCCCTCGATCGGCTGCTGGCCGTGCACCGAGGCGGTCGGGGAGGGCAGGGACGTGCGTTCGGGCCGCTGGGCGGGTTCGCAAAAGGTCGAATGCGGCATACATACCGCCCGCGCCCCCGGCGCCGCCCCGTTCGTGGGCGTCGATATCTGAAGTCCAGAGAGAGTTCCAAAAGCCCAGGCCCATGCAGGACGCAGCCACCCTCGCCCCGCCGACCAAGGCCCGCGGGGCCTTCCACGTCGAGACCGTGACCTGGGTCCAGCATTGGACGCCGTCACTGTTCTCCCTGCGCACGACCCGCGATCCGTCGCTGCGTTTTTCCAGCGGACAGTTCGTGATGCTCGGCCTGGAGGTCGGTGGAAAGCCGCTCCTGCGCGCCTATTCCATCGCCAGCGCGTCCTGGGCCGGCGAGCTGGAGTTCTATTCGATCAAGGTCGCCGACGGTCCCCTGACCTCCCGGCTTCAGGGGATCCGCGAAGGCGACGAGATCCTCGTCGGCCGCAAGCCGACCGGCACCCTGGTGCTCGACGGCCTGCGCCCCGGACGCAATCTCTACCTGCTCGCTACGGGGACCGGCCTGGCGCCGTTCCTCAGCCTGGTGCGCGATCCGCAGGTCTATGAGCGATTCGACAAGGTGATCGTCACCCACACGGTTCGCGAGGTCGCCGATCTCAACTACCGCGATTTGCTGTCCCGGGACCTGCCCGCCGATGCCGATCTCGGCGAGCTGGTCGCGCCCAAACTGATCTACTATCCCACCGTGACCAGGGAGGCGTTCCAGAGCCGGGGCCGGATCACCGACCTGATCGCCTCGGGGCGCCTGTTCACGGACATCGGCCTGCCGGAACTGGACCCGGCCCGCGATCGCCTGATGCTCTGCGGCGGACCCTCGGTTCTCGCCGACCTCAAGACTCTGCTGCTGGACCGTGGCTACGAGGAAGGCTCGGTCGCCAGCCCCGGCGATTTCGTCCTCGAACGGGCCTTCGTGGAAACCTAAAGTCTTTTCGGGCCTCGCCGACATCAGACTGTCGCGAAACGTCGCTGGAGCGGTTAGGCTGGCCGGCGCGGAGGAACCCCGACACCATGCGGCTGCCGATCTCACTGGCTCTGACCATCGTCGCCCTGGCGATTCCGGTTCGCGCCGCCGAACTCACCCCGACCGGTCAGACGATCACCCCCGGGGCCGCGCCCGGATCGCTGTTCCAGCCGCTCAATCCCGACCTCGCCGGGAACCCGGCCTATACGGCCGGTCAGGCCTCGGCCCTCGCCCTGTCCCCGGACGGGCGGACCCTGCTGATCCTGACCAGCGGCTTCAACCGGGTCGCCGGACCCGGCGGCCGGTTCATCCCCGACCAGTCGATGGAATACGTCTTCGTCTACGACGTCTCCGGAGCCGCGCCGGTGAAGCGCCAGGTGATCACCGCGCCCAACACCTTTCTGGGTCTCGGCTGGGGGCCGGCCGGCGACCGGTTCTATGTCTCGGGCGGCGTCGATGACGACGTGATGGAGTTCGTCGGCGGACCAGGGTCGTTCAAGGCTGGCCGGGTGTTCCGACTGGGCCACCGGGCGGGCCTGGGCGTGGCGGTGAGGCCAGAGGCGGCCGGCCTCGCCGTCAGTCCCGACGGGCGCCGGCTTCTGGTCGCCAACTTCCAGAACGATTCGGTCAGTCTGATCGACCTGGCGGACGGCGCCGTCGCCGAGACGGATCTGCGGCCAGGAGCGATCGACAAGGCGCGCGCCGGCCAGAGCGGCGGGACCTTTCCGCACGCGGTCGCATGGACCTCCGCCACCCGCGCCTTTGTGACCAGCCAGCGCGACCGGGAGATCATCGCCCTGGATCTGACCGCCAGCCGCCTCGCGGTCGGCGCGCGGCTGCCCACCGCCGGCCAGCCCGTCGCCCTTCTGGCCGGGCCGAACGGGCGCCTGTACGCCGCCCTGGACAATACCGACGGCGTGGCGGTGATCGATGCGCGGGGCGCGCGCATCCTCGAAACCCTCGCCACCGCCGCGCCCCCCGGCGCGGTGAACAAGGCTCTGGGCGGGGCCGGCTCGAACGCCCTGGCTCTGTCGCCCGACGGCCGCACCCTGCTGGTCACCAACGCGGCGGAGAACGCCCTGGCGATGATCGCGCTGGACCCCCGCCCCGGAAGATCGGCGGTGGTCGGGCTGATCCCCACCGGCTGGTATCCGACTGCGGTGGGGGTCCGCCCGGACGGTCGGCAGATCTGGGTGGTCAACGGCAAGAGCAATACCGGTCCCAATCCACGCGCCTGCCGCGACACCCTGTCGATCGCGCCAGGCGGCGAAAACGCCTGCCAGGGCGCCAATCAGTACGTCTGGCAGCTCGAAAAGGCCGGCTTTCTGACCTTGCCGCCGCCGGCCCCGGCCGATCTGGCCCGCCTGACCGCCGCCGTCGCGATCAACGATCATTTCGCTGCCCGGCGGTCGGCGGCGGACCGCGCCAAGATCGACTTTCTTCGGAAGCACATCCGCCACGTGATCTATGTGATCAAGGAGAACCGCACCTACGACCAGGTTCTGGGCGATCTCGAGGTCGGCGATGGCGATCCGAACCTGGCGGTGTTTCCGCGCGCCATGACGCCCAACCAGCACGCCCTGGCGCGGCGCTTCGTTGATCTGGACGCTTTTTTCGACAGTGGCGAGAGCAGCAACACCGGCTGGAGCTGGACGACGGCCGGACGCACCAACGATTTCACCGAGCGCGAGGCGCCGGTGAACTATGCCGGCCGCGGGCTTCAGTTCGACCAGGAAGGCGACAATCGCAACGTCAACGTCGGCTTCGCCACCACCGCGCAGCGTCTGGCCGCCAATCCCCTCGGATCGAAGGATCCCGACATTCTTCCCGGCGCCCACGACGTGGCGGCGCCCGATGGACCCGATGGCGAGCGGGAGGAAGGCTATATCTGGGATGCGGCGATGCGCGCCGGCCTCACGGTGCGCAACTGGGGATTCTACGGCGACCTCTCCCTCTACGAGCGTTACGCGGGGGCGGCGCGAACGCCGCGCGAACGCGAACCCTGGAAGACCGGCGTCAAGGTGTTCACGCCGGCCAAGCCATCGCTGATGGCGGTCAGCGATCCCTATTTCCGTGGTTTCGATCAGAGTTTCCCCGATTTCTGGCGCTTCAAGGAATGGGAGCGCGAGTTCGACGGCTTCGCCCGATCCGGCGCGGCCCCCGCCCTGATGATGGTCCGCCTGGCCCACGATCACACGGGCGCCTTCGCCGAGGCGATCGACGGGGTGAACACGGTGGAGACCGAACTGGCCGACAACGATTACGCCGTCGGCCTGCTCGTCGAGAAGGTCGCCAGGAGCCGCTTCGCCAAGGATACCCTGATCTTCGTCGTCGAGGACGACGCCCAGGACGGACCCGACCACGTCGATGCCCACCGATCCATCGCCTTCATCGCCGGACCCTACGTCAAGCACGGCGTGGTGGTTTCCCACCGCTACACCACGGTCGATCTGCTGCGCACCATCGAAGCGGTCCTGGATCTCTCCCCCATGGGTCTCACCGACGCCCTGGCCGAGCCGATGAGCGAGGTGTTCGATCCGAAAGTGGCGACATGGAGCTTCGATGCCGTCGTGCCGGCGGTGCTGCGCTCCACCGCCCTGCCTCTGCCGCCGGCCAGGACAGCGGAAGCGGCGTGCGCTCGGCCAACCAGGTCCAGCGCCTATTGGCAGGCGGCCATGGCCGGCCAGGACTTCAGCCAGGAAGACCGTCTCGATACCCCCGCCTTCAACCTCGCCCTGTGGCGCGGCCTGAAAGGCGATGCGCCCTATCCGACGCTCCGCGACGGCCGCGATCTGGGATTGGGACGGGCGCGTTTCCTGGCGGCGGCGTCTCCCGTCTGTCCCTGAGCGCCGACGGATCGAACGCAGGCGAACAACGACCTCTATCCTCCCCCGCCTCTATGCGGGGGAGGTGGCGCGGCGCCCTCTCGCGCCGTGACGGAGGGGGCGCAGGGCGGCGTCAACGCTTGCTTGGCATCCTCGCCATATCGACGATCCCCTGCGCGACTTCGTCCGGCTCGCGCATTACATCGGCCGCCGAGATGCGAACGACACGGTATCCGGTCCGGGCCATGTATTCGTCCCGCCTCTCGTCGTGGAGGCGTTGGCTTTCCTCGCCGTGCCACGCGCCGTCGATCTCGATGACCAGCCTGGCGGCGGCGCAATAGAAGTCGGCGATATAGAGGCCGATCGGATGTTGCCGGCGGAAGGTGGGCAGGTCAGGAAGTCGCGTTCGCAATCTCGCCCAGAGTGCGACCTCGGGCGGCGAGAGCGCTCGGCGCAAGGCCTTGGCGCGAGCGTGGGTGTGGCTGGACGACCTCATGATCCTGGGTAGCGGCCTTGCGCCCCTTCCACCACCTCGTCCTTCGGCGAGGCGGTCCCCCTCCCCCGCGAGAGGGCGGGGGAGGAAGGAAGTGTGGCGGCCGCCCTTCAACCGACCACCGAGGCCATCAGCGGGCCGATCTCCTGGTTGAGGACGAGGTCGGCGAAGGGGTCCTGGTCGGTGGGTTCGCGGTTGACGATGGCGAGCCGCGCGCCATGGCGCTTGGCCAGCAGGGGAAATTCCGCCGCCGGGAACACCACCAGGGACGATCCCAGGACCAAGAACAGGTCGCAGGCCAGGGTCGCGGCTTCGGCGCGGGCCATCGGTCCTTCAGGCATC
Organism: Caulobacteraceae bacterium; assembly: GCA_035648435.1. Taxonomy (GTDB): domain Bacteria; phylum Pseudomonadota; class Alphaproteobacteria; order Caulobacterales; family Caulobacteraceae; genus Acaudatibacter. Next base: position 7,859 of record DASRLN010000231.1, read on the forward strand.
GGCTGGCCGAATGAGATGGTGGCCGTCTTGACGAGGCCGCCGCAGGCGATACAGGCCGGGATTTCACCTCTCTCGACAAAGGGTCCTTTCAGGTCGGCGAGCTCGTGGCGCAGTCCGCAGGCGAGGCACGTCGCGTAACTGGCGTTGCCGTGGAGTTCGATGATCCTGGCTTCGGCCACGCCCGAATCCTGGTGCAGGTTATCGACGTTCTGGGTGATCACCGCCGTCACCTTGCCCTGATCGACGAGCCGGGCGACCGCGAGGTGGCCGCGGTTGGGTTTCGCGCCAGTCCAACCGGCGGCGCCGGAGACGGCCCGCGTCCACGCTTCCCGACGCTTCGCCTCGCTGGCGACGAAATCCTGGAACGGGATCGGCTTCATCCGGCTCCAGACGCCGCCGGGGCTGCGAAAATCGGGCACGCCGGATTCGGTCGATATGCCGGCGCCGGTGAACACCACGACCTTGCCGGCCCGCGCGATCATCCGCGCCAGCCGCTCGCGACCGTCCATGGTCAGGCTCAGCGCTTCACGATGTCGCCCGCCCCGGACCCTTCGGCGCTGCGGGCCAGGCGGCCGGCGAGGTAGAGCGCGGCGATCAGGCAGCCGAACGGCAACAGGGCGAGGACGTCCGACCACGGTCCGGCAAAGAACGGATTGTGCGCCGTCATCACCTCGGTGATCTTCTGGTTGAAGCTGGTCAGGGCGCCGGCCATGAAGGCGATGCCGATGCCGGCGATGGCCCCACCGGCGATGTAGCCGGACGCCACCAGCACGCCCGGACTCTTGTCGGTCTCGGCGATGAGTTCGGCCTCGGTGAGATCGGCGGTGCTGAACCGCTTCTTGAGGTGACGGTCCACCAGCCAGCGCACGCAGCCGCCGATGAAGATCGGGCTGGAGGAGGAAAGGGGCAGATAGACCCCGACCGCGAAGGCCAGCGAGGCGATGCCGCACATCTCCAGCACGATGGCGATCACCCCACCCAGGATCACCAGGGTCCAGGGAAGCTGCCGGTTGAGGATGCCCTTGATGATGTAGCTCATCAGCGTCGCCTTGGGGGCGGCGAACTTGTTGACCTGGGTTCCGTCCGGTCGGGTGCGGTGCACCCCGTTGATCCCCGGATCGACGAGATAGACCGGGGTTCCGGCGTCGTTGACCAGATACCGTCCGGCCGGGCCGCCGACCGTGTCGGTCTTCTGCCACACGCGATAGACGCCCGGATCGTCGCGGTGCTGCGGCCCTTTGATCTCGTCCTTCGGAAGGCTCGCCAGCCTGGCGGCGGGCACGCTCCAGGTCGGCGGCGTCATCGCCGGTTCTCCCGCGCGGGCGGCCTGGGCGAACCTGGGCGACAATGGCACATAGACGGTCGAGGCGTCATTCAGCGCGAGCAGGATCGGTCCCAGCACCACGGCCGAGGCGGCGGCGCCGGCGAGGATGGCGATCTGCTGCGATCTCGGCGTGGCCCCGATCAGGAACCCGGTCTTCAGGTCCTGCGAGGTCGTGCCGCCGTTGGAGGCGGCGATGCAGACGATGCCGCCGACCGACAGGGCGGTGACGTAGTAGCCAGGTCCGGTCCATCCCAGCGCCAGGAAGATCAGGCAGGTGAGCAGGAGGGTGGCCACGGTCATCCCCGATATCGGGTTGGACGATGAGCCGATCTGGCCGGTCAGGCGCGAGGAGACGGTGACGAACAGGAAGCCGAACAAGACGATCAGGATCGCGCCGACGATGTTCATGCGCAGCGAATGGGCGAACAGGATCGCCGCCACCAGGACCACCAGCCCGATGGCCACGAACCTCGGCGAAAGGTCGCGGTCGGTGCGCGCCGGGGCGGCCCGCGCCGCGGTTTCGGTCCGTCTGGCCCGCCAGTCACCGATCCCGCTGGCCACGCCGCGCCAGATCATCGGCAGCGAGCGCGCCAGGCTGATGACGCCACCGGTGGCGACGGCGCCGGCCCCGATGTAGAGAACATAGGCGCCGCGGATATCGTCCGGCCCCATTTTGGCGATCGGCATGGTTCCGGGGGGCAAGATCCCCGACGCCGCGCCGAAGAAGCTGATCGCCGGGATCAGCACCAGATAGGCTAGCACCCCGCCGGCGGCCATGGTCGAGGCGATCTTCGGGCCGATGATGTAACCGACGCCGAGCAGTTCGGGCGATATTTCCGCCGCGACCGATCCGACCGCAAGGGGGGCGCCGAAGATCTTCTCCGGGATGTCCTTCCACAGCTTGAACGCCTCCATCGCCAGCTTGTAGGCGATGCCGGCCCCGAAGCCGCTGAAGATGGCGACCGCCCCGGACCTCGCCGCCGCCTCGTCGGGCGCGGGCTCGCCGTCCAGCCGGCCGAGCGCCCGTTCCTGCGGCGTCGCGCCGGCCTTGAGGACTTCGGCGCAGGCGGTCCCCTCGGGATACTTCAGCACCCCGTGCTGCTGGACGATCAGCGCCCGGCGCAGCGGGATCATCATCAGGATGCCGAGCAGGCCGCCCAGCATGGCCACCAGCATCACCCGGCCGATCTCCAGGTCGAAGCCCAGGATCATGATCGCCGGCATGGTCACGCCGATGCCGAAGGCGATGGATTCCCCGGCCGATCCGGCCGTCTGGACGATGTTGTGTTCGAGAATGGTGGCCGATCGGATTCCGAGGCGGCCGAGCAGCCGGAACAGGGTCAGGGAGATCACCGCCACGGGGATCGAGGCGCTCACCGTCAGCCCGACCTTGAGCACCAGATAGAGCGACGAGGCGCCGAAGATGATTCCCAGCAGCATGCCGACGATGAGCGGCGTGAGGGTCAGCTCGCGCAGCGCCGCGGCGGCGGGGATGAGGGGGCGGAAGCGGGCAGCCTCGCGCGCCGGCCGGCGAGCCCGTTCCGCGAGCGTCGAAGACGCGGGCGTTTCCAAGACCGTCACATCGCCCTCCCGACACCGGAACGACCCAAGAGAGCATGACGGCCGCGCGCCTGCAAACCGTGAGGAAAACCCGGCCACCTGTTTGCCGCTTTCGGCCCCGCGTTCACCGTAAGATCACCGTTGATACGGTCACCGGAGAGGGCGGGTTCGTCGGTCATCGCGTCCTCGGCTCGCTGAGCAAACCCGGAACGGATATCAATCTATTTGCAAATTGTCAATCACCTACGGAGGCAGCGTGAGGAAATGTCGCCCCGGTCGCGGAATCCGTGGCGGCGATGGCAAATGGGTATAGTGGCTCGCAAGATGCCCGGATATGGAGGCGCCGCCCATGGCCAGGTCGCGCATCGTCATCGTCGGAGCCGGCTTTGGCGGCATGGCCGCGGCCAAGGCGCTGAAGCACGCCGACGCCGACGTGGTCCTCATCGACCGCGCCAACCATCATCTGTTCCAACCGCTGCTCTATCAGGTCGCGACCGCCGCCCTTTCGCCGGCCGATATCGCCACCGCCATCCGGGCCCTGTTGCGTCGCCAGACCAACGTCACCGTGGTCATGGGCGAGGTCACCGGCATCGATCTCGAAGGCGCTCTGGTGAACATTGCCGACACTCCCGACATCGCCTTCGATTATCTCGTCCTGGCGACCGGCGCCGGCTACAGCTTCTTTGGCCATGAGCGCTGGGCGGCCAGCGCGCCGGTCCTCAAATCGCTCTCCGACGCCTTGACCATCCGCGAGCGACTGCTGGGCGCCTTCGAATGGGCCGAGAGTCACGCCGGCCAGCCAGAAGTCTCCGCCGCCCTGACCTTCGTCGTGGTCGGCGGCGGGCCGACCGGCGTGGAGATGGCCGGCACCATTGCTGAGCTTGCGCGCGTGACGCTCGCCGGCGACTTCCGGAAAATTGATCCGGCGTCGGCTCGAATCATCCTCTTCGAGGCCGGCCCGAGGCTGCTCCCGGCCTTTCCGCAGGCTCTGTCCGACTACGCGCGCCGGGTCCTGGAGAAACTGCGGGTCGAGGTGCGAACCGGAACGCCGGTGGCCGAAATCGACGATGGCGGCCTTCTCGCCGACTCCGAGCGGATCGGGTCGAACAACGTCCTCTGGTGCGCCGGAACGGCGGCCCGGCCGGCGGCCGAATGGCTTGGGACGGAGGCCGCATCGAACGGAGCGGTCAAGGTCCGGAGCAATTGTTCGGTTCCCGGACATCCGAACATCTTCGCCCTGGGAGACGTGTCGAGTTTCGACGCCGGCGGCGGCAGGCCGCTCGCGGGCCTCGCCCCCGTGGCCAAACAACAGGGCGCCTACGTCGGTCGCCTGCTCAGGGGACGCCTCGCCGGCCGACCCGAACCCGCGTCATTCCGTTATCGAGACCTGGGCACCATGGCGGTGATCGGCCGTTCCCGCGCCGTGGCCGATTTCGGCCGGTTTCAGGCGACCGGATTTGTCGCCTGGGCCGCCTGGTCGATGGTCCACCTGATGCTGCTGGTGGATTTCCGCGGCCGGCTGATGGTGTACCTCAACTGGTCGTGGGCATGGTTCACCCACGGCCGCGGCGCCCGCCTGATGTCGCGAGCGGTGGCCGATGTCGAAGCGGGCTCGGGCGGGTCCGACCGCCAGACTCGAGCCGGCACGCCATAGCCGCGGAATTCATCCCGACGCCTGCAATCATGGTTGCCGCCGAGATCGCCGGCCGGTCGCGCTGGCAGCCTCCGACAAATTGAAAGTAGATCATCATCAGGACCCCCATTCTGGCCATCGCGACATCGGCGCTTCTTGCCGGCGCGCCGCTACCGCCAACGCCCAGCCCGATCCACACGGCGATCGCATGGGCAGTATGTTCTGGCCGCGATCGCCACCGGCCTGATCGCCTCGACCATCATCGACGGCGGTCGCCGAGACCAAGTCTGCAATTCCGGGAAGGGCGGCGTCGGAGAGGCGGCGCCCACACGCTTCTAAGGACCCGCGCGCGCTTGACTTCGCCGCCCGTCTGAGACCATTTCGGCCCGCGCGGCGCTCGCCGCGACGCTCGGAAAAACTCAAACCCCCATGCCTAGCCACAGTCCTGGTTTTCTTAAGCTTCCGCGCTAAGCTGCTCCGCCGGGCCTGAGTTTTTTCGGGCGCCTCGTGACAGCCGACGCGGCTTTCATCGAGGCGACCCGCAATGGTCTTCCTTTCCCCTGACCGGATGAACGTCGGTCTGCTGGCGCGTTTCGCGCGCCGGCGGTTCGCGCCCAATCGTTTCGACGTCATGGCCCTGGCCCTGATCGGGGCGGCCGGCGTGCTGGTGGTTCACGGCGCGCGGCAGATGAATCTGCCGGTCGCCAACCTCCATTCCACGCCGATCGTCCTCGATCCCGGCCGCCTGCCTGAATACGCCCTGCGCACCACGCTGCGAATGTTCGCCGCGATCATCGCCTCGCTGTTGTTCACCTTCGTGGTCGCCACCGCCGCCGCCAAGAGCCGCAAGGCCGAACTGGTGATCATCCCGATGCTCGACATCCTGCAGTCGGTGCCGGTCTATGGCTACCTGACCTTCACGGTGACCTTCTTCATCGGGCTCTTCCCCTACAGCGAACTGGGGGTGGAGTGCGCCTCGATCTTCGCCGTCTTCACCGCCCAGGCCTGGAACATGGCCTTCAGCTTCTATCAGTCCCTGCGCACACTTCCCGGGGACCTGGAGGAGGTCAGCCGGCAATTCGGCCTGTCGCCCTGGCGGCGGTTCATTCGCCTGGAGCTGCCCTTCGCCATGCCGGGGCTGGTGTGGAACACCATGATGTCGATGTCGGGGGCCTGGTTCTTCGTGGTCATCTCCGAGGCGATCACCGTGGGCGCCACCACCGTCACCCTGCCCGGGATCGGGTCCTGGCTGGCCCTGGCCATCGAACGCCAGGATTTCCGCGCGGTCGCCTGGGCGGTGGGGGCCATGGCGGTGGTCATTGTTCTCTATGATCAGTTCCTGTTCCGGCCGATCGTCGCCTGGGCGGACAAGTTCCGTTTCGAACAGACCGCTTCGCAGGAGGAACCCCGCTCCTGGTTTTTCGATGTCCTGCGCCGCACCCGCCTCCTCAACCGGGCCGGGACGACGATCGCCGCGATCCTCCGCGCGGTTCCCTCGCCGAGGCTCCCCAGCGTCTCGCTTCCGAAGATCGGCGGCGAGCGGGCCGCCAGGAGCTTCGATGTGCTGTGGGTCGGACTGGTCGTCGCCGTCACCGCCTGGGCCGCCTGGTCGATCGTCCGCTATGTGGGAGCGAGCGTGAGCCCGCGCGAAGCCCTGACCGCGTTCGGCCTGGGGCTCCTGACCCTGCTGCGGGTGCTGGTTCTGATCGTCATCGCCAGCCTGATCTGGGTGCCCGTCGGCGTATGGATCGGCCTGCGCCCGGTGTGGGCCGAACGGATCCAGCCGGTGGCCCAGTTCCTGGCCGCCTTCCCGGCCAATGTGCTGTTTCCCTTCGTGGTGATCGTCATCGTCGCCTGGCGCCTGGATCCCAACATCTGGCTCTCCCCGCTGATCATCCTGGGAACCCAGTGGTATATCCTGTTCAACGTCGTCGCCGGCGCGGCGGCGTTGCCCAACGATCTCAAGGAGGTGGCCGGGATTTTTCATCTCGGCTCGTGGCAACGCTGGCGCGACGTCATCCTGCCGGGCATCTTTCCCTACTACATCACCGGCGCGCTCACCGCTTCCGGCGGATCCTGGAACGCCAGCGTGGTCGCCGAGATTGTCAGCTGGGGCCACACCAGGCTCGAGGCGGCGGGTCTCGGGGCGTTCATCGCCAAGGCCTCCGCGGCCGGTGATTTTCCGCGCGAGGCGCTCGGCATCGGGGTGATGAGCGTGTTCGTCATCGCCCTCAACCGCAGCCTCTGGCGACCGCTCTATGCCTACGCCGAACGCCATCTGCGCCTGGATTAGGAAGATGTCCGAAACCATGGGAGTCGAGGAATTTCACGCGAAGGCGCGAGGGCGCGAAGGAGGGCGGATGCGCGATATCGAGGAGGTGGCGCGGATCGCGGTCGATTGCGGGCTGCGGATCCATCGCGACCTGGGGCCAGGATTGCTCGAATCCGTCTACCAAGTGGTTCTCGCCAATGGGTTGCGGCGAAGCGGCCTCAGCGTCGAGCGGCAGAAGCCGATTTCCTTTCTCTATGACGGTGTGATGTTCGATGAGGGATTTCGAGCCGACCTGATGGTCGAGAACAGCCTCATCATCGAACTGAAATCGGTCGAGCGGCTGGCGCCGGTCCATGGCAAGCAGTTGCTGACCTATCTTCGGCTAGCCGAGAAACGCCTGGGATTGCTCATGAACTTCGGAGCGGAGACCTTCAAGGAGGGCTGTAAGCGCGTGGTCAACAACCACACCGACTTCGCGTCTTCGCGCCTTCGCGTGCACCAGCCCCAAGGGAACCCGCCATGACCCTGACCATGGAACGCCCCGCCGACGCCGACACCGCCCTGGTCGAGGTCAGGGGCCTCAAGCACGTCTACGGCAAGGGCGGGGCCGGCCTGCTGGTGCTCGAGGACGTCGATCTGACCTTGAGATCCAACGAGATCGTCGGCCTGCTCGGCCGATCCGGCTCGGGCAAGTCGACCCTGCTGCGCTCCATCGCCGGCCTTATCAAGCCAACCGCGGGGACCGTCCGTGTACGGGACATGCCTGGCGACGACAGCGCCCATGGGGTGTCCATGGTGTTTCAGAGCTTCGCCCTGTTTCCGTGGCTCACGGTGCTCAAGAACGTCGAACTCGGCCTCGAAGCCAAGGGCGTGGCCCACGACGAGCGGCGGAAACGCACCCTGGCGGCGATCGACCTCATCGGCCTGGACGGCTTCGAGAACGCCTATCCCAAGGAGCTCTCCGGCGGCATGCGCCAGCGGGTGGGTCTGGCCCGCGCCCTGGTCGTCCAGCCCTCGATCCTGTTGATGGACGAACCGTTCTCGGCCCTCGACGTACTCACCGCCGAAACCCTGCGCACCGACCTGCTCGATCTGTGGGGGGAGGGCCGCATGCCGATCCGCTCGATCCTGATGGTCACCCACAACATCGAGGAGGCGGTGCTGATGTGCGACCGGATCCTGGTGTTCTCGTCCAACCCCGGCCGGGTGATCGCCGAGATCAAGGTCGATCTGCCGCAGCCGCGCAAGCGCCTCGACCCGGCCTTCCGCGCCCTGGTCGATGACATCTATGCCCGGATGACGGCGCGGGCCAAGGCGGCGCCGGCGCGGGAGGGCAACTTCCCTGGGACTGGCCTGGGCATGGCCTTGCCTCACGTATCGACAAACACCCTGTCGGGCATGATCGAGGCCCTGGCCGCGCCGCCCTACAACGGCAAGTCCGACCTGGCCACGCTGGCCCGCGAACTGCAGATGGAGGCCGACGAACTGCTGCCCATCGCCGAGACCCTGCAGCTGATGCGCTTCGCCGAGATCGACGGGCGCACCATTCGCCTGACCGCCGCCGCCCGGCGCTATGACGCCGCCGCCGTGGACGGGCGCAAGCAGCTCTTCGCCCAGCAACTCCTGGCCTATGTGCCGCTGGCCGCCCACATCCGCCGGGTGCTCGACGACCGCGCCTCGCACCAAGCCCCGGCCACCCGGTTCCGCGACGAACTTGAGGACTTCATGAGCGAGCCCTATGCCGAGGAGACCATGGACGCGATCGTCTCGTGGGGCCGCTTCGCGGAGATCTTCGCCTACCACGAGGACGACGACCGCTTCAGCCTCGACGACCCGGCCTGAGCCGTCTGGTGGAATCGTCACGGCGCGTGCATCATGCGGCGACGCCAAGGGGGGAGCCTTCAAGGGCCATGACCGACACCGATTCGAACGCCGGCCCTAAGCCGGTATCGCTGCATGCCTTCCGCGCCGCGCGAAAACCCCTGCGCAACGTCAACCAGGAGCACAAGGAAAGTCTCAGCACTCTCGACCGGCTCGCCGTGTGGATCACCGAACACGTCGGCACCATGGGCTTCTTCCTGGTCATCCTCGGCTGGACGGTGGTGTGGCTGGCCTGGAACTTCCTGTTGCCGAAGAACGTCCAGTTCGATCCGCCGATGGCCTTCGTCTTCTACCTGTTCATCTCCAACGTGATCCAGATTCTGCTCATGCCGCTGATCATGGTCGGCCAGAATATTCAGGGGGCTCACGCCGAGATCCGCGCCCAGCACGACCTGGAAGTGAACATCAAGGCCGAGAAGGAGATCGAGGTCGTCCTCGAGCACCTCGAATACCAGAACGCCATCCTGATCAAGATGATGGAGAAACTGAACGTCAAGGGCGACGAGATTCTCGGCAAGGTCACCGACATCAAGTCGTGAGCCGCGTCACTCTCCTCGCGACGCTGATCGCGTTGGCCGTTCCGGCGATGGCCGTTTCCCAGGAGGCCCCGGCGCCGGCCGCGCCCACGGCGCCGGCGCCGGACAAGAGCGGATTCACCCTGTTCGATCCGACGCCAGAAGCCGATCTGCGAGCGCTGTGCACCGACCGGCCGACGAAATCGACGGGTCCGTGCACCGTCGATGCCGGCCATCTGCAGATCGAATCCGACGTCGTCAATGGCGTCTATGACCACTCCGGCGGGATGAACACGACCACCACCCTCTACACCAACCCGACCGTGAAACTGGGCCTGACCAACACCCTCGACGCCGAACTGAACATCGTTCCTTACGAGACCATCAGCACCCGGGACCGGGCCACCGGCCGAAGGACGAGCATCGGCGGCGTCGGCGATCTCTTCGTGCGGATGAAATGGAATCTCATGGGCGACGACGGCGGCAATGTCGCCGTGGCCATCGTACCCTACGTCAAGTTTCCGACCGCCGAGCCGCCGATCGGCGACGGCGCGGTGGAGGAGGGGGTGATCGCGCCGGTCAGCATCAACCTGCCGATGAGCTGGCAGCTGGTCATCGATCCGGAGGTCGATGTGCTGCGCAACGCCGCCGACCACGGCCGTCACGTCAACGCTTCGGCCCTGCTCAGCTTCACGCGGCCGTTCACCAAGACCATCAGTCTCTCGGCCGAGATTTGGACCGATGTGAACTTCGATCCCACCGGCAAGGTGACCCAGGTCTCGGCTGATTTCGGAGCGGCCTGGATCCCGGCCGCCCATCCGAATTTTCAGCTCGACGGCGGCGTCAACTTCGGCCTCAACCGCGTGACGCCGGTGGCCCAGCTGTACCTGGGCGTCTCCCGGCGATTCTAGCCATCGCGCCCGCTTTCCCGTGAACCCTGGCTGAACGCCGGGTTCCCGGACCGTTCAGACGGTGACGTCTAGACCGCCGTCACCGTCGAATGACCGACGCCTTTATGAAAGACCCGACCACCATGAACACCCGCAGACTTCTGATCGCGGCCCTGGGACTGACGCTCGCCGCCGGCGCCGCTTCGGCCCAGACCACGTTCGACCAGACCCATCCCGGCCGGGCCGAGGTCAATCAGCGCCTCGACAACCAGGACCACCGCATCAACCACGAGCGCCGCGAGGGTGAACTTTCCGCTCGCCGCGCCCATCGCCTGCATCGGATCGACCGGCACATCCGCCGGCAGGAACGCCGTGACGCCCGTCATCACCACGGCCACGTCACCAGGGCCGAGCAACACCGCCTGAACCGGGAAGAAAACCGCGCCAGCGACCACATCGGCAACTAGGCCCGTCCGCCGGCCGCCCCGGGACGCCGCGACGCGTCCCGGGGCGCTTCGGAAACGCTGGCGTCCCGCCCCCGACTCTGGTTCAAGCCTCCATCCATGACCACGCTGCAAGCCGTGGTGATGGCCATCCTCCAGGGCATCACCGAACTCTTCCCCATATCCAGCCTCGGGCACGCGGTGATCGTGCCGGCCCTGCTGCACTGGAATATCGATCAGGCGGCGGAAGGATTCCTGCCGTTCCTGGCGGTCATGCACCTGGGCACCTCCATCGCGCTGCTGGGTTATTTCTGGCGCGACTGGCTGGGTTTCGCGGTTTCGGTGCTGAGGTTCTACGATTCCGCCGGCCGCGCCGACCGGCGACTGTTCTGGCGCGTGGTGGTCGCCACCGTGCCGGCGGTGATCGTCGGCTTCCTGTTCGAGAAGACCCTGCGCCAGGGGTTCGCGGCGCCGTCTCTAGCGGCGGTGTTCCTGATCATCAACGGCGCCATGCTGTTCGCCGCCGAGCGCCTGAAGAAGGGGGTCCGCCGTCCCCTGGCGGTGCTCTCCTGGGCCGACGCCCTGATCATCGGCGTCTTCCAGTGCCTGGCCCTGCTGCCGGGCATGTCACGATCCGGCGCGACCATGGCCGGCGGCTATCTGCGCGGCCTCAACCATGAAGACTCGGCGCGGTTTTCCTTCCTCACCGCGACCCCGATCATCCTCGGCGCCGTCGCGCTTGAGGGACCCAAGCTGCTCCATCACGGGGCCGGCGCCTTTGGCCCGCTGGCGCTTCTGGCCGGCGTGGTGGCCGGCGTCACCGCCCTGATCAGCGTGATTCTGCTGATGCGCTGGTTCCGGGCTCACGAGGCCAGGGGCTTCGATCCCTTCGCCCTCTACTGCGCGGTCGCCGGCCTGGGCGCCCTGATCGCGCTTCAGCTCCGCTGAAGCCGCATGGACCTCTGGTCAGGTGGTCGTGCTCACCGTCCAGGACGCGCTCTTGATGATCTCCAGGTGCGCCAGATGGGCGGTGATCAGATCGAGGTCCTCGTCGCTGGCCGTGGTCGGGACCAACTGGGCGGCGAGTTCGACGAGATGTTCGCCCTTCGACATCACCTCGATCTCACGAACCGGATAGTGGTGGCCCTTGAGCGCCGCGTAGAGCGCCTCCCGGGCGCGCGGGACGTCATCGTGCGCACAGACGATATGGACCCGATAGAGGGCTTCGGTCTCTCGTGACGTGATCGGCCGCCGGTTGATATGGTTGACCAACGGTCGCAGCAGGGTGTTGCCGGCCAGGACGAAGGCGGTCACGGCGGCGGCTTCGGCCAAGAGGCCGGCCCCGGCGAAGGCCCCGACCGCCGCCGAACTCCACAGGGTCGCCGCGGTGTTGAGCCCGCGCACCTGAGCGCCTTCCTTCATGATCACGCCCGCGCCCAGAAAGCCGATCCCCGATATCACGAAGGAGATCATCCGGGTCTCCCCCTCGGCTCTCAGCAACATGGCCCCCAGGTGGACGAAGGCGGCCGCCCCCACCGAAACCAGCACCATGGTTCGCAGGCCGGCGTTGCGCTGTCTGACCTGCCGCTCGAATCCGATCAGGCCACCCAGGACGAAGGCTGTGGCCAGGCAGACGAGGGTGTTCAGGAAGGCCGCCGGTTCGAAGCCGATGGCTGGGGAGATCATCGCCGGCCCCTCGAGCTCAGAACTGGGCGTGAAACCTCGCCGCGACGATCGAGACGGGTCCGCGGTCGGTGTTGTAGGCGGGGTTGTTCACCAATTGATAGTCGATCGCGACGTGCAGGAACCTGGCGATCGCCGCGTCGTAATAGGTCTCCAGAATCGATTCCGTTCCCGGATGCGGCAGTCGTCCGTCTCCGATCAGGATGCCGAGGCCCCCGGCGGCGAGATACTTCTGGAACTCGCCAGAGATGCCGTTGACGATGCCGGCCACGGCCACGGTGTCGTTCGCCCGGCCCCAGCGCTTGCCGCTCAGCGACACCCCGACGGCCAGGGTGCGGTCGATATCGGCGAACTCGTAGGGTTCGAC
>DASRLN010000232.1:0-2667 GCA_035648435.1 Caulobacteraceae bacterium
GCCCTTGCCGTCCAGGATTTCCTTCTGGACCCAGGCTTCGTAGAGGCCCAGCCGGGCGCGCTGCGCCTCTACGAAGCCTGGGTCCAGAAGGAAATCCTGGACGGCAAGGGCGGGGTGAAGACCGGGCTCATCGACCTCAACACCACCTTCGACGTCCAGGAAACCGCCGCCCTGTTCCTGAACAGCTCCGACGGAACCGGTCCCGATCTCGCCGACACCGGTCTCAACGATCCGTCGATCTATCCGACCACCGCCTTGGCCGCGACCGCCTTCTATCGGCCCGCCGAAGGCTGGACGGCGCAGCTGGGAATTTTCGACAGTGTCGCCGGCGATCCCGATGCCCGCGGGCGCTTCGTGGCCATCAAGCTCGACGGCGCCCTCATCATCGGCCAGGTCGAAAAGCGCTTCGGCGACGCGGCGCGGATCGAGGGCGGGGCGTGGACCTACACCAACGCCTTTGCCTCCCTCGACCAGTTCGACGCGCCCGGCCGAGCGCGCCAGGTCCATGGCAACGGCGGCGTCTACGCCCTGGCCGAGGGCCGCCTTGCCGGCCGACCGGGTGTGGAGGGCGCGGGCCTGAGCGGTTGGCTGCGCATCGGCTTCGCCAATGGCGACATCAATCGGGCCGACAGCTACCTCGGCGCGGGCCTGGTCTACACCGGCCTGATCGCCGGACGAGACAAGGACGAGATCGGCCTGGCCGTCAACCGGGCCGGGTTCGGCGACGGCGCCAGATACGCGGGCGGCCTCCTCGGCCGCCAGATCGCCGACGCCGAAACCGACTTCGAAGCCACCTACCGTTACGCTTTCAAGGACTGGCTCAATATCCAGCCGGACGTGCAATGGGTGATCCATCCCGACGGCGACGCCCGGTTGCGCAACGCCGTGGTCGTCGGCCTGCGCCTGGCGTTCACCGTGTCGAAATAGGCGCGCGCCGTCAGCCGGGTGGAACCGTCGCCGGGACCGGGACGATCGCCTTGGGTCCGGAGTCGGCCGGGCAGGGTCGGCCTCGATCGAAGCAGGCGCGCACGGTTTCACCGTCGCCGAGCCGCCAGGTGACCCGCGCGGCGTAGCTGGCGCAGGCCTGGTCGGCGCGCCGACTCAATGGGGGAAGATAGGCGCGGGCGCTTTCGGCGACCTCGCCGTTCGCGGCCACGTGCTCCAGCCTGACGCGGGATGGCGAGAGCAGGGTGGTCCGCGCCCGGCGGCAGGCCCGACCAGCCAGCTCCAGCCCGACCCGGGCCTTGTACACCGCCGGCCGGCTCAGCGTGAAATAGGATGACCCGGTCGCCTGCGAGCCGACCTCCACCGAGGAACCGGGCGTGGCGCAGGAGACGAGACAGGCGAGCGCGGGTGAGAGCGCCCAGATCCAGGGATTTGGTTTCAACGTGGTCATCCTGGCCGCGCGCCTCCGTGCCCAAGCTCGACAACGCGCCGGCGCCCAGAGCGATCCAGGGCGACGCGATCAGAGTCAGCCATGGCGATCGCGTCGTTCGAATTCGTGGTCTAACCTCGCCGCTCGACGATGACTTCAAATCAGAAAGGGACACTGATGAAACAACTGGTTTCGCTGACACTCACCGGCATTGTTCTGGCGACCGCGGCGGCGGCCCAGACCTCGCCGCGGGTCGTGCGTGGCGTGGTCACCCAGGTGCGACCGGACGCCCTGGTGGTCAGGAGCCGCGACGGCAAGCCGGTCACGGTGGCCCTGACGGCGTCCTGGAGCGTGTCGGTGATGAAGCCGATCGGCATCGACGCCATCCAGCCCGGCAGCTTCATCGGCACGGCCGAGATGCCCCAGGCCGACGGCACCGGCAAATCCCTGGAGGTCCACATCTTCCCGCCCGGCGTGAAGATGGGCGAGGGCCACTACGCGTGGGATCTGCGCCCGCGCTCGATGATGACCAACGGCACGGTCGGCAAGGTCACCGCCGGCCGCCATGGCCGCGAACTGGATGTCGCCTATCCAAACGGGACGCGCCACCTGACGGTGCCGGGAAACGTCCCCATCGTCCAGATCGGCGGCGGCGACCGCGCCCAGGTGAAGCCCGGCGTGCCGGTGTTCATGATCGTCGCTCCCGGCGCCGGCGGCGCGCTCACCGCCGGGGCGGTGGCGATCGGCGAAGGCGGCAAGGCGCCGCCGATGTGACCGGCGCGGCGGCGCGGCTCTTGCCCTCCGACCCCCGCACGCTCCTCGCCGACCTGTTCGCCGCCGCCGTGGCGGCGAGCCTGCCGGAAGCCGTGGTGGCCGCCCATCTGCCGCCGCCACCGTCGGGGCGGGTCCTGATCCTCGGGGCCGGCAAGGCCAGCGCCGCCATGGCCCAGGCGGTCGAGCGGGCGTGGCCAGGAGTGGACCTGCGAGGCCTAGTGGTGACGCGCCACGGCCACGGCGCGCGGTGCGAGCGGGTCGAGGTCGTCGAGGCGGGACATCCGTTGCCCGATCTCGCCGGGCTGACCGCGGCGTCGCGCATTCTCGACCTCGCCAAACGGGCCGGAGCGGACGATCTCGTCCTGGTCCTGATATCCGGCGGCGGGTCGTCTCTGCTGACCCTCCCGGCGCCGGGCCTCACGTTCGCCCACGAACTGGCGGTGGGTCATGGCCTGCTGCGATCCGGCGCACCGATCGGCGCGGTCAATTGCGTGCGAAAACACCTCTCGGCCATCAAG
>DASRLN010000233.1:0-3460 GCA_035648435.1 Caulobacteraceae bacterium
CCTCCAGCCGCCCGCGCTCCTCGCCGCTCAGCTTCACCACATACCGCTTGGTGGGGGTCTCAGCCACGAATCACCTCCGATCTCGTCATGAGCGACTATGGATTCAGAAGTGACTCTCGAAATCAATGACGCGAAGCACTACATCCTCCACAACGTCCGGCTGCTGCTGGTCTCGGGGATCGGCAAGCCCTACGATCCGGCCAGCGGCGAAGGGGTGATCGGCAAGAACTACGCCTATCAGATCGATTCCTCGGTGGACGTCTTTTACGAGGACAAGATCCTCAATCCCTTCGTCGGGGCCGGCGCCCTGGGCCTGATGATCAGCGATTTCAACGGCGATAATTTCGACCATTCGGGCCTGGGCTTCATCGGCGGAGGATACATCGGCGTCCTGCAGACCGGGGCGCGGCCGATCGAGACCCATCCCACTCCCGACGGCACGCCCAAGTGGGGCGGCACCTGGAAGAAGGCCCTGGCCAAGAGCTATCTGCGCTGCGCCACCGTCGCCACCCAGGGCGCGGTGATGAGCTATCGCGGCAACTATCTCGATCTCGATCCCACCTATCGCGACGCCTATGGCCAGCCGCTGCTGCGCATGACGTTCGATTTCAAAGACAACGAACACAAGATGAGCAACTACATCACCGCGCGCGCCACCGAGATCGCCAAGGCGATGGGCGGCCGGGAGATCAGCGTCAAACCGCGGACCGGCTCGTGGAGCGTGGTACCCTACCAGTCCACCCACAACACCGGCGGGGCGATCATGGGAACCAATCCAAAGGAAAGCGCCCTCAACAAATACCTGCAGAGCTGGGACGTCGCCAACCTCTTCGTGATGGGCGCCACCGCCTTTCCCCAGCAGTCCGGCTACAACCCCACCGGCACCTTGGCGGCCCTGGCCTATTTCTCCGCCCAGACCATCACCAGCCAGTACCTGAAGGCCACGGGCAAGCCTCTGGTCCGGGCGTGATGAACCCGTCCGCCCGCTCCTGGGGGGTTTTCGCGGCGCTGGCCCTGGCCGCCTTCGCTCTGGCGGCCTCCAGCCAGCCAGAGAGCCCAGCCCCCGCGCCGCCCAGCGCCGCCATGATCGCCGAAGGTCGATATCTCATCGAAATGGGCGATTGCGCCGGCTGCCATACGCGCGGCCAGGCGCCGGCGCTCTCGGGGGGATATCCGCTCAATACGCCGTTCGGGGTGATCTACTCGGCCAATATCACGCCCGACAAGGATACCGGCATCGGTTCGTGGAGCGAGGCCGATTTCTACCGCGCCATGCACAGCGGCAGGGACGATCAGAAACACAATCTCTACCCGGCCTTTCCCTATACCTATTTCACCCGGGCTTCACGGGCCGACGTCGATGCCATTCGCGCCTGGCTGATGAGCCGGACCCCGGTTCGCTACACGCCGCCGGCCAATCGCCTGCCATTTCCGCTGACCATCCGCCCCCTGGTCAGCGTCTGGGACTGGCTGTATCTGAAAGAGGGCGAATTCCAGCCGCGGTCTTCGCAAAGCGCGGCGTGGAATCGCGGGGCCTATATCGTCAACGGCCTTGGCCACTGCGCCGCCTGTCACACGCCCAAGACCCTGTTGCAGGGCGACAAGACGAACGACGCCTTGCAGGGCGGGACGCTGGACAACTGGTTCGCGCCCGATCTCAACGGCGACCCGCGCGGCGGCCTGGCGACCTGGACGGCGGCTGACATCGCCGAGTTCCTGAAGACCGGCCGCAACGCCCACTCCAGCGCCTCGGGGTCGATGGCCCGGGTGGTCGCCTTCTCGACCTCGAAGATGAGCGACCAGGACCTGGCCGCGGTGGCCACCTACCTCAAGGCCCTGCCGGCGACCCGGATCGCCCGCGCGCGGCCGATCGACGCCGCTGTCATGAGCCAGGGCCAGGCGATCTATGTCGATAACTGTTCCGGTTGCCACAAGATGGATGGAACCGGAATTCCGCGTTTCTTCCCGCCGCTGGGCGGCAACACCAATGTCCAGGCGGCCAACCCGACGACTCTGGCTCACATCGTCCTGACCGGGACGATCATGCCGGCCACGGCCACGCGGCCCACCCAGTTCGCCATGCCGGCCTTCGCCTGGAAACTGAGCGACAAGGAGATCGCGGCGGTGGCGAGCTACATCCGCAACAGTTGGGGCAACGCCGCGCCGGTGGTTTCCGCCAGTCAAGTGGGCGATCTGAGGGGCAAGGTCGCCGCTCATCCGGTGCGCAAACCGCCGAGCAAGGTGTAGAGTCGCGCGGTTCGGATTCCGCTCCGAACGGCGCCGCCCCCTCACCCTGCCCTCCCCCATGAAGGATTGGGGGAGAGGGGGATCGCGCTTTAGTCTCGCCGGCGATCCCAAGAGTCAACATCAACGCCGACTGATATAATTCCTCTTCTGTGTAATCTGCGTCATCTGCGGACAATCCCTTCCGGCGCGCGACCGCCCCGGCCGTTCGGAGCCCGGAGCGTCACGCCGTGGATAGTCCCGGCGCCGCGAGCATCATCGGGGAGACGTGGTGGTCATGGGTCCAGGCCACGGCCCGGGCGCTTCCGGGATCGGCGAGGGACGCCATGGCCTGGACGAAGGCGGTGTGGGCCAGTGGCGGCGCGGCCAGGTGAGGCGCGGCGGCGGGCGGCGGCTTGGTCGGATCGGTGACCATGGTTCCCCCGCCGGTGTCCTTGGAAAAGGCGAACACCGAGGCGGTGTAGTTGCCGGCAAGACGGATGGTGGCGGTGTGCCCCAGGCTGTCCTTGACGGTGAGGATTCCCGAGGTCGTATTGCCGCTGTAGCCTGAGGAGGCCGGGAGCAGGTCGGCGAAGATGATGTCCTGGAGATCCAGGAAC
The DNA here is from genome assembly GCA_035648435.1 of Caulobacteraceae bacterium. GTDB lineage: Bacteria > Pseudomonadota > Alphaproteobacteria > Caulobacterales > Caulobacteraceae > Acaudatibacter. The sequence continues at coordinate 2,844 of DASRLN010000233.1, forward strand.
GTCGCCCCGGTGGTCGAAAAGCCGCTAATCACGCCCGAGTAGGCCTGGCTGCCGGCCAGGGCGAGGGTTCCCTTCGAGCCGCCGGTGAAGGTGACGTTCTGGGTGAACCCCGACCGGAGGGCCAGGGTCCCGTTCTCCACCTCGCCGATGCCCGTCCCGGTCACCGCGCCCTGGACGGTCAGGGTCGAGGACCCGGCGACCAGCGCCCCGCTGTTGCTGACCGCGCCGGCGATGGTCATCCCGCCGGTCCCGGCCGATTCGATCACCCCGGCGTTGCTGACCGTGTTCGCGCCGGTGTTGACGATGAGTGCGATGGTGTCCACCGACTCGATGACCGCGCCGGCCTTGTTGACCAGGAGCAGGCTCCCGCCGCCCAGTTGGCCGGCCCCCTCGATGTGCGAGGCGTTGGTCAGCGTCGAGGCGCCCGTGGCCCCGGTGATCTCGCTGGCGGCGTTGTTGCTCAGCATGACCACACCGGTTCCGGTCAGGCTGAGACCAGCCGAGCCCACCGTCGCGGTCACGCCGCTGACCACCACCTCGCCGCTGGTCGCCATGGTTCCGGCAAAGCTGTCACCCGATCCGCTGAAGGTCAGAACGTCGCTGGCGGCCACGCTCAG
>DASRLN010000234.1:0-9584 GCA_035648435.1 Caulobacteraceae bacterium
GCGAGAGCCACATGCAACGGCGAGGCGGCGGAGAATCTCGGGATGGGCAGGGTGAACATCACCTTGTCGAAGTCGCGGGCGCCGAACAGGCCGCGCGACTGCAGGGTCTCGACGCGGCGGCGCGCCTCCTCGGCGTTGAGGATGGCGGTGAGGAAATACGCTTCGTCCTCGCTGTCGGGCGTGGCCCAGTAGAGCATGTGATCGATGACGCCGGCGCCGTCGCGCAGGATGCAGGCGGCCGGCTGCGTGCCGGCCTTGGAATAGACGACGCGCAGTTCGGGGATCGGGTACTGGGCGCCGAGCTTGCCGTAGAAGTTGAACTGGCCGGTCAGGGTCAGGGGCATCGACTTGTAATCATCCCAGACGCGCTCGGCGCTTCGCATCCACGCGCCCAGCCCGGCGATCCCCAGGTCGCTCGCCGCCTTGGCGTCGATCATCGCGCCGTCCGGCATGGCCGGAATGACGCCCTCGAAGGCGCGCCAGACGCGGAAGGGAAGGATGCTTTCGCCGAGGTACACCGGGCGCAGATACTCGGCCTCGACGGCGTGTTCGAGGCCGGGTAGGTCCTTCCACGGCCGCTTTTCCTGGGTCGTCCGGCGGCTGGCGACCAGGGGCGCGGCCCGGGATGCGCCTAGGCGTCCGGCGGTCTTTCGCTCAACCAGACAGAACATGCGTGGGTACAGCGTCGCACCGTCGAAGAAAGCGTTCGAATATACGGAGCGAACCTCGCTCGTGGCCTGATCCGGGGCTACGCCGTCGGTGCGATTCAATTTCGCATCGGCCATATCCTCCGGCGCGTCCCGCATCGGCAGCCGCCCGGCGAAGACGGTGACCCTTTCCGGCGTTCGCTTGCCCACCGCGCGGCGGCGGCCGAAGAGCACGCAGGCGGGCACGGGAAACAGCGGCTCGACCTGATCGAGGTCCCAGGCCTCGTCCCAGGCGATGCGGGCGGACTCGTAGCTGCCGGTGCGCAGCGGCGCATACTGGCCGCCCCTCAGCACGGCGCGGGGCAGGACGAAGGCGATGGTCCCGGCGGCCTGAAGGTAGAGGCCGGCGGCGCGCACGGTGAACAGAGCGCAGAGATCGGCCTGGGTCGCCATCTTGCCGCCGACCCAGATGCGCTCGCCCTTGGCCAGTTCGCGGAACCGGCGCTGCAGGCCGTCGGTCATGTGCCGGAAGGCGAGCCACGGCGGATTGCCGATCAGCACATGGGCCCAGCGAACGCCGGCCGAGAAGGTGAAGGGTCGGGTGAGATTGCGGGCGACGTAGCCCCAGATCGAATTGCGTCCGGCGCGGCGCAGCTCGTCATAGGTGAGGTAGGTCTTGCAGAGGTCGTCCAGAGCGACCTCCTCGTAGCCGATGAGGTCGCGCTTGTAGTGCTGCTCGATGGTGCGCACCGCGCGGCGGCGGAACTGGGCGGCGCCATCACCGGCCAGCGAGGCGAGGCGGACATCCTCGATCAGCTTGTCGAACAAGGGCCCGTCCTTGGCCAGCTGTTCGGGAAAGACCAGGACGGCGGCGCCGTTGGAGACCCCGCCGCCCGTGGCCCCGCCGCCGTTGGTCACCGCGCGGCCAGGATCGCCCGGCGGGGCGGGTACGGTGATCACCAGTTCCTGGCGGCGCATGTAGGTCTGCACCGAAAGCTGCATCGCATCGCCGAGGTAGACGGGGATGGAGATCAGCCCCTCCCGCTCGGCCAGGGCCGGGGCGAGCGCCAGCAGATAGGTGACGCGGGCGATGATCACGGCGACGGGATGGATGTCGGTTCCGGCCACCAGCCAGGTCGCCTGGCGCGCGTGTTCGCCGGGCTCCAGACCGGCGTCCACCGCCTCGACGACCACCCGGCGGACGGCGTGGAACAGGAAGGTCCCCGAGCCACAGGCCGGATCGAGCACCCGCTGCTGCAGCGGCGCGGTCACCACCTTGGCGACCATCTTCGCGGCCAGCCAGTCGGGGGTGTAGTACTCCCCCAGGCCATGGCGCTGGTCGCGGTCGATCAAGGATTCGTAGAGGATCTTCAGGACATCGCTCCTGACCTCCCGCAGGCGGAAGCGGCCGACGTGGCGGGCCAGGCGGCGCACCAGATCGGGGCCGGCGGGGGCGATGAGGATCCAGTCGAAGAAGTCGCTTTCCACCGCCCCCAGGATGCCGGCGTCGCTGAACGCCCTCCCCGAGAGAATGGCCTGCGGATCGTCGGCCTCGACCTCCATCACCCGCGCGGCGATCGACTTGGCGACGATGACCAGGAAGGTGTGCTGCAGCCACAGATCATCGTCCTCGATCTCGCGGCCGTGGACCAGGGTCAGAAGCTGCGACCACAGCTGACGTTGCAGGGAGGCGGTGGGGTGGTCCGCGACCGCCGCCCAGGCCTCGCGCAGGGCCGCCTTGGCGCGCAGAAAGGCGATGCTCTCGTGGCCGAGTTCGGCGATGATGTTGAGGGCGTCGGGGGGTATCTCGGCGCGGCTGGCCACCGCCCCGTCCAGCCAGACGAGGAGGCGGTCGGGCTGGTTCGGATCGGCCTTGAACGCCCGCAGCAGGAACGGCGCGCCGCCGCGAAGCTCATAGGCCTCCCAGTCCGCCCCGTCGGTGACGACGCCGACGAACCGCTCGCCGGTGGCCGCCTCCCGCTCGGGCAGATAGCGGCCCAGCTCCTCGAGCGCGTCCCGCCGCTCCTTGGGCAGGTTGGACTTGAACTCGATCACCGTCCGACCGAGCAGGGCGTCGATCCGGCCGCGTGCCTCGACGATGCGAACCTCATGGCCGATATCGCGCAGCTCGGCCCCCAGGCCCTCGGTCAGGAGCACGCTGACGTGGGTCCGCACCGCCTCATGCCCCGGCCGCCGCGCCAGCTCGGCGACGATCTCGAACAGGCGCTGGGTGGCGAGGGGCATGCGGGTTTCCGACTCGCGCCCACTCTAGGCCGCAAAGCCAGGCCGCCCAACCGCGCGCGCTTTGGATCGCCGGCGTCCTCGCCGGCAATCGACGGCGCGTCGATCGTTTGCCGATAGCAGCGGCCGGCTCAGGTCGGCTGCCGGCGAGGACGCCGGCGATCCGAGGGGTTGGAGTGTGCAAGATGCGGGTGTTCCTGGCAGGCGCCACCGGCTTCATCGGCTCCGGGCTCGTGCTATGAGGCGGCGATGCGCGCGAGCCTCAATCTTCATCCCACGTCGCGGCGCCGAGGCGTGACGCGGATCGAGGTGGACATCGCCCGTCCCCGCGCCGACGCCCTGGCGTTGAGGTATGTGGTGACCGGCGCGGTGAACGATCTCCATCTGCCGCCGGCGGGCGCCCAGGCGCGGGCCGACGATCTGTGGCGGCGCACCTGCTTCGAGGCCTTCGTCCGCACCTCGCCCGGCGCGGCCTATTTCGAGTTCAACTTCGCGCCCTCGACGCGGTGGGCGGCGTACGGGTTCAGCGGCTATCGGGCCGGGATGCAAACGGTGAGCGAGATCGCCGCGCCCCGCATCGAGGTGGAAAGAAGCGACACGCATTTCGAATTGCGGGTCTCGATAGACCTGGCCGGGGCGGCGCCGGACCTGGGCGAGGCGGCCTGGCGCCTGGGCCTCTGCGCGGTCGTCGAGGACGTCGGTGGGCGTCTTTCCTATTGGGCTCTGGCCCATCCGCCCGGCAAGGCGGACTTCCATCACCCCGACGCCTTCGCGTTGGAACTTCCAAGGACCGAGCCCCGATGAAATTCGGCATCGATCGACTGCTCGAGGATGCGGCCCTGCGCGCGCCGCTGGCGGGAAGGCGGGTGGCTCTCCTCGCCCATCCGGCGTCGGTGACGGCCGACCTGACTCATTCCCTGGACGCCCTGGCCGCGTGCGACGGAGTGAAGCTCGCCGCGGCGTTCGGTCCGCAGCACGGCCTGCGCGGCGACAAGCAGGACAACATGATCGAGACGCCCGACTTCAACGATCCCGTGCATGGCGTGCCGGTGTTCAGCCTCTATGGCGAGGTGCGCCGGCCCACCGATGCGATGATGGAGACCTTCGACGTGGTCCTCATCGATCTTCAGGACCTCGGCTGCCGCATCTATACCTTCATCACCACCTTGCGATACATGCTGGAAGCGGCCGCCAAGCATGGCAAGGCGGTGTGGGTGCTGGATCGTCCCAACCCGATCGGCCGACCGGTCGAGGGGCTGTCGCTGCGGCCGGGATGGGAAAGTTTCGTCGGGGCCGGACCGCTGCCGATGCGCCACGGCCTGACCCTGGGCGAACTGGGGGCCTGGTTCATCGCCACCCTGAAACTCGACGTCGATTTTCACGTCATCGAAATGGAAGGCTGGCGGCCGGAGGCGGGGCCGGGCCACGGCTGGCCGCTGGGCGAGAGGGCATGGATCAACCCCAGCCCCAACGCGCCGAACCTCTGGATGGCGCGGGCCTTCCCCGGCACGGTGATGGTCGAGGGGACGACGCTCTCGGAGGGACGCGGCACGACCCGGCCGCTGGAACTCTTCGGCGCGCCCGACATCGACGCCCGGCGCGTGATGGCGGCAATGCGGGCCCTGGCGCCCCGGTGGCTGGACGGCTGCCGCCTCCTCGATTGCTGGTTCGAACCGACGTTCCACAAGCACACGGGCATGCTCTGCAACGGGATGCGGATCTCGACCGAGGACCCCAGCTACGATCACCTGGCCTTCCGGCCCTGGCGGATCCAGGCGCTGGCCTTCAAGGCCATCCGCGCGCTCTACCCGGACTATCCGCTGTGGCGCGATTTTGCTTACGAATACGAACACGGCAAGCGCGCCATCGACGTGATCAACGGCGGTCCGGCGCTCCGGGAATGGGTGGACGACGCGGCCGCCGCGCCGGGCGACCTGGACGCCCTGGCCCTGCCGGACGAGGCGGCCTGGCTGAGCGAGCGGCGGGAGCACATGCTGTATCAGGGCGAGATCGCAGCGCGACGGGAGACTCCATGATCGAACGCCAGATCGAAACCGGCGCCAACGGCGGCGCGACCACGACCTTCGTCGTCCATCCCGAGCGGGGCGGGCCGCACCCGATGATCGTGTTCCTGATGGACGCGCCGGCGATCCGCGAGGAGCTGCGCGACATGGCCCGGCGGCTGGGGACGATGGGGTATTATGTGATGCTGCCCAACCTCTATTGGCGCGCCGGGGTGATCGAGCTGGGACCCCGGGCGCTGGAGGCCGACACGCCCGAGCGCGCCCGGATGGGCGAACTGATGAACGGCCTTTCCAGCGCCCGGGTGATGGACGATTTCGACGCCATGCTGGCCTTCGCCGACGCCGATCCGGCCGCGCGGGCGGATACGGTCGGGACGGTCGGCTACTGCATGAGCGGCCGGTTCGCGATCCGCGCCGCCGGCCACCGGCCCGATCGGGTGAAGGCGACGGCCTCGATCTATGGCGTGCGGCTGGTCACCGACCGGCCCGACAGCCCGCACCGGATCGCCAAGGCCTCGCCGGCGGAATTCTATTTCGCCTGCGCCGAGACCGATCACTGGGCGCCGCCGGAGATGGTCCGTACGCTGATGGATGAGCTGGCAGGCGCCGACGGCGAGGTCGAACTCTATCCCGGCGTCGAGCACGGCTTCGCCTTCCCGCAGCGCCGCGCCTACGACAAGGCGGCGGCGGAGCGGCACTGGGAGCGATTGGCGGCGCTGTTCCGGCGGCGCCTGGGGTGAGAGAGCTGGGTGGGGCGGGATTGGAGCCGTGGCGCCGTGAGCGGTGGGAGATTGTCGAAGGCCCGGCTGGGCGGTCTGGATTCGACAGCGATCGGGCTGGGCTTGCGCCCTTCTGGAAGACGGTCGCGCTTTAATTCCCCGACACTGGCGTGATGGGTCTGGCCAGCAGAGTTGGGGGCGCCTGGTTGTCCAACACCGCCTGATCCAGTTGGCCAATGTTCACCCGTTTCACCGACCAGCCGTTGGGATAGGGCGCGGACGGGCTCCACGGCTCGGGAAAGTAGTCTCCGTGATTTTGCCCGGTGATCGGAGGGATCGGATACCACTCGGTCTTGCTCAAGGCCTTGGACCCCACCTTCAGGCGCGGTCCGTACCGCCCCAGCGCCTCATCGGCGCCGGGGTCTCGCGGCCACAACCATTGCTCGACAAGGTTGCCGGCGGGAAAGGCGCCCGACAGCACCGTATCGGCGCGCGAACTGACCACCACGAAGCGACGGATGGCCTCCACCGCCAGGGCGTAGCCGGGATCGTCGAGCACATCGTCGCTGGTCGCCGCGGCGGTGAAGACGGCGGTGTCGAAGACCGGCGCGCGGGGGCCCATCGCCGCCACCGTCTGCTGCACCGTCTCCAGCACCACGCGGGCGCCCATGCTGTGGGTCACGAACGAGACCCGGGCCATCCGGGTGGCGGCGCTGGCGATGAGTTGGGCGAAATATTTGCCGGTCAGGCGGATGTCCGGCAGCAGGAAGGGATAGTTGATCGGCAGATACCAGTCCCCGGCCCAGAGCACGGGGACCGCAACATCAACGCCCGGGGTGAAGAGGTTCAACGGGCCAGGAGGCCCCGCCAACGCGGCGAGCGCGCCACCTGGGGCCATTTCCTGGGCGGCGGCCCCGAAGCCGGTGTAGCCGCGGTCGCGATCGACGTTGAACCCGTGGACCACGAAGCAGACGTGCTTGCCCGCCCATGCCTGCGTCACCTCCGGCCACGGCGCCCATTCATAGCGTGGCGGCGGCGCCCATACGCTCGCGGCCGTCACCGCGCCAAGCCGATAGACCGCCGCCGAGGTCACGGCCGCGCATCTGGGCACGCTCATATCGCGAAAGCTGAGGACCAGCATCTCAGGACGGCTTGCCGGAGATCGACTTGAACGCCGTCAGCGCGTTCTGCAGCGAGGTGGAAAGATCCTTGGCGACCGGCGCCAAGGGGACCGCGACCAGGCCGATACCGATGGCCAGCGGCCAGGAATAGACGCCGTTCCAGGCGCCGCAGCCGGTGGTGATCGCGGCGGCACAGGCGCCATGGCCGGCGAGACCCCAGTTGAAGACTAACGCCAGAGCGATGGCGGCGACGCCGGCCCAGGTCTTGGCCACCGTCTCGTAGCGTTCATCGGCGAGCTGGAAGGCGGCGGTGATCCGCGCGTCCAGCGCCGTCGCGAACCGGCCGGCCAGAGCCTGGACCGGATCCACGGCCCCTGGAGAGGTGGGACCCGCCGAGGCGGCGCCGCCAGCGGGTGTCGAACTGGTCGATGCCTGGAGCGCCACGGCCAGGTCGAGCGCGCGCGCCGGGTCCATGCTCCAGACCCGGGCGATGAGGGTTTCGGCGACCGGGACCGCCAGGAAGGGCAGACCAAGGCGCACGCCCTGCCGGATGGTGTCTGGAGCCGAGCCGTCGCTGCGATTGGAACGATACTGCTGGGCGATGATGCCAGCCCAGCCGTCACCGTAGGCGCACCTCAGGGCCGGTTCCAGCGGCCGGCTCATCCTCATCACCACGCCCAGTCCGACGTAGGGCAGGCCCCAGTGGAAGAGCCGCTTGTCTCTTCCGAGCGCGACGGTGAAGGCGAACGCCTTGCCGACCGACTCGACGATGCCGAAGGCGGCGACGCCCAGAGAGCCCACGGCCGCGACGGCGGCGCCGAGCTGGCTCCAGTCGGCGGTGAACGGGTTGGCGGAAGGGGTCATGGGCTCTCCATGGGTGTTACAGGGTTTGCACCCCATACGTGGGCGGCAGGCGAGTTCCTGATACCGCGGTCCAAGACCGCGGTTGCTGGCGGCGGGCGGCTTTTACCGACCAAGACTCTGGAGTTCCCGCTCACGAAATCTCCTTGCACTGCCTCCGCCACGTTCTCCCTCGGCGCGACTTCCCGGGATTCCAGATCATAGGTTGAACGGATCAGCCAGTACCTTCGCCTTGATGTCGCGGTGAGAAAGACTTTCGACCAGGATCCTTACCTCGTCCGCCACCTCTTTGTAGCGGCCCAGCGCCACCGGAATCCGTGCGCTGGCGTTGGCCTTATCCAGAACCGCGCTGGCCGGTTTGGCGGGATCCGGCTTGACGGAGAGGCCGCCGCTGGCATCGACGTCGATGCCGACACTGGCGGCGACTCTGAATTGAACAATGCGCTTGCGAAGTTCCGTCAGCAGATCATCCAGATCGCCCAGGTTCGCTGGTTTTGCGAGCTGACCACCGAAGAAGACGAACTGCGACAGGCCCAGGATCTGTAGCATGGTCGGAGGCACGACAAATTTCGCGAGATCTGAAAATCCACTTACAATCATCGCGCCACCAACAATAACGCTGAAGGTCAACGCCTGCAACTTGTATAGGTTGAGTTCGGTTTCCGTCATGACCAAGTCAGTCCATCTCGGCTCATCATGCCCCGGATCGTTGATTGGGATTATGCCGTGGCTCACCAGCCATGCCCAATTGTCCAGGCTCAGACGATCACGGCTCGCTCCAGCCACCTGGTTCCCGAGCGCGCCGAGCGCCGGAATCCCTAGTAAGAATACTATCGAGGTCGATAGATCCGAGAGAGATCCTGTCCGGATTAACGAGTACGTCACCCCGAATCCAACCAGCATGACAAAGAAGAGAATTTGAAGTTTCGACAGGCTAGCTCTGTCAAAGCTATCGGACGTCATCGCAACCGGGTCGAGACAGCGCAGCCAACTCCAGGACGTTACCGTGGTGACCCGAAGAGGCGCCACTGGCACGATGTTCGTCGCGCGGTGGGCTTCCTGCTTCCGCTTGAACCACACCCAGGTCGCCGAGCATAGATAGACCGCCAGCATCAGCGCTATCCCGACCAGGCTGGCCGACGAACGGGCGCTGACCCCCACCCGATGGCTCGCCCAGGCCACAAGCGTGTCCTTTCCACCATCGTGTTCACAGGCAACGACGTAGAGAAACCGCCGCTGCCGCAATTCGGTCACCCTCTGATCCGGCACATAGAGGTGCAAGCCGTAGTCGCTCTGGGTATCTGTCGAGGCGGCGTTCGCCGCGCTTACCTGCGTGGCCGCCGGTGGGTGTTGAACCCTCAGCACGTTCAGCCCTGGCCGGGTGTTGGCCCAGTCGGCGGCGCTGGGCTCGGAGTACCGTGTCAGAAAGACACGAAACTCGAGGTGGCCGGGCGCGGCGCCGCCGCCGAGGGGCTGTGTGAACACGACATCGCTCTCGGCGTCGCCAGAAACCACTTCGGAAACCGGGGTGAGCGAGCCTCGCGGGACTCCACCGACGGCGCCCGCAAGCTCCGCAGGCGATGCTGTGGTGCACTTCAGGGCGATGGCTTTCGGTTCACCGGCAGGATCAAGGGTCGACGCATGGACCGCCGCGCCGGACGGCTCGCCGAACTGATGGACAGAGGGAGGGGTAGCGCCGGCGGAAGGCCCGACCGTGATGACGGTCAACCCCACGGCAAAAATCGCGGCGTGCACCAACTTTGTATTGTGAGCCATCCCGCGACCTCGCCTCAATGACAACGACACTGATCCTTGGCTCCGAAAATCAGCACCAGCAGCGCCTTCCCGGAGTTTGAGACACCCATCAACACGAACGCCAGGAGGGCGACGGCCACCAGTCGGTTCCTCGTAGCGAGGGGAATCTCGCCCTTGGAACGCCAGCCATCCAAGCCCCCCCCCCTTCCCCCCGGT
>DASRLN010000235.1:0-7043 GCA_035648435.1 Caulobacteraceae bacterium
GGATTTCCTCGTAGGTCTTGCCGACCACGGCCGTCTTGTCCTCCGCCAGGGCGTCGGCGAGGCGCTTTTGGGCGTATTCATTGACCTCCTCGGCGTCGTCCTCGACCACGGTGACGACCCGGGTGATGGTCATCTCGCCGGTCTTGGTGTCGATGTTGACGCGGATGTCATGCTCGGCCCCGTAGCGGCCCTTGGCCGCCTTGGTCATGGCGTCCTCGATCGCCTCGATGACGATCTCCTTTTCGATCGACTTTTCGCGGGCGACCGCGTCGGCGATCTGCAGAAGTTCGAGCCGGTTGGCGGAAATGCCGGTCACGGTCATGGGTTAAGGGTTCCTCTCGGTGTCGAAGGATGTGGGTTCGGAAGCGGTGGGTTCGGGGGCGGCGAGGCGGGCGGCTCTAGCCGCGGCGCCGCGTTTCAACAGGGCGTCGTCGAGCACCAGCCTGGCCTCGACGATCCACTCGAAGGGCAGCAGGGTGGTCTCGTCCTCGCCTTCCAGGTCAATGGCCACGCGACCGTTGTCGAGGCCGGCCAGTTCACCCCGGAAGCGCTTGCGGCCGTCGGCGACGCGGTCGAGTTCGATCCGCGCCTGGCAGCCCTCCCAGGCGGCGAAATCCTTCAACCTGGTCAGAGGCCGATCGACGCCCGGACTGGAGACCTCGAGCAGATATTGCCCGCCGACCGGATCGGCGGCGTCCAGCACCCGCGCGATCGTCCGGGCGAGGGCCGCGCAATCCTCGACCAGCATCGACCCGTCGGGAAGCTCGGCCATGATCTGCAGCCGCCGAGACCGGTCGCCGCCCATCAGGCGCAGCCGGACAATCTCGTATCCCGCCGCGTCGGCGACCGGATCGAGCAGTTCCAGCAGCTTCAGATCCTCGGCGGTCTTGCCGCGCAAACGATGAGCCTCTCCGGCCAAAGAAAAAGCGGCTGGCCCTTTTTCAAGGCCGCCGCTCGTAAAGCGCCATCCAGCGCCAACGGACGATGTGGGAGCTCATATAGCGTGGCGGCGGGGGCTTGTTAAGCCCTCTTGTGGCGGGGGCGGCCCGGCGCCTGATCTCGCCTGGATCGCGTCGTAGCGCGGGCTTCCAGCCCGCTCTCTTCGGCGCCCGCCGATCGGTTGCGCGAGGGCAAGGGCGGGCTGACAAACCCCGCGCTACGAAGGGTCCGGCCTTACGCCAGCCAGACCATCATGCGGGTTTCCGCTTCGGCGTCGCGGGCGAGGGACCAGCGGGGCTCGACGACCCCGGTGTGGAGGAAGCCGGTCTTGGCCAGGACGCCACCGGACGCTGGGTTGTCGGCGAAGTAGCCGGCGATCACCAGGCGCTTCTTCCAGGCCGCGCGGGTCCAGTCGAGAGCGGCGGTCGCGGCCTCGGTCATGTAGCCGTTTCCCCAGAAGGGCCGGCCGATCCAGTAGCCGAACTCCGGCGCGGGGCCGTCCTTGGGATGAAAGCCCAGCACGCCGATCAGACCGTCCTGGCGGTGTTCGATGGCCAGCACGATCTCGCGCGCCGGATCGTTCCCCGCCATGCGGGCGATGAAGCCCTCGGCGTGCTCGAGAGCGAAGGGATGGGGGATGGAGGTGGTCATCCGGGCGACTCCGGCGTCGTTGGCGAGCGCCGCGATGCGCGGCGCGTCCGCGTCCCTCAAGGCGCGCAGGATAAGACGGTCGGTGGTCAGGGTCGGCGCAGCGAGTGGGAAGCTCATGATCTTCCAAGCCTGTTCAGCCAGAGGATGAGGAAACCGGCGCCCGGTCTCCCGCCCGTCGGCGGCTGAACCGGATCGCCCGAGAATGAGGCGATCCGGAGGTGGGCTCGGATCGCCTATTTGGCGGCGGCGGCGCTCGTCGGAACCACCGTCACGAAGGTTCGGTCGGCCTTGCGCGTGACGAACTTCACCGCCCCGGACTGAAGAGCGAAGAGGGTGTGGTCCTTGCCGATGCCGACGTTCTCGCCGGGGTAGTATTTGGTGCCGCGCTGGCGGATCAGGATGTTGCCGGCGAGCACCGCTTCGCCGCCGAACTTCTTGACGCCGAGGCGCTGACCGGCGGAATCGCGGCCATTGCGCGAGGAACCGCCCGATTTCTTGTGTGCCATGATCTAGTCCTTGGCGCTCTTGGCCTTGGCGGCCTTGGGTTTGGGTTTGGGTTTCGCGGCCGTCCCGCCCTTGGCTTCGGCCTTCTTGGCGACAGCCTTCTTGACCGGCTTTTCGGCCGCCGCCTTCTTCGGCGCCGGCTTTTTGGCCGCCGGCGCTTTGGCCGCCGGAGCGGCGGCTTCAGCGACCGAAGGCTTCTCGCCGTCGGCTTTCTTCGCCGCCACTTTCTTCGGGGCGATCTTCTTTGGCGCGGCCTTCTTGGCGGCGGCCTTCTTGGCGGCGGCCTTCGCCTTGACCTTGGCGGCCTTGGGTTCGGCGGCGGGCCTGGCTTCCTTGGCCGCGGCGGCGGCTTCCATGCCCCGGGCGAGATTGCGGGCGCGGGCGTTGAGCACCGCCAGAGGGGTCAGATCGACCTCGCCGTCCCAGCTCGCATCGCGGCCGTCGCCGCTCAGGGCGGTGATGCGCAGGACCGACTCGAACTGGCGGTGGCCGCGCGTGCGGCGATAGCCCTGTCGGCGGATTTTCTTGAACACCTTGATTTTCTTGCCCTTGCGGGTCTCGACCAGGGTGGCGCTCACCGACGCGCCGGCGATGATCGGGGCGCCGACGGTGACCGCCGGGCCGTCGCCGATCATCAAGACCTGATCGAAAGCGATCGCCGCCCCCGGCTCGCCGTCGAGCTTCTCGACGACGACCAGATCGCCGGGCTGGACCCGGTACTGCTTGCCGCCGGTCCTGATCACCGCGTACATGTGCATTGCGCCTCAAGAACGAGCGATACGGCCGAAACCGCAAAACGAATTGCGCCCGCGAGCGAACCCGCGGGCGAGGGTCGGCGAGATAAACCATCCGACCCCGCCAAGTCAACGCCGCGCCGACGACGCCGGGCGCCTGGAGGGGCTGCGAAACCGGCCTGCCTTGAACGGAAACAGTCGGAGCGGCTTTCGGCGCGTGGCCTTGCGCGATCGCCAGCCCACCCCCGCCACCGTGCCCAGGAAGATCGTTGCGTTCTCGAAGCGTTCTCGATAATCCTCGCGTGCGCCCGGGTTTCGACCCCCGAGTCGGCGCCGTCGAACCGCTCCAGCGAGCAGGCGGAACAAGGCGTGACGCATACAGCGATCGATCTCTTCTCCGGCGCCGGCGGTCTGAGCCTTGGTCTGCAGGAAGCGGGCTTCGAGAGCCTGTTCGCGATCGAGATCGACGCCGACGCCGCCGCGACCTATCGAGCCTGCTTTCCCCGTACGGAGGTTCATCAGGGAGATATAAGGAACATGGACTTCGCGCACTGGCGCGGGGTAGATCTGGTGGCGGGCGGCCCTCCGTGTCAGCCGTTCTCCATAGGGGGTCTTCGCCGGGGCTGGGACGACCATCGGGATCTGCTCCCGGAATTCGTCCGGGCGGTCATGGAAGCGCGGCCCAAGGCATTCCTACTCGAGAACGTGCCTGGCCTGGTTAGCTTCGGCGCTTATCTTGCCGACGTGCTGGCCCCCCTGTCGGACCTCTATCGGATCGCCGGGCCGCGACTGGTCAACACCGCCGATTTCGGCGTCCCGCAGTCGCGTCGACGCCTGATCGTCATCGGAACCCGGGATGGGGCGCCGTTCAAAATGCCGGACGGGGATTGCGCGCACATGCCCTCTGGCATGGTCTTGACCGGAGAACCGCTCGGCCAAGCCAACCCATCGAAGATTTCCTTCGCCAAGCGTCCCGACCTCCGCCCCAACCCCTACCACGGCCAACTCTTCAACGGCGGTGGGCGCCCTATAGACCTTGCGCGACCGGCGCCGACGATTCTCGCGTCCGCTGGCGGCAACAAGACTCATTTCCTTGATTTGGAGCATCGCGTCCCAGGCTATCACGCCCATCTGGCGGCAGGCGGCGATCCTTTCAGAGGCGAATTGCCAGGCGCCCGTAGGCTCACTGTGTTGGAGAGCACGGCGCTGCAATCCTTCCCCAGTCGCGTCGTGTTCTCGGGGCCACGGAGTTCTCAATATCGGCAAGTAGGTAACGCCGTCGCGCCTCGGCTCGCCCAGGCGATCGGGGTCGCTCTTTCGGAACAGGTGCTCGGCAGATCATTCCGCCGTAAGCGCATGGCGGCGTAGCAGACCCACGAAGCCGTTGGTGAGGCCGACGTCGGACTGAAGAGTGTCGATGTTGTCGTATAGACGCCGCAGCGCGTCCTCCCGAGCGGGCGGCCGGAGAATGGCGCAGATCGCGCGGATGAAACCGCGGACATCGACGACAGACACGTCCACGGTTGTCGACGCCAGCAGCGCGGGCAGATCCCTGGTGTCGGAGCCGTGCGCCACGATGTGCGCGCGCGGGATGCCCGCCTTCCGGGCGTCGGGAGCCCCAAGTCCCCGCGTCGGGTGCTTGGATGGCCGGCGATGACGGCCTACATGGCGGCGATGACCCGCACGCCCGTCACCGTTCTCACCGGCTATCTCGGGGCCGGCAAGACCACCCTGCTCAACCGAATCCTCAGCGAGGCCCACGGCAAGCGCTACGCCGTGATCGTCAATGAGTTCGGCGAGATCGGCATCGACAACGACCTCGTCGTCGGGGCCGACGAGGAAATCTTCGAGATGAACAACGGCTGCGTCTGCTGCACGGTGCGCGGCGACCTGATCCGCGTGCTGGCGGGACTGATGAAGCGGCGAAGCGTTCAGGGTCGCGGCTTCGACGCCATCATCGTGGAAACCACGGGCCTGGCCGATCCCGGCCCCGTGGCCCAGACCTTCTTCGCCGATGACGACGTCAAGGCCGGCGCCAAGTTGGATTCGGTCACCACCGTGGTCGATGCCAAACATGTCCTGTCGAGCCTCGCCGACAGCCGCGAGGCGGGCGAACAGATCGCCTTCGCCGACCAGATCGTGCTCAACAAGACCGACCTGGTTCCAGAGGGCGAGCTGGCCGCGATCGAAGCGCGGCTGCGGCGGCTCAATCCCCTGGCCCCGATCCACCGCGCCCGGCGCGCCGACGTGCCGCTGGAGGCGATCCTGGGACGCGGGGGATTCGATCTGGACCGGATACTGGAGATCGAGCCACGGTTCCTCGCGCCCGCGCACGGCGAGGAGGGTCACGTCCACGACCAGCACGGTGACGGCGGCGCCCACAGCCATGCCCATGACGACGACATCCGGGGGGTCTCGCTGCGCCTGGATCGGCCGCTGATCGGCGACCGGGTGACCCGCTGGCTCAATGCGGTCCTGGCCTCGAAGGGTCCGGACATCCTGCGGGCCAAGGGGATCGTGGAGGTGGAGGGGGAGGACCGGCGGCTGGTGTTCCAGGCCGTGCACATGATGCTGGAAGGCGACTTCCAGCGCCCCTGGCGCGAGGGCGAGACGCGGGAGAGCCGCATGGTGTTCATCGGCCGCGGCCTGAACGAGGACGCCTTGCGCGCGGGCTTCGAGGCCTGCGCGGCTTAGAAAGCCTAGCTCAGGTTTTCCGAAATCAGGCCGACCTTGTAGTAGCCATCGAGCTGGAGCTGGTTCACCACATCCATGAACTGGCGGTAGCGAACGTGCCGGTCGGCGCGGATGAATACCCGCTGGCTGGTCGGATTGGGAACCCCGAGCGAAGCCGGCAGATCGCTGGCCAGGCCCTGCAGCGAAGAGGGTTTCACCGAACTTTCGCCGAACGAGACGAAGATCTGGCCGCTGTCCTGGATCGAGATGAACGTCGGCGGTTTGTCGTGCTGGCCCGGCGGCGGCGCCTTGGCCGGGGGCAGGTCGATTCTCACCGACACCGTGGCCAGGGGCGCGACGACCATGAAGATGATCAGCAGCACCAGCATCACGTCCACGAACGGTGTGACGTTCATGTCGCTGTTGTTGCCGAGGTCGAACTTGCCGTGCCGTTCGCCAGCCAGCTTCGCCGCCATCGATCGCTCCTTGTCCGGACCCGCCGAGGACCCGCCTTCCTAGATTTTCACCCATCGCCTGGAAGCCCGGCGATGTAAAGCCCGGCCGCGATGGCATAAGGCGGGCCATGAGGTTCGATTTCGGCGCCTATGTCACCGAGACCCTGTTCGATCGCGGCGGCGCCGCCTTCGCCCTGGGCGACGGCACGGTCCGCTGGGATGACGGCGCCGCGACCACGGCCCACGACGGAGCCATACTCCACGCCGCCGCCCATCCGTCCGGCGAGGGGGTGATCACCGGCGGCGACGACGGGCGCCTGGTCTGGTCGAGACGCGCCGGCGCGGATCTGATCGCCGAGACTCCCGGCCGCTGGATCGACGCCCTGGCGGTCTGCGCGCCCGCCGGCCTGATCGCTTTCGCGGCCGGCCGAGAGGTCCAGGTCCTGGACGCCGGCGACCGCGCCTTCGAGCGTCGCTTCCGTCATGACAGATCGGTCGCCGCCATCGCCTTCGAGGCCAAGGGTCGCCGACTCGCCGCCGCGACCTACGGTGGCGTCGCCCTGTGGTACGCCCGGATCGGGGAGCAGAAGCCGGTCATGCTGCGCTGGGCGGGATCGCATGTCGCCGTCGCCTTCAGCCCCGACGGCAGGTTCGTCGTCTCGGCGATGCAGGAAAACGCTCTGCACGGCTGGCGCCTGTCCGACACCAGCGACATGCGCATGGGCGGCTATCCGGCCAAGCCGCGAAGCCTGACGTTCCTCGCCGGCGGCGCGGTGCTCGCCACCTCCGGCGCCAACGGCGTCGTCCTTTGGCCATTCTCGGGCGGCGCCGGTCCAATGGGCAAGCAGGCCGAGGATGTCGGCCACGACGAGTCCGCCCTGGTCACCCGGGTGGCGGTCGCCGGCCGGCAGCTCGCCGCCGGACGCGACGACGGGCGGGTGTGGATCAGCGATCTCGCCGCTCGCGGCATCGATTGGATCAAGTCCGACAAGGGTCCGCCGATCACCGCCCTGGCCATCGACGGCGCCGGTCGCGTGGCCTGGGGCGACGAGCAGGGTGGCGCCGGCGTGGGCGAGGTGAGCTGAAG
>DASRLN010000236.1:0-5641 GCA_035648435.1 Caulobacteraceae bacterium
GTTCGAACCGCCGGCGACGGGCACCGGCGGCAGGTTGCTGTCGCCCATCATCACCGTCACATCGTCCAGTTTCAGGCCGAGGGATTCGGCGACGGTGATAGCGACCACGGTGTAGGCGCCGGTGCCGATCTCGTGGGCGGCGAGCGCGACCGTCGCCTTGCCCTCCGGCGTCACCGAGACCCGGACCGCCGCCGGCCCGATGTTGGATGGGTAGCATGAACTCGCGCATCCCCAGCCGATCAGCCAGTCGCCATCGCGCATGGAGCCGGGGGCTGGCGTGCGGCGACCCCAGCCGAACTTCGCCGCCGCCTGGTCGAAACAGGCCATCAGCGAGCGGCTGGAGAACGGCTTTCCGTCCACCGGGTCGATGGCCGTGTCGTTGACCCGCCGAAGCTCGATCGGGTCCATGGCGAGGGCATGAGCCAGCTCGTCCATGCCGCTTTCCAGGGCGAACATGTACGGCGTCTCCGGCGGCGCACGCATGAAGCCCGGCGTGGCGCGGTCGGCGTGAACGACGTGAACGTCGGTGGCGATGTTGGCACAGGCGTACATCCGCGCCGTGCTCTCGATGCCGGCGACATTGTAGCCGGAGGGCCGCGACGTCACCTCCCGCCCCTCGTGGATGAAGGCGGTCAGCCGGCCATCGCGTCTCGCCCCGAGCGCCAGCCGATGGCGGGTCTCGGCGCGATAGGTGGCGATGGTGAACCCCTGGTCGCGGGTGGCGACCAGCTTGACCGGCCGGCCGACGCGCCGGGCGGCGATGGCGATCCACGCCGTCCGCGCGGTCGTCCCGCCCCGCGAGCCGAACGCGCCGCCGACGAAGCGCGAGACCGTGCGCACCATCGCCGGGTCGATTCCCAGCTGCTTGGCGACGTTGGCCTTGAGCCCCCACATCGCCTGCGAGCCCTCGTATATCGTGAGGAGCGGTCCGTCCCAGGCGCAGGTGGTGGTGAACAGTTCGAGCGGATTGTGATGCTGGGTCGGCGTCGAATAATGGGCGTCGATCCTGATCTCCGCCGCCGCCAGCGCCGCGACCGCGTCGCCCTTTCGCGGATCGGGTGTTTCGGGCGTGGTCCTGTGCGCCTCCTCGGTCACGCCGGGGCTGTCGAAGCTCGCCGACGGCGCCTGCGCCACATAGGCGACCTCCACCCGGTTGGCCGCCTCCCGCGCCGCCTCCAGGGTGTCGGCCACGACGATGGCGATGATCTGGCCGGCGAACCAGATCCTGTCGCTCTCCAGGGTGGTGGCGGTCGGGCCTCCGTCCATCTGCGCCGGCGGCCTGGCCAGCGACCCGACGTTGTCGTGGGTGAGGATGTCGAGCACGCCGGGTGTGGCCCTGGCGGCCTCGAGCTTAAGGGCGCCCACCCGTCCCCGGGCGATGGTGCTGGTGATGAGCCACGCGAAGGCCGGATTGGCGACCGGTTCGTCCGAGGCGTAGCGGGCCGCGCCGGTGACCTTGGCCACCCCGTCGATGCGCGGCGTCGGTCGGCCGTAGAGTTCGGCGGTGTCCCTGGGCATCCTCAGCCTTCTCCCGTCCGGAGCGCCCCGGCCGCCAGCAGGGCGCGGACCAGCGTCCGGCGGCCCAGCTCGGGCTTGAAGTCGTTGCCGCCGTGGGTCACGGCCCCGGTGAACGCCGCCTCCGCCGCGGCCCGCGCGGTCGATTCATCGAGCGTCTTGCCGATCAGCGCCGCCTCGGCTTCCCGCGCCCGCCACGGCCGGTAGGCCATGCCGCCGATGCCGATCCTCGCCTGGCGCACGATCGGCCCATCAAGTGCGATCCCGACGGCAGCCGAGGCCAGGGCGAACTCATAGGAAGCCCGGTCGCGGATCTTCAGATAGAGCGAGCGCCGTGTCCACGGCCCCGCCGGCACGTCGAAGCCGGTGATCACCTCCCCGGGCCGCAGGGTGGTCTCGATGTGCGGCTTGCCCTGCGCCGGCCGGTGCAGGGACGCGAACGGCAGGCGCCTCGCGCCACCCGGGCCGGTGACCTCGACATCGGCGTCGAAGGCGGCCAGCACCACGCCGAAGTCGCCCGGATACTGGGCGATGCAGCTGTCATCGACGCCCAGGACGGCGTGACGGCGATTGACGCCGCCGATCGCGGCGCATCCGGACCCGGGAAGGCGCTTATTGCAGGCCGCCCAGGTGGGATCACGATAGTAGGTGCAACGCGTCCGCTGCAGGACATTGCCGCCCAGCGTCGCCATGTTGCGGATCTGCGCACTGGCCGCCAGAGCGAGACTCTGGGCGATGGCCGGATAGTCCCGCCGCACATCGGGATGACCGGCGACCTTGGCCATGCTCGCCGCGGCCCCCAGATGCAGGCCGCCCGCACTCGGCTCGATGCCGGCGTTGGCGGCGCGGAGGGGACCGATGTCCACCAGCCGCTCCGGTCGCAGCACGTCGAGCCTCATGAGATCGATCAGTGTCGTCCCGCCGGCCAGGAACTGCACGGGCGCGTCGGTCTCGCCCTGGCCGGTGTCCCGGCCCAGGCGCGAGGCCTGCGCGACGTCGGCGGCGCGCTCATAGGCGAACGGCCGCATCAGCCGCGCGCCTGCCGGATCGCGGCGACGATCTTGGGATAGGCGCCGCAACGGCAGAGATTGCCGCTCATGTATTCCTGAATGTCGGCGTCGGTCGTCGCGTGACCCTCGGCCACGCAGGCGACCGCCGAGAGGATCTGGCCCGGCGTGCAATAGCCGCACTGAAAGGCGTCGTTGTCGATGAACGCCTGCTGCATCGGGTGAAGCGTCCCGTCCGGAGCGGCCAGCCCCTCGATGGTGGTGATCGCCCGGCCCTGGGCGGTGATCGCCAGGGTCAGGCAGCCGAGCACCCGTTCGCCGTCGATCAGCACCGTGCAGGCGCCGCACTGGCCCTGGTCGCAGCCTTTCTTCGACCCTGTCAGATCGAGATGTTCGCGCAGGGCGTCGAGCAGCGAGGTCCTCACATCGATCCGCAGGGGGCTTTCCCGTCCATTGATGTTCAGGCGCATGTCCACCTGGCCGGCCTCCGCGGGCGGCGCCGCCGGCGCGCCGGCCGCGAGCTTTGCCCCCGAGGCCGCGGCCAGTCCGGCCGCCGCGCCGATCAGGCCGCGCCGGCTGGGTCCGCGGATCGCGACGTCTCCATCCATGCAAGGCCCTCGCTGCTCACAGCAAAATTCCCGGGACCGCCGCCGGTTCCCGAGGCGAGACCCGATCCCCCGTGGCGCCGGATTTGGCCGCACGCCACACTAAGGCCGGTGGCCCCGGAGGCGCCATCCCCCGCCGGGTCGCGATTTTGAACGCCAAGACGCCAAGGAGAGAAGGCAAGAATGGCGCTTCGCGCGAAGCGCAAAAGTCTTCCTTGGCGTCTTGGCGTTTCAAGGGCTTTGTCCGCCCTCGCCGCGTCCGCGGGCGATTCACACTCGTCGGTGCATCTCATCTTCAACCCGGCTCCAGGCGCGACGGCCGCGGTTCATCCGCCTCGCGCGTCGCGCGGGCTCTTCCCCGTCCAGCGCTTGAAGGCGCGCGAGAACGCCGCCGGCTCCGAGAATCCGACGAGATAGGCCGTTTCGTTGACCGAGACCTTGCCGGCGCCCAGATAGCGCAGCGCCATCTCGCGGCGCAGCGCGTCAGCACCTTCTCGAACGTCGCCCCCTCGTCTTTCAGCCGCCGGAACAGGGTTTGCCGACTCAACCCCATCTTCGCGGCGATCACCTCCATGCTCGCCTCGCCCTTGTGCAGGATCGGCATCAGCAGGCTCTCGACCCGCCCGCGCGTGGATTTCGAACTCTCCAGGCTCCTCAGCAGCGTGTCCGCATGATCGCCGAGGATACCGAAGACGTAGCGCGGCTGCACCGAGATCGTGTGGGTCAGCCACGTCTCGTCCAGCAGCCCGGCGTTCCCGTCGGTCTCGGCCTGGATGACCGTGCGGCGCAGACCGGTCGCGGTCGGACTTCCCGAAAGGATCTTCCTGGTCACCGCCGTCTGTCTGTGCGCGCCCTTCGCGATCCTGTCGTTTCAGTTGGCGGCCGGCTTGCCGCCCTTGTTCAGGAGCACGGTCCCGCTCAAGGGTCCTGTCCTCATCGCGATCTACAGCTTCACCGCCGTGCTCGCCATTGCGGCGATCTCGGACGTCAAGGTGGTCCTGGCCGGCGGCGTCTCGGGTGCGCCGCGGATTGCGCGGCATCTGTGGCGCATGTGTCTGGGGCTCACGCTGGCCGCGGGTTCGGCCTTCACCAACGGACTGCCCCGGCTCCTGCCCGGTCTCTATCACGCGCCGCTGGTCTTGTTCCTTCCCCAGTTCCTGCCGCTGGGCCTGCTGGTGTTCTGGATGACCCGCTTGCGGTTCACCGGCTGGCTTCGGCGCGACGCGGTCGCGGCCCTGGGATAGGCCGCACGGTCACCGGGCGGTCACCGAGGAATGATGGCTATGACGGCGCCGCCGAGGCCAGACCGTCGCTCGCCGCCAATCGGGCGTGGGCGGCGGCGCGCATGGCCTTGAAGCGCGGATCCTCGCGGATGCGGTCCAGGTCGGGGTCGATATCGACCCAGTTCAGGTCCCCCTCCGTGGCCTTGGCGAAGAACGCCGCAATCAAATCCACGGCGCCGTCGATATCCCCAAGGTTGCGGCTCAGGGCGCAGGCGAAGTTGTAGCGCATGCCGATATTCTCCGGATCGGTCAGCAGGGCCCGGCCGATCCAGTCCCTGGCCCGTTCGGCTTCGCCGAGCACCGCGAGTGCGCAGACGCCAAAGCCCATCGCCGTGCCGTTGCCCTGCTCGCACGCCAGCATGTTCTCGGCCCGGGCGAGGGTCGTCCGCGCCGCGCGGCGGGCCCCCTCCCCATCGCCGATCTTGCCGTAGTAGGTGAGCAGCATGCCCGGTGCGGCGATCCCCGTCTCCATCAGCGCCGTCGCCTTTTCATAGTGGCCGATGGCGTCGGCGAGCCGGCCCTCCTTGAATCGCACCAGACCGGCGTTCATGTTCACCTCATAAGAATCCGGATCCAGGCGAACGGCGATCTGGATCTCGTCGGCCGCTTCGCCAAAGCGACCCTGGCGGAACCGGTGCCTGGCCATGATGGCGTGGGCTTCGGCCAGGTCGGGGTCGAGCAGGAGCGCCTGTTCGACGGCGGCCAGGCCGTCTTCCGGCCGCCCGCCGACGAAGCGCAAGGAAGTCTCGGCAAGCGCCATCAGCGCCCACGCGCGCGCGTAGCCGGGGTCGAGCTCGATGGCCCGGCGGCAGAGGCGAAGGATGGCCTCGCCGGCCCGGATATCGCCCTCGTTGCCGCTGACCAGGTACTGCCGCGCCATCAGATAGAGGTTGTAGGCATCGGCGCTGGTCGTTCCTCGCCGCTCGATGCCCGCCTTCTCTTCCGGAAGCAGCCGCAGTTTGAGGGCCCCGACGATGGCCTCCGAAATCTCGTCCTGGATCGCGAAGATGTCGGTCAGGTCGCGGTCCCAGCGTTCGGCCCAGAGATGATCGCCGGTTGCCCCGTCGATCAGCTGGGCGGTGATCCGCACCCGGCCGCCGGCCTTGCGAACGCTGCCTTCCAGGACATGGCCGACGTTCAGCTGGCGGGCGACCTTGGCGACATCGACGGCCCTGCCCTTGAAGGTGAACGAGGTGTTGCGGGCGACCACCGACAGCGCCGCGACCTTGGA
>DASRLN010000237.1:0-8819 GCA_035648435.1 Caulobacteraceae bacterium
GATCATGCGCCGGATATTGCGCAAGGTCGCCGAGGTTTCCGGTGTCGCCCTCGGCGACCTTGCGCAATATCCGGCGCATGATCTTGCCGGAGCGGGTCTTGGGCAGGCCCGGCGCCCACTGGATGACGTCGGGGGAGGCGAACGGGCCGATCTCGTGGCGCACCCATTTGACCAGTTCGGCGCGTAATGTATCCGTGGGCGTCTGGTCCGCCTTGAGCGTGACGTAGCAGTAGATGCCCTGGCCCTTGATGTCGTGGGGATAGCCGACCACGGCGGCCTCGGCGACGGCGTGATGGCCGACCAGGGCGCTTTCGATCTCGGCGGTCCCGAGCCGGTGGCCGGAGACGTTGATCACGTCGTCCACCCGGCCGGTGATCCAGTAGTAGCCGTCCTCGTCGCGGCGGCAGCCGTCGCCGGTGAAATACTTGCCGGGATAGGTGGTGAAATAGGTGGCGATGAAGCGGTCGTGATCGCCATAGACGGTGCGCATCTGGCCCGGCCAGCTGTCGGTGATGCAGAGATTGCCGCTGGCCGCGCCCTCCAGCACCGCGCCGTCCGCATCGACAAGCTGGAGTTTCACGCCCGGCAGGGGCTTGGTGGCGGAGCCGGGCTTGAGCGGCGTCGCCCCCGGAAGCGGGGCGATCAGGCAGGCGCCGGTCTCGGTCTGCCACCAGGTATCGACGATCGGGCAGCGCCCGTCGCCGACCACGCGATGGTACCACAGCCAGGCTTCCGGATTGATCGGCTCGCCCACCGTGCCCAGAAGCCGAAGCGATTTGCGGGAGGTACGCTTCACGGGTTCGTCGCCGTCGCGCATCAGGGCGCGCAAGGCGGTGGGGGCGGTATAGAAAATCTGCACCTGGTGCTTGTCGATGACCTCCCAGAAGCGGCTCACCGTGGGATGGTTGGGCACGCCCTCGAAGATCAGGGTGGCGGCGCCGTTGGCCAGCGGTCCGTAGACGATATAGCTGTGGCCAGTCACCCAGCCGACATCGGCGGTGCACCAGAAGATTTCGCCCGGCCGGTAGTCGAAGACCAGTTCGTGCGTCCACGCCGCCCAGGCGAGGTAGCCGCCGGTGGTGTGCAGGACGCCCTTGGGCTTGCCGGTCGATCCGGAGGTGTAGAGGATGAAGAGGGGATCCTCGGCCCCCATGGGTTCGGGTGGGCAATCGGCGGACACCCGCGCTCGCGCTTCGCCATAGGCGACGTCGCGGCCGGGCTTCATCGGCACGTCGGCGCCGGTGCGCGCGACGACCAGGACGCGGCGGACATCGGGACATGACTCGAGCGCCTCGTCCACGTTGGCCTTGAGCGGCACCTTGCGACCGCCGCGCAGACCCTCGTCGGCGGTGATCACCACCTTCGAGTCGCAGTCCTGGATGCGTCCCGAAATCGAATCCGGTGAGAAGCCGCCGAAGATCACCGAGTGGACGGCGCCGATCCGCGCGCAGGCCAGCATGGCGTAGGCCGCCTCGGGGATCATCGGCAGGTAGATGGTCACCCGGTCGCCCTTGGCCACGCCCTCAGCCTTGAGCACATTGGCCATCCGGCAGACCTCGGCGTGGGCCTCGCGGTAGGTGATCGTGCGGGAGTCGGCCGGATCGTCCCCCTCCCAGATGATCGCCACCTCGTCCCCGCGCGCGGCCAGGTGCCGGTCGAGGCAGTTGGCGCTGACGTTCAGCTGGCCGTCGGCGAACCAGCGGATGTGGAAATCGTCCTTGTCGAACGAGACATCCTTGGCGGTGGTGAAGGGCCGGGTCCAGTCGAGGCGGCCGGCGACGTCGCGCCAGAAGCCCTCGGGGTCAGCCTCGACCCGCTTCCACGCCGCGTCATAGCCCGCCGCGTCCATATGGGCGCGCTCGGCCCACTCTCGGGGGACGGGGAAGACCTGGACTTCGCTCAACGTGTGACTCCTTTGGTCCGGCGTTTCGGCTGGCGAGTATGCGGGCGGCGGCCGGAATGGCAAGGAAGCTGCGCGCACAACAGGGCGCCCGGCTTGCACTGGTGCATTCGTTGCACTAGACGGAATCCGTGGTGACGGTCCACCGAGAGTTGGCTTGGAAAATCTCGGTCTATGGCCGGGAGCATGGCATGCCGCATTTCCACGTCGAGGGTCCCGGCTATCGATGTTCCGTAGCCATCCAGTCTCTGGAACTCATCGTCGGTGAAGCGCCGCCGGCGGTTCTCCGACGAGCGAGGGCCTGGGCCGCGGATCATCGAGGGTTGCTGGAAGCACAATGGAAGGCGCTCAACGGATGAACGGTTCGGACAGGATGAGGACGATCACGGCGGTGGAGGCGCATGCGCCGGCCTCGCTGCGAATTCGGTGGTCGGACGGAGTCCACGCGGAAATCGATCTCTCGAATATGCTGAGCGACCGGCGCTTTCGATCGCTGCGGACCCCCGCCGAGTTCGCCGCCGGGACGGTCGGCGAATGGGGACATGGCGTCGCCTGGCCATCGGGCGTCGAACTGGGCGCCGACAGCCTTTGGCTGGAAACACTCTCCGCCACGGGACACGACGACGCCCGGACCTTTCTGGAGTGGCGCCTGCGTCATGGCTTGTCGCTGAGCGCGACCGCGACCGCATTGGGTGTTTCGCGGCGGATGGTCGCCTACTACTCGAATGGGGAAAAGAAGATCCCTCGCGCGATCCTGCTGGCCTGCAAGGGATGGGAGGCAGGTCAAGCGGCCGCCTAGGGCCGCCGCCCGGTGTCGAGGAAATCGCGGGCCGAGAAGCTGGCGGGGGCGGCGACCTCGACCACCGGATCGTCGCGATCGTCGTATTCGGTGCGCAGGGCGCGGCTCATCACCGCGTGCATGTCGTAGAGGCAGACGATGTAGGTCAGTTCGAGGATCTCCTCGTCATCGAGGAACGACTTGAGCGCCTCGAACACCGGCTCCGGCGTTCGGCCGGCGCAGAGGGCCAGACAATCGACATAGGCCAGGACCGCGCGCTCCTGCTTGGAGAAGCAGTCGGCCACGGGCCAGTGGGGAATGGCGGCGATCTTCTCCTCGGAGACCTTCAGGCCGCGCAGGGATTTGCAGTGCTGCGAAAAGACGAACTGGCTGCCCTTGGCCCAGCCGACCCGGGTCTGGCCCAGTTCCCGCAGCACCGGGTCGATCTTGCGGGCCGGGTCGCGATAGTAGGAAAAGCCGGCCACGGCGTGGGCGAAGGCGTCGGGGCTGTTGGCGAACGTCGTCCACCAGTCGCCGCGGGTGCCGGTTTCGGTGCCCGGCTTGTGCACCGGGCAGCGGTCGCCGAACAGCAGATCGTAGATACGCAGGATGGTCTTGTCCTTGACCTCGGCGCGCGGGACCTGTCGCAGTCGGGCCATGGGATCAGGCCTCCGTAAGGACCGGCGCGGCGGGCGAGGCGGCCTCGTGGCGCACATCGCCCGGCTCGAAGGCGCGGGTGAAGGCGGCCAATTCGAGCATGACGCCGTTGGGGTCGGTGAAATAGACCGAGCGCACGAAGACGCCGGGATGGTTGTGGCGGGCCACGCCCATGGGGCTGTCGTCATGGTTGACCACCGACGGAGTGGCGGGCACGCCGGCGGCTTGCAGGCGGGCGAGACAGGCCTCCAAGACCGCCTCATCGACGCTGAAGGCGACATGGTTCATCGATCCGACGGCGGTCATCGGCTTCATCGGGAAATCGGCCACCGAGGCGATGCCCGGCGCGGCCGGCGGCGCGTTCTCCCACCAGAAGAAGGCCAGCAGCGAGCCGCCGCCGCAGTCGAAGAAGAAATGCTGGCCGCCATCGGGAAGGGCCACGGTCTTGACCAGCGGCATGCCCAGAACCCCGGTGTAGAACCGCTGGGTCTCGTTCATATCGCGGCAGACCAGGGCCAGGTGGTTGATGCCGTTGGTGCGCATGGCGCTCGTCTCCTCCTCGGATTTCCCTCGCGCCAGCCTAGGCGTTAGGAGGGGACGGCCGCAAGTGAGCCGCCGCGAGGGAGCGACATGCTGCTGCATCTTTCCACCTGGCCGGAGATCGAGGGCTTTCTCGCCAGATCCACCGCCATCGTCATTCCGATCGGCTCCAACGAACAGCATGGACCGACCGGCCTCTTGGGCACCGACTGGCTGTGTCCGGAGATCATCGCCCACGAGGCGCAGAAGAGCGCCGACATCCTGATCGCGCCGACCTTCAACATCGGCATGGCCCAGCACCATCTGGACTTTCCCGGCACCATCGCGCTGCGGCCCTCGACCTTCATGGCCGCGATCGGCGACTGGACGCGGTCGCTGACCCACCACGGCTTCACCCGGCTGCTGTTCCTCAACGGCCACGGCGGCAATGTCGCCACCATGGAGGCGGCGTTCTCCGAACTCTACGCCGAGGCGAGCTTCGCGGGCCGCCGCGCCGGCTTCGCCTGCCGGCTGAAGAACTGGTGGGACCTCGCCGGGGTCTTCCGCCTGGCCCAGCAGCAGTTCCCCGCCGGCCACGGCAGCCACGCCACCCCATCGGAGATCGCCGTCACCCAGTGGGCCTATCCGGATCACGTCAAGGCGGCGAACTACGCGCCCCAGATCGCTCCCACCGGCCCGATCCGCGAAGCCGCCGACTTCCGCGCCCGCTTTCCCGATGGCCGCATGGGCTCCGACCCCGGTCTCGCCACCCCTGAGAAGGGCGGTGAACTGGTGAAACTGGCGGCCGCGGGCCTGATCGCGGCGGTCAAGGAGTTCGAGGAGGAAGCCAAGGTGTGATTATTTCCTATCCTTCTCCCGCAAGGGGAGAAGGGTACTCTATCGCGGAATCTCCGCCGTCTTGCGCAGGGCCACTTGCCGGTAGACCGCTTCGATCTCGAAGTAGCGGCGGAAGGCGCCGTGAAAGCGGTCGACGGCCTGTTTGACGCCGGGACCGCCGATCTCGCTGACCTCGTGCCAGTAGTCGTCGAGGATGATCAGGCCGCCGACCCGGAGCATGGCGGCGCAGAAGGCGAGGTCGGTGAGCACCGCCCAGGCGGTGTGGCTGCCATCGACGTAGATCAGATCGAAAGCCTCGCCGGCCGCCAGCATCCGCGGCAACTCGTAGGTGGAAAAGCCCTTGATCACCTTCAGCGCCGGGAAGCCGAGGCGCCCGGCGTTGCGGCGGAAGCGGGGCTCGACGGCGTGATACTTGTCTTCCGGATTGAGCGCCTCGTCGAACCACGGATCGATCACCGTCGCCTCGACGCGGCCCGGCAGCAGCCAGTCGATGAAGGCGAGGTTGCGGCCCTCGTAGGCGCCGATCTCGAGATAGGCGATCGGCCCGCGGTCCTTGGCGAACCGCCGCAGGAGGGGCGCGGAGAAGGGAATATTGTCGTCGGCCCAGGATTCGGTGAACTCGAACCCGGCGGCGGCGGCGTGGGCCGCGAAGGCCGCCGCGTCCCCGCCGCCGCGTTGGGCGCCGAGCAGGGTCTGGGCGAGCGGCGCGGCAAAGCGTCCGTTGAGGCTGGCGAGAGCGCGCAGGGGATCGGCCATGGCCGTCAGCCAGCAAGAATGGCGCCGCCTTCGATCCTCACCGGCCACGGCGTCAGCGCCTTGCCCGCGCAGGGTCCGGCCACGCACGTTCCGTCGCCCGGACGAAAGAGGGCGCCGTGCGAGGCGCAGAGGATGAGGTCGCCCTCGCCGGTCAGATAGCGGTCGCCGATGAGGGCCAGCGGCATGGCGGCGTGCGGGCAGCGATCGACGAATCCGGTCACCTCCCCGCCCCGGCGGACCACGAAGCCCAGGAAGAGCATCTCGCCGTCACGGAACATAAATCCCTTGGCGCCCGGATCGCCCACGTCGCCGAGGCCGCAGAGGCGAGTCCCCGGCGCCGGCTGGGCGGGATTGTCCCTCAAGCCAGCGCGCCGAAGGTCACCTTCCACGGGCGGATATCGACGCTCTCGAAGAGACCGGCCAGGGTGTAGGGGTCGGCGGCGCTGAACGCCTCGGCGGCGGCCAGATCCGCCGCCTCCAACAGGTCAGCGAGCCGGCCATCCCGCCGTCGGCGGTGAGGAACGGTCCGCCCAGCCGGATCGCGCCCGCGTGGACCCGGGCGTAGGCGAAATGCGCCTCCCGCGTGGCCATGCGCAGGGCCAGGGAGTCCGGCTTGTCGGTGCAGATCAGGGCGAAGAGAGCCATGGCGGGTGTCCTTTACGATTCCACCTTCAAGGGGCGGGCGAGGAGGGCGGCGATGGCCGGCGCCACGGCGACGTCCCCGGCGAGGATGGCGGCGACGGCGTCGCAGATCGGCGTCTCGACATCGTGGCGGCGGGCGAGGGCGATGACCGCCGGCGCCGAGGCCACCCCTTCGGCCACCGACAGCTTGCCGGCCAACGCCGCCTCCAGGCTTTCGCCGCGGCCCAGGGCCAGGCCCACGCTCATGTTGCGCGACTGCGGGCTTGAGCAGGTGAGGATGAGATCGCCCAGGCCGCAGAGTCCGGCCACGGTCTCGGCGTCGCCGCCCAGGGCCACCGCCAGGCGGGTGAGTTCGGCGAAGCCCCGGGTGATCAGGGCGGCGTGGGCGCCGCGGCCCATCTGGCGGCCCTCGACGATGCCGCAGGCGATGGCCAGGACATTCTTCACCGCCCCGCCGGCCTCCGCGCCGATCATGTCGTCGGCGACGTAGGGCCGGAAAGTCGGCGTGGCGATGGCCTGGGCAATGGCATGGGCCAAGCCAGGCTCCGCCGCCGCGAGGGTCACCGCCGTCGGCAGGCCCCGCGCCACCTCGCCGGCGAAGCTCGGACCGGAGAGGACCGCCGGTCGGGCGGCCGGGATCGTCTCGGCCAGCACCTCGGTCATCAGTTTCAGCGTGCCCTGCTCGACGCCCTTGGCGCAGAGAACGATCGGCAGGCCCGGCCTCGCCCCCCCCGCCAGAGCGTTCAGGGTGACGCGCAGATGCTGGGCCGGGGCCACCGCGAGGATGAAATCGGCGCCGGCGAGATCGGCCAGATCGCCCGTCGCCGCGATCGCCGGATCGAGGGTCACGCCGGAAAGGAACAGCGAATTCTCGTGCGCCCCGTTGATCCCGCCGCCGATCACGCCCACCGTCTTCATGCCTTGGCCCCCTTGCGTCCGGCCACGTGGGTGGGACGCAGCCGCGCGGCGTCCTCGTCCAGCGGCCAGCGCGGCCGCGCCACGGCATCCAGACCATCGACCAGCCCCAGGGCCAGCCGCTCGGCCCCCGCCAGGGCGATCATCGCCGCGTTGTCCGTGCAATAGGCCAGCGGCGGGGCGAAGAAGGCAAAGTCCTCACGGTCGGCGAGCGCTTCGAGGGCGGCGTGCACGGCGCGATTGGCCGCCACTCCCCCGGCGACGACGAAACGCCTCTTCTCCTCCCCCGCGAAGCGGGGAAGGGGGACCGCCCGATCCGAAGGCCGGGGGGTGGAAGGGGCGCAAGGCGGCGAGCGCCGGCGCACGGGGCTTTGCGCCCCCTCCACCACTTCGTGGTCCCCCTCCCCCGCAAGAAGGCGGGGAAGGAAAGATCGCATCGCCGCCTCCGCCCGCTCCACCAGCTGCCGCGCGATGGCGGCCTGGACGGCGGCGGCGAGGTCGCGGCGATCCTCGTCGGTGGCGAGGCGGGCGGCGATGCGGGCGGCGGCGGTCTTCAGGCCGGAGAAGGAGAAGTCGCAGCCGTCGCGGCCGCGCAGGGCATGGGGAAGGGGGAACCGCGCCGGATCGCCACCCTCGGCGAGTTGCTCCAGCGCCGGGCCAGCGGGATAGGGAAGACCGAGCGCGCCGCCGATCTTGTCGAAGGCTTCGCCGGCCGCGTCGTCGATGGTCGTTCCCAGACGCCGGCAGGCGCCGACCCCGGCCACCTCCAGCAGCTGGCAATGGCCGCCGGAGACCAGCAGCAGCAGAAAGGGATAGGGAATATCGGCGGTGAGCCGGGCCGAAAGCGCGTGACCTTCGAGGTGGTTGACCGCGATCAGGGGCTTGTCCAGCGCCAGGGCCATCGCCTTGCCGAACGACAGCCCCACCATCACCCCGCCCACCAGCCCCGGCCCGGCGGTGGCGGCGATGGCGTCCAGTCCCTCGACGCCGATCCCGGCCTCCGCCAAGGCCCGCTCCACGACGGCGTCGATGGCCTCCACGTGCGAGCGGGCCGCGATCTCCGGCACCACCCCGCCGTAGGGCGCGTGATCGGCGATCTGGCTGAGTACGACCGAGGAGAGCACCCTCGGCTGGCGCCCCTCGGCCACGCGCACCACCGCCGCGGCGGTCTCGTCGCAGCTGGTTTCGATGCCGAGGACGGTTGTGGGCAGCGGGACCATGCACATTGCTAGGGGTGGCCCCGTGGGGTAGCCGTCGGCGCATGATCAGGCAACAGGTTCGCATCGGCACACGGGCGTCCAGGCTCGCCCTGGCCCAGGCCGGCCTGATGCGCGCCGCCATCGCGCGGGCGCTCGGCGACGACGAAGCGGCCATTCTCGTCCACATCACCACCAGCGGCGACCGCATCCAGGATCGCCGCCTTATGGATGTCGGCGGCAAGGGCCTGTTCACCAAGGAAATCGAGGAGGCGTTGCTCGCCGGCCACATCGACTGCGCCGTCCACTCCCTCAAGGACATGCCGGCCGAGGGGCCGCCGGGCCTGGCCATCGCCGCCATCCCGGAGCGCGAGGACGCGCGCGACGCCTTCGTCAGTGACCGCTTCGCGAGCTTCGACGCCCTGCCCGTCGGCGCGCGTCTCGGCACCGCCAGCCTTCGCCGGCAGGCCCAGGCCCTCCACCGCCGGCCGGATCTGGCGATGGTCGCCGTGCGAGGCAACGTCGATACCCGCCTGGCCAGGCTGGAAGCCGGCGAGGCCGACGCCCTGCTCCTCGCCGCCGCCGGCCTGAACCGCCT
>DASRLN010000238.1:0-3460 GCA_035648435.1 Caulobacteraceae bacterium
GTGGTGAGCGGGACCCTGAAGTTCGCCGGGGCGTTCAACCAGAACGTGGTCTTCACCGCCGGCTCGACCGGGACCCTGGAACTGGCTCACGGCCAGACCTACGGCGGCGCGATCGACGGCCTTTCCACCACCGGGGCCAACGCCCTGGATCTCGACGACATCACCTTCGCTCAGGGAACCACCACGGCCACCTTCGCCGGCAGCTCGGGTTCGGGCGTCCTCACCGTCACCGACGGGACCCACACCGCCAGGATCAACCTGGACGGCGACTATCTGGGCTCGACCTTCACGACCAGTCTCGGAGTGGGCGGGATCGGGACGCGGATCGTCGATCCGGCCGCGCCTGTCCCGGCGCCGGCGCACGCCTTCATCGCCGCCATGGCGGCGCTGGGCGCGGAAAGCGCCGGCTCGGTCAGCTGGACGGGCGATCCGCCGCCCATCGCCCGGCCGATGCTGGTTTCACCCAGGGCCGCCTGAGGCGGCCGCTCCGAGGATGGACCCGACGGAGTAGGGTGGCGTCCTACTTCAGATGTTGCGAGAGGTGCTTGCTCATCTCGAACATGGTCACCTTGTCCTTGCCGCCGAAGACGGGCTTCAGCTTGGCGTCGGCGACGATCTCGCGCTTGTTGGCCGGGTTCTGAAGGTTGTTCTTCTTGATGTAGTCCCAGACCTTGGAGACGGTCTCGCCCCGCGACACCTTGCCCGAGCCGATGACGGCCGAGAGTTCCGGCGACGGTTGCAACGCCTTTTGGAGGGCGTTGGGTTTCTTAGCGGCCTCGGCCATGAAGGTGATTCCATTGCAGCGGTTGACGTAAGGAGTCTGTAACGCGCGCCGGGGCGTCACCGCAACACCCGAGTGCACCCGAGTGCGAGGGGGCGTATCTGATTGTCGGACGGGTGAGACGCGGCCGAGCCGGTTCGAAGCGTCCGAGCGCCCTGGCGTCGGGGCTCGCCAGTTCGAGCGCCTGGTGCGTTCCGGACCTGGCCGGAAGCGTCGGTGGCTTTCCTGGCGGCCGGCGTGGCGAGCGCGGACGGGGGGCTTGACGATGGTCTGGTTGGCGAAGTCGCCGGTCGGATGGGGGTGCGTGGCGCGCCCGCGACCCCGCCTCGCGCGACGGGCCGTCCCGCATCGACGCGCCGGCGGCCCCCGCCAGGAGGGCGAGCGCCGCCGCCGTTGCACCTAACCCCAATCGGTGCGCAACATTCTCGTCCACGCTCAGCACCCGGAGACTAGACATGAAGCGACTGCTCCTGCTGGCACTCTTGGCCTCTGTAGCCACCCCGGCCGCCGCGTGCGTTCCGCCGCCCGGCCTTGGATTTCAGCAATGGTACGCGATGTGTCGCAACGACATGGAGAGTGGGTATGCGCGCTTCTTCGCGGGCTCCCAGTCCCACGCCAGCTTCATGCGGTCGATGTACCAGAGGTATCAATCCGCCCGCCCGACCTACAACCCGGCACTTAGAAGACAGCAGGACGAGTTCGCCGACACCATGGCTCGGCGCCAGGGGAACTACATGGAGGGGGTTCGCCGGCAGGGGGAAAACCGCACCAACGACTTCAACAACCAACAACGTGCGAAGTCTCGACAGCAGGAGAATGAAATGATGTATATCCAGAACGAGCGCTGTGTCCGCCGGAACAGCGATGGTTCGTGTCGTTACAAGGTCCCGAACTGATCGTGGCGGGGTATCAGACGGGACGGGGGTGACGGGCGGGAAACGTTGCTGTTCGCCATCATTTCCCCGTTCACGCCGCCGTGAGGGATCAGTGGCCGCCGGCCGCCATCGGCGAGGCGAAGGCCTTCATCTTCGGGGAAAACCATACCGCGGCGGCGGCGACGAGGAAGACCAGGGTGGTGAGCTGGAACATCTGGTCGGTGGCCAGCATCACCGACTGGCTCCGGGTGAGGTTGTCGAGCTGAGTCAGCGCCTGCCCAGGGCTGAGACCCGAGGCGGTGAGGGTGTCGGTGGTCGCCTGGGCGTCGTTGAGGCGGCCGGCGAAGGTCGCATGGTTGCGGGTGGCGGCGTTGTCCCACAGGGTGGTGACGATCGAGGTGGCGAAGGCCGCCGAGAGCGTGCGCAGGAAGTTCGACAGGCCGGCGGCCGAGGCCATCTCCTGGGGCAGCACCGACGACAGGGCGAGCTGATTGGTGGGGATGAAGAAGAACGGCATGGCGAAGCCCTGGGCCAGGAACGGCAGGGCGATGGTCCAGTAGTTGGCGTTGCTGGCCAACTGGGAGCGAGCGACGGCCACGCCGGCCAGCCACAGGACGCCGAAGGAGATCAGCGCCCGGCTGTCGAACCGGGTCATCAGCCTGGGCACGATCGGCGACATGACCACCGCCAGCACCCCGCCGAAAGCGGTGACGTAGCCGGCCCAGGTGGCCGTGTAACCGAGGTTGGTCTGCAGCCACAGAGGCACCAGCACGATGCTGGAGAAGAAGGCCCCGAAGGTCAGCGCGATGGTGATCACCGAACTGGTGAACCCCCGGTGGCGGAAGACGCGTAAGTTGACGATCGGGTTTTCCGCCGTCAGCTCCCAGATCAGGAACGACACCAAGCCGATGGCGGCGATGAGAGCCAGGACGATGATCGTCGGCGAGGCGAACCAGTCGAGTTCCTTGCCCTCGTCGAGCATGATCTGCAGCGAACCGACGAAGGCGATGAGCAGGCCCAGGCCGACCACATCGACCGGGACCTTGACCGTGGCGGTGTCGTGGCCGCGCAGGGAGCGCAGGGCGAAGAAGCCGCAGGCCGCCGCCACCGGCACGTTGATGAAGAAGATCCACGGCCAGGAGGCGTTGTCGCAGATGGCCCCGCCGAGGATCGGTCCCAGGATCGGGGCCACGACCACGGTCATCGACCACAGGCCCATGGCCTGGCCGCGCTGGGCCGGCGGGAAGATGCGCATCAGCAGGGTCTGGGACATCGGCATGATCGGCCCGCCGCAGATCCCCTGCAGGACGCGGAAGGCGACCAGCCAGCCGAGCGAGGGGGCGAGGCCGCAGAGGGCCGAGAACAGCCCGAATCCGAAGATGCCGAACACGAACACCCGCATCGCGCCGAACCGCTGGGAGAGCCAGCCGGTCAGCGGCACGACGATGGCCTCGGCCACCGAATAGGAGGTGATCACCCAGGTGCCCTGGTTGGGCGCCACCGCCAGCCCCCCGGCGATGTTGGGCACCGAGACATTGGCGATGGTCATGTCGAGAATGACCATGAAATTGCCGACCGCAAGCAGGAAGCCGGCGAGAGCCAGGGCGGCGCCTTTCAGCGGGGCGGGGTCGTCGCCAGGGGCGTGGGAGGCGGCCATGGCCGGCTACTTCGCAACGCGAATACCCTTCTCCCCTCGCGGGAGAAGGTGGACGCCGAGAGGCGGCCGGATGAGGGGCCGGGTGGTCTCCCCGCGAGCGCGCCGGGGACGCCAATCCCCGCGGCCGGCGCACCCCCTCATCCGACC
>DASRLN010000239.1:0-2960 GCA_035648435.1 Caulobacteraceae bacterium
CCCCGAAATAGACTTCGGCCGATCGGAGTCTGTCGAGAGAAGAGCCGCTTTCGGGCGGCTCTTTTTCGTTTGAATGGCCCTCGACCAGAAAGGACCTCGGCCATCGCTGACGACGTGGGATGACCGCGACGTTCCGAGGTCTCGCCTCTACGACGACATCTACTTCTCGGGCGACGACGGCCTGGCCGAGAGCCGGGCGGTGTTCCTGGCCGGCTGCGGCCTGCCGGAGGCGTGGCGTGGCCGGCGGGCGTTCCGTGTGGCCGAGCTGGGATTTGGCGCCGGGCTCAATATCGCCGCGCTGCTCTGCGAATGGCGCCGGACCCGCGAGCCCGGCGCGCGTCTCTCCATCTTCAGCGTCGAGGCCCATCCGTTGAGCGCGGCCGAGGCCGGGCGTGCGCTCGGCCGGTGGCCGGAAATCGGCGCCGCCGCGGCGCTCCTGGCGTCGCGGTGGCCGGGCAAGGCGCGAGGATTTCACCGCCTCGACCTGCCGGAATTCGCCGCCACCCTGGATGTGGCGATCATGCCCGCGACGCAGGCGCTCGCGGCCTGGAGCGGGCCGGCCGACGCCTGGTTCCTCGATGGCTTCAGTCCGGCCCGAAATCCGCGGATGTGGGACGGCGAACTCCTCGAACTGGTGGCGCGCCGTTCGGCGCCCGGCGCCCGGGCGGCGAGCTTCACCGTGGCCGGCCAGGTGCGCCGCGACCTGGCCGCGACCGGCTTCAGCGTCGAGCGCCGGCCCGGCTTCGGCGCCAAGCGTCAACGCCTCGAGGCGATCTTTCCCGGCCGCGCCGACCCGTCGAAAGCCCCGCCGAGCGTGGCCATCGTCGGGGCCGGGATCGCCGGCGCGTCGCTGGCTCGGGCTTTCGGCGAACGCGGCGCCCTGGTGACGGTGTTCGACGCCGGGCGAGGGGCCGGCGCTTCGGGAGGCGCCGCCGCCTTGATCTCCCCCCGGCTCGACGCCGGCCTGGGACCCGCCGCCGAGTTGTTCGCCCAGGCCGCCCGGCGCGCCGCCGGTCTTTGCGGCGCGGTGTCCGGCGGCGTGATCGCGCACGGCGCCCTGCAGCTGGAGACCGGCCCCAAGGACGCCGGCCGTTTCGAGGCCATCGCCCGATCCGACATGTTCGAGCCGGGGGCGATGCGCCGGCTCACGGCCATGGAGGTCGCCCAGCGCCTCGGTGAAGCGGCGCCGGCCGGTCTGTCGATCGCAGGCGCCGTGGTCGCGGCGCCGGAGCCGGTGCTGGCGGCGTGGCTCAAAGCGGTGACGCCGGGGCGGGTGGGATCGGTCGAGCCCGCGGGCGATGGACGCTGGCGGCTCGTGGGCGAGTCCGGCGAGAGCCTGATCGAAGCCGACGTCGTCTGTCTCGCCGCCGGCATGGCCTGCGCCGAACTCGCGCCCGGCGTGCCGTTGTCGCCGGTGCGCGGCCAGGCCAGCGGATCGGCCGTGGGTCCGTGGCCGATGGCCACGGTGTTCGGCGGCTATGTGATCCCGGCGCGCCAAGGCCTGGTGTTCGGCGCCACCCACGATCGGGACGACACCGCGGCCGACGTCCGGCCGGCGGACCAGGCGCGCAACCTGGAGACGGTGGCCCAGACCCTGCCGGTTCTGGCCGAACGCTTGCGGCGCAGTCCGGCGACGGCGCGGGCCGCCATTCGGGCGACGACCCGGGACTATCTGCCCATCGCCGGCGTGGCGCCGGGGGGGCGCGCGGGCCTGTTCGTGCTGACCGGTCTGGGATCGCGAGGGTTCACCCTCGCGCCGCTTCTCGCCGAGCACGTCGCCGCCCTGGCGCTCGGCGATCCTTCGCCCTTGCCACGCGCGCTCGCCGCGCTGCTCGATCCAGACCGCTTCGCCCGCCGCGCCCGCCGCCGCTTGGGCGAAGACGCCGCGCCGGTATAGAAGCATTGCCGGGGGGGGCTCGAGGAAGACGACGAAGGAACTCCATCCATGAAGTCCGCCACGCCGATCGCCGCCGCCGTCATCGTCGCCACCCTCACCGCCGGCCTGGCCTCGGGCGCGCCGGCGCAGCCCACCGGGCAGGCCTGCTTCCTGGCCCGCAACGTCGACAATTTCGCTCCCGTCGATGAGACCACCGTCAACATCCGCCCCGGCCTGAAGCAGTATTTTCAACTCAAGCTTTTCGCGCCGTGTCAGGACATCGACTTCGCCCAGCGCGTGGAACTGCGGACGCGGGGATCGTCCTGGATCTGCGCGGGCCAAGCCAACGACCTCGAGCTCTCAACCCACGCCACCGCTCTGCGCCAGCGCTGTCTGGTGACCACGGTGCGCGAGCTCGGCGCCGGGGAAGTCGCCGCCCTTCCGAAGAACCAGAAGCCGTAAGCGGGATGTCGGCCGCTCGTCAGCCCCCGATCAGCACGGCGCGGAAGTCGTTGACGTTGGTGCGGGTAGGGCCGGTCGTCACCAGGTCGCCGAGAGCGGAGAAGAAAGCGTGGGCGTCGTTGCGGGCCAGATGGTCGGTCGCGACGAGGCCGAGGGCGGTGGCGCGAGAAAGGGTGTCCGGGGTGATCACGGCCCCGGCGTTATCCTCACTGCCGTCGATACCGTCGGTGTCGCAGGCGATGGCGCTGACGCCGGCGTGGCCAGCCAGTTCCACGGCCAGCGCGAGCAGGAATTCAGTGTTGGGACCGCCCCTGCCGGGGCCGCGCACGGTGACCGTGGTCTCGCCGCCGGAAATGAGCACGCGGCGCGCGGCGCCGCGCTCCTCGCCGCGCGCGACGGCCAGGACCCGAGACGCCATCCACCGGGCGGCGTCGCGCGATTCGCCCTCGACGGCGGCGCCGAGGTTGATCGGGTTCATCCCCCGGGCGTGGGCAAGCGCGGCGGCGGCTTCCAGCGCCACCGTCGCGGTGGCGACGACGACCGCTCGGGCGCCGGCCAGACGCGGATCGCCCGGCTTTGGAGTCTCGCCGCGACCTTCCCGGAGATGGCGGATCACCGGGGG
>DASRLN010000240.1:0-17426 GCA_035648435.1 Caulobacteraceae bacterium
CCTGGGCCATCGCCCACACCGGATCGAGGCCGAGGTGGCTCGGAGAATGGCCGGGTGGGCAGCGGGACGGGATGAGCAGCGCCTTGGCGCCGAGCGCAATCGCTTCCCTCGCCGCCGTCTCGGCGCGCGCGAAGTCGATCAGTGGCACGTAACAGGTGGCCAGGAAACGGCGGTCGGCGGAACAGAAGTCGGTCATCATCCGGTTGTGGGCCTGGGCGGCGGCGTAGCAGAGGTCGAGATCTCCGCCCTGGTCGAGGCCGAAATTGCCCAGGCAAAAGGTGGTGAACACCAGCTGGCTGGAGAAACCGAGCAGGTCCAGGGCGCGGGTCCGGTCGGCGGGGCGGAAGGCGCCCAGGGCGTCGTAGTTCTTGCGCAACAGGATGTTCTCGGCGTCGCCGGCGCGGAACTCCGGGTCGTCCTGGCGGCTCACGAAGGGATCGGTCCAGCCGGGTTTGCCCTGCTTGTGGCGCCAGGTGGGAAGCGCGTGGTAGGCGTCGCGGAGTCTCGGCTCGAACCAGGGATCGAGGCAGTCCGGCAATTCCATCAGATGGGAGTCGGCGTCGTGCACGACTCGGTCCTCGACGTAGGCCATGGCGGGTTCTCCCGGAGCGCTCCGTCGATTTCACCGCCAAGCGGGTGCGAACACAAGAGGCAAGTCCGACGGCGCGAACCCATCAGAAAAACCATAAGGCGCCGAGGGGCGTCGCCGCTGGCGCTGTCAGGCCAGATTATGGTGTGGAATCAACGATGTATGCATCCACCCAGACCAAGCAGCGCCGGGAATATGCGGGAATATGCGGGAATATCCGGGAATTCTCGCGACTGCAGGGGCAATTTCGGCGACTAGGCGCGACCGGGTCGGGAGCCAGATGGCCCCTAGGGGGGACGAAAACGGCGCCGGCCGGAGGGCCGCTCGGGCGACCCCGGCGAGACCTCCGCCAAGATTTGCAATTTGCACTATCCGCCGCCCGGTCGTCAAGGGTCGCGCCAGCGAATTACAGGCAGACGATGAACTACGCCGTGACGATCGACGTTCCGAACTCTCCGAGGGGTTCCGATTCTATCGCGACGCATTGGGGCTGGCTCGGCATCGAGCCGGGGCGTCCTCACCGACGATGAAGCCCCGGTTTCCGAGACACTGACGAGTTCCGAAGTGCAATCGCAAAGGCGCTACGGGGCGCCGGTGAAGACCTGGCGCCGGAGCGCGGGCTTCCAGCCTGCAACGCCGATGCCGGGGGAATAGAGCGGGCTGGAAGCCCGCGCTCCGAAGGCGAGGCGGTGATCGCGCCGTCCCGACAACTGGTATTTGGAGACCTACGCCGCCGATCTCCTCGCCGGGTGATTGAAACGCGCGCCCAGACCGGCCAGATGGGCGCCATGACCGATCTCTTCGAACCTCTCACCTTTTCGCGCGGACCGGCCATGAAAAACCGCTTCATGCTGGCGCCCCTGACCAATTCCCAGAGCCACCCGGATGGCCGGCTGTCGGACGAGGAGTTCGAATGGCTTACCTATCGCGCGGTCGGCGGCTTTGGCATGGTGATGACCTGCGCGGCCCACGTGCAGCGGGTGGGCCAGGGATTTCCCGGCCAGCTCGGAATATTTTCCGACGACCATCTGCCGGGCCTCACACGGCTGGCGACGGCGATCAAGGCGGCCGGCGCTGTTTCTTCGGCGCAGCTTCATCACGCCGGCATCCGCTCGCCCGCCGCGCTGATCGGCGAGCCGCCGCGCGGTCCCTCCGAAGACGCCGAGACCGGCGCCCGGGCGCTGACCGGCGGCGAGGTCGAGGCGCTGATCGAGGATTTCGTTGCCGCCGCCGTACGGGCCGAGCGGGCCGGCTTCGACGGCGCCGAGCTGCACGGCGCCCACGGCTATATCCTCTGCGCCTTCCTCAGCCCCGAAACCAACCGCCGGGAGGACCGATGGGGCGGATCGGCGGAGAACCGCGCCCGCATCGTCGTCGAGATCATCAAGGACGTCCGCGCCCGCACCCGCCCCGACTTCCAACTTGGCCTGCGCCTGTCGCCGGAGCGCTTCGGCCTGCGCTTCGCCGAACAGCGCGAACTCGCCGCCCGGATGCTCGCCGGCGGCGATCTCGACTTCCTCGACATGTCGCTGTGGAGCACGTTCAAGCCGCCGGTCGAGGCGGAGTTCGGCGGCAGGCCGCTGATCGACTGGTTCGCCGAGCTGCCGCGCGGGACGACGCGCCTGGGGGTCGCCGGCAAACTCATCAGCGCCGCCGATGCCCGCAGGGCGCTGGAAGGCGGCGCCGATTTCGCCATCCTCGGCCGCGCCGGGGTGCTCCATCACGACTTTCCGCGCCAGGTCGCCGGCGATCCGGACTTCCAGGCCATCGCCCTGCCGGTCACCCGCGCCTATCTCGCGGGCCAGCGCCTGAGCCCGACTTTCATCGAGTACATGAACGGCTGGAAGGGCTTCGTGGCCGACGAAGTGCGGGAGGAAGTGACGGTCTGATCAATTTACCCTTCTCCCCTCGCGGGAGAAGGATGTTCCGGCGCCGCCTCAAGCCTTCAGCTGCGAGGCGATGTAGTCGCGCACGGCGGGGCCGTAGGGCGGCCGCAGGGCCTTCATGGGGCCGAGATCCTTCTTGAGCTGATGGTAGACCGCCTTGCGGTGGCTGAATTCGCGGTAACCATCGACGCCGTGGTAGCTGCCCATGCCCGACGGCCCGACGCCGCCGAACGGCAGGTCTTCCTGGGCCACGTGGAAGATGACGTCGTTGACGGTGGCGCCGCCCGAGGTGGTGCGGGCCAGCACCCGGTTCTCCTCCCCAGCGTCGGCGCCGAAGTAATAGACCGCCAGCGGCCGATCGTGCGCATTGACGTAGGCGATCGCTTCGTCGATGCCGCGATAGGTCATCACCGGCAGCACCGGGCCGAAAATCTCTTCCCGCATCACCGTCATCTCGTCGGTGGCGCCGAGAATCAAGGTCGGGGGAATCTTGCGATGCTCCTGCTGGCTGAAGTCCTCGCCGGCGGGATTGATCTCGATGACCTCCGCGCCCTTGGCCCGGGCGTCGTCGATGTGGCCGCGGATGCGGTCGTAGTGCCGATCGGCGAT
Source organism: Caulobacteraceae bacterium (assembly GCA_035648435.1). Taxonomy (GTDB): domain Bacteria; phylum Pseudomonadota; class Alphaproteobacteria; order Caulobacterales; family Caulobacteraceae; genus Acaudatibacter. The sequence goes on from DASRLN010000240.1 coordinate 3,085, forward strand.
GATGGCGGTGTAGTCGTTGTTGTCGCGGATGGTCGGGAACATGGTTTCGACCGAGGTCTTCGCGTGGCCGACGAACTCGTCGAGCTTGTCGTGTGGGCTGAAGACATAGTCCGGGGCCAGGCAGATCTGGCCGGCGTTGAGGGTCTTGCCGGCCATCACCCGCGCCGCGGCGGTGGCGAGATCCGCCGACCGGCCGAGGATGACCGGGCTCTTGCCGCCCAGCTCCAGGGTCAGGGGGACGAGATTGGCGGCCGCGGCCTTCATCACATGGCGGGCGATGGAAGTCGCGCCGGTGAACACCAGATGGTCGAAGGCGAGTTCGGAAAAGGCCTGGCCGATTTCCGGGCCTCCAGGAAAGACCGCGATCTCGATCTCGTCGAACGCCTCAGCGAACATCCGCGCCATCAGTTCCGACGTGGCCGGTGTGAACTCCGAGGGCTTGATCATCGCCCGGTTGCCGGCCGCCAGGACGCCGGCGAGAGGCGCGAAGGTGAGATTCACCGGGAAATTCCACGGGCTGATGATGCCGACCACGCCCTTGGGCTGGTAGCGGACCTCGGCCCTCGCTCCCAGGAAGCCGAGCAGGGCCGGCGTGGTCTTGCGCTTCTCCGGCTTCATCCAGGCCTTGAGGTGGGCCTTGGCGTGCTTGAGCGGGCCGATCGAGCCGGCGACATCGGTGATGCCGCTGACCGCCGCGGCGCGATTGCCGAAGTCCTGGTTGAGCGCCGCGACGATCTCGGCTTCGTGTTCGACGAGGAGCCCGATGCAGCGCTCCAGCCGGGCCAGGCGAGTCCCGACGCCCGGCGCTCCGTCCCGGACATTGGCGGCCTTCTGGGCGCTAAGGACCGCGCCCATCCTTTCGAGCGGGTTCGCGGCGTCGATCGGATCGGGCGGGTTCATCGGTCGATCTCGTGGCTATGGACGGCCGGTGAACCATGCGCGCTCGGGGACGGCTAGCGCAACCGTCCGCGCCCGCCCTTCAGACGCGACGCGACCAGCGCCGGCGCACCAGGAACGACGGACCGCCGGCCAGGCCGAGATAGAATCCGACGTCATAGGCCGCGCCGGTGTCGCCCTGATACATGTGCAGCTTCCACGGCAGCAGGGTCGGGGCGAGCTTGTTGATCACCTCCACCAGCAAGGTCACCGGGGCGATGATGCCGTGCCAGATTCCGAGAACGAATTGCGAGATCAGGCCGCCGGCGGCGGCATGCTGGGCTTCCGGGGCGCCGGCGGTGCAGGCGGCGAGCGCCACCAGGATGAGGCCGGCGACGACGATCTTGGCAGGGCGATTCACGGGCCGCCTCCCTTATTGCGCCGAACGCACCACGCGCCGGCTGTCTGACGTTCAAGCGTCACCTCAACGCACCGGAAACGGAACCGATCCGTCGCCCCGACCCGGGCGCATCGCGGCGCGGTCGCGGAAAACCTGAAAGGCCGGTCACTATTTCTCGCTTGGCGGGTCCGGACAGGTCCGGCAAGGATCACCGGTCGCCCTCCGGAACGGGGATAGGGAGCCGCGCGCGGACAGCCGATGGATTTCCTCGCCTCGATCGACCCGCTCCAGATGCTCTCCGGGTTCGCGGTCGGGGCGCTCGTGGGACTGACCGGGGTCGGCGGCGGTTCGTTGATGACCCCGCTGCTGGTGCTGCTGTTCGGCGTTTCCCCGACCACCGCGGTGGGAACCGATCTGCTCTACGCGGCGGCCACCAAGTCGGTCGGCGCGGCCGTGCACGGGGCTGGCGGCACGGTCGATTGGAAGATCGTCGGTCGCCTGGCTTCGGGCAGCGTGCCGGCCGCCGTGGCGACCCTGTTCGTCCTGGCCCATGTCGATCGGCGGTTGGGGACCGCCAGCCATGTGATCTCGGCGGTTCTCGGCCTGGCCCTGATCGCCACCGCCGCGGCGATGCTCTTCCGGCGCTTCATCCTGGGCTTCTTCAGGGACCGGATGGGCGAGATCGCGCCCGCGCGCCTGGCCGGCTTCACCGTCCTGCTGGGCGCGATCCTGGGTGTCCTGGTTTCGCTCTCATCGGTGGGCGCGGGGGCGATCGGCGTGACGGTCCTGCTCATCCTCTACCCCCGCCTGCCGGCCGCCAGGCTGGTGGGATCGGACATCGCCCACGCCGTGCCCCTGACCCTGATCGCCGGGTTCGGCCACTGGCTGATCGGCTCGGTGGATTTCCACCTCCTGATCTCGCTGCTCGCCGGTTCGATCCCGGGCATCGTCATGGGCAGCCTGATCGCCTCCCGTGTCCCCGACCGCGTCCTGCGCCCGATCCTGGCCTCGACCCTCGCCCTGGTCGGCGGCAGGCTGGTGCTCTGACGGCGCGATGTGTGGACGCCCTCCCCACGAAGGGGAGGGAAGAAGGACCACGGCCGTCTCCGCCTCAGGTTCCGCCCGCCAACCCCTGCCACATGCCCATGGCCAGGCCGAAGGCGCGCAGGTCTCCGGTGGTGGTCCCCGCCATCTTGTTCATGGCGTAGCCGAAGGTCGTGCGGGCGTCGAAGTCGATGACCACCAGCGAGCCGCCGTAGCCGCCCCAGAAGATGGTGTTGGGATTGGGCAGGGGCATCATCTCGCTGGGCAGGCCGAAACCCATGCCGAACCGGGCCGGCACGGCGAGGATCAGATCGGTCCCTTCGATCTGGAGTTCGAGCGCCTTGCGGCATCCAGCCTCGGACATGAAACGCTTGCCCTTGGCGACGCCGCCGTTGGCGAGAATGGCATGGATCTCGGCGATCGAGCGGGCGTTGCCTTGTCCATTGGCGGCGGGGATTTCCGCGGCCCGCCAGGCGCGCGTGCTGGTGTCGCGGGGATCGACGCCGGGATTGTGCGACATGTTGGCCTGCAGCGCCGTCTGCTCGCCGTCGCCGATCCCGGTACCCGGCGGCGGCGGGATCAGCTCGGCGACGCGGTGGTCTTCGGAGGCCGGCAGGCCGATGTGGAAGTCGGCGCCGAGGGGCTCGGCGATCTCCTCGCGGAACACCGTCCCCAGCGAGCGGCCGGTGATCCGGCGAACCACTTCGCCGACCAGGAATCCCTGGGTGAGGGCATGGTAGCCGCTCGCCGTGCCGGGTTCCCAATAGGGGGCCTGGGCGGCGAGCAGAGCGGTGACCTTGTCCCAGTCATAGACGTCATCCCGGGTGATCGGTTCCTTCCAGCCCGACAGGCCGGCCGAATGGCTCATCAGATGGCTGACCTTGACCTCCGCCTTGCCGTTGGCGGCGAACCGCGGCCAGTAGCGAGCCACCGGCGCGTCGAAGTCGAGTTCGCCCCGGTCGGCGAGCAGCAGAGCGGTGAGGGCGGTCATGGTCTTGGTGGTGGAGTAGACGTTGACCAGCGTGTCCTTCTCCCAGGGCCGCGTCCGGGCTTCGTCGGCCCAGCCGCCCCAGAGATCGACCACCGTCTCGCCCTCCACCGTGGCGGCGAAGGACGCGCCCAGGTCCGCGCCGCTGGCGAGATTCGCCGCGAAGCTCTCTCGCACGGCTGCGAACCTGTCGCGCGCAAATCCCGCCACCGAACCGTCAGCCATGACGTCACTCCCTGGCTTCTTCCGCTGACCTAAAGCACGGGAACGGCCGGCAGGGTAAGCAAAAGGTCGGGTGGGAGCGGTCGGCGGCCCGCCTCCACTTGACTCTCTGACATGCGTCAGACATTCATTACGCATGAAAGCAAATTCACAACGGCCGAGCGGGGGAGACCGGCTGCTGGCCATGCTTGCGGCGCTGGCAAATCCGCACAGGCTGCGAATCATCGCGGCGCTATCGTCCGGGGGCCGCAATTATGTCAGCGCTCTGGCGCGCGAGATCGGCATCAGCCGCCCGCTCATGCACCTGCATCTCCAGAAGCTCGCGGACGCCGGCCTCGTCACCAGCCGCTTGGAGCTGTCGCGCGACGGCAAGGCGCTCAATTACTTCGAAGTCGATGACTTCCGCTTCGAACTCACCCCCGTCTCGATCACCGAGGCGGCCAAGTCCCTGACCACTAAACCTGAAAAATAGAGGATCATCATGCGCGCAACCTATTATCTGCTCACCCTATGTCTCCCGCTCGGGACGATCCTGCTGATCTTCGCCATGAGATACGTCTCGGCCGTCCAGCAGGCCAAGGCGCGACTCGCCAACGACGGCGCATACCGCCAGATCGCGGAAAGGTCGGCGGCCGTCCAATCGGAGACCGCGACGGCGCTCATCACCATCCAGGAGACGCTCGCGGACGTCAGCACCCGTCTGACCGCCGTCGAGAAGATCCTGAAGGATGTGGAGTAGGCGACATGAAGGCGACCGAGGTATCGCCGTGGCGATTCCATGCCCTCAGGGCCGGCTATCTTGTTCTCGTCGTGGGGCTCGGCCTGACGATATGGCCGGGAATAATCCACCACGAAAGCCCATGGACCTTGATGCAGGGAGTCGTCCACTGCATGCTGGCGGCGATGTCGGCCCTGGCGATCCTGGGGCTTCGATATCCGCTACGGATGTTGCCTTTGCTGTTCTTCGAACTGGCCTGGAAGTCGATCTGGCTGGTCGTCGTCGCACTCCCGGCGTGGTCGGCCCATCACATGGACGCGGACACCTTGGAGACGGCCAATGAATGTTTGGCGGCGGTGATTTTCCTGATCGTCATTCCGTGGCCTTATGTGTTCGCGAACTATATGATCGAGCGTGGAGATCGCTGGGGGCTCCCGCCATCGCCGCTCAATACCGCGGCGAAGGCCGGCTCACCGGCCCCGCGTCGGTGAGCGCGATGTGTGTCAGGGTCGCTTCGTCGTGGTTCATGCGCCAGGAGAGGAGCTTCTGGGCGTGGGCGAGAACGAGCCCGGCGTGGGCCGCGTCGATGGCGAGGTTGTCCATCTCGCCCGGGTCCCGGGCGAGATCGAAGAACAGCGGCGCCAGGGCGGTGAAATGCACGTATTTGTAGCGCTCGGAGCGGACGACGCTGAGGGCGCATTGATGCAGCGTCAGTCCAAGCGCGCGCTCGGCGGCGTCGTCGCCGACATCGCGGAAGTCGTATTCGAAGTGGACTTCGGTGCGCCAGCTGTCGGGGGCGCCTTCGCCGCGGAGAAACGGTCCCAGATCGAAGCCATCGAATTGCGGCGCAATCTCCGCGCCGATCGCCGCCAATAGCGTCGGCGCCAGATCGACGCTCTCGGTAAAGCGTTCGATCACGGTCCCGCGCGACGGGTCGGCGCGGGTGCGAGGATCGCGGATGATCAGCGGAATATGATAGCTCTGATCGAAATATCCGCCTTTACCCAGCAGCCAGTGATCGCCCATCTGCTCGCCATGGTCGCTGGTGAAGATGATCAGGGTGCGGGCCAGGAGGCCCCTCTTCTCGAGGAAAGTGACGATCCTGCCGATCTCCGCGTCCACGCGGCTGATCAGGCCGAAATAGACCGCCTTGAGCCGGCGCAGCCGCGTCTCGCTTTCCGGCGCGCGAAACGAACGGCGGGAAAGCCACCAGTCCAGGAATGGATGCTGTCCGCCTTCGGCTCCGGCCGTCTCCCGTCGAATGAAGCCGGGGACGGCCCGCGGATCGTAGAGAGCGTTGTATGGTTCGGGGGCCACGAAAGGCGGGTGTGGCCGCAGGAACGACAGATGAACCACGAACGGAGCGGTCGCCTGGTCCATATAGTCGATCGCCTGGCTGGCCAGGAACGCGGTGTCGTCCACGGCGGCGGGGAACGCCAATGGCCGGGGGTGCGCGGCGCCGTCTTCATATTCCGGTCCCGGCCGTCTCCAGCCATAAGCCCGCGCCGCATCGGCCGGCGTTTCATGGCCCCGGGCCTCCAGCCAGCGCATCCACGCCCTGGGCGAGCCGTTCATGCCGCAGACCACGCGGATTCCGGGGAGCGGACCTTCGTAGGTCGAGAGCAACGGATCACCCGGCGAGAGACCGCGCGGATCGGCGCTGGTGTCGGTATAGCCGAATAGAACCGGGTCATGGCCGCGCGCGGCGCTCCAGAGCGCCCAGTTATCGTGGCGGGCGTCCAGCGGCGTGCCGTTGGTCACCGACCGGTGATTGTGCGCATAGAGGCCGGTGTGCAGGCAGGCGCGGCTCGGGCCACAGGGCGCGGCATTGGCGAAATGCCGGGCAAAGCGCACGCCTCGCGCCGCCAAGGCGTCGAGATGCGGCGTCCTTACCGTCGGGTGTCCCGCCGCCGAAAGGCAGTCTCCCCGCCATTGATCGGCGGTGATGAACAGCACGTTGAGCGGCTCGGCCATGGCCGCCATCTCGCTCATCGAGTCTTCGGCGACCAGCCCATCGCGCCGGCCGCCGATCATGGATCAGGACGCGGCGGGCGTCTTTCTCGGCCGGCCGACCTTGCGCTTCGGCGCGACCGCGATCGCCGCCGCCGGCGCGGCGCGCTTGGCGGTGGTCTTGGACGCGGCCGGCGCGGCCCGCGGCGCCGGCGCGGCCTTCGGCGCCCTGACGGTCCTCGTCGCCTTGGGCGCGGCGGTCGCGGCCTTGGCGGCCGGCTTGCGTCCGCCGACGCCGAACCCGAAGCTCTTGGCCATCGCCGAACGCGTGGCGCTGTAACTGGGCGCGGTGGTCGGATAATCGTTGGGCAGGCCCCACTTGGCCTTGTATTCGGCCGTGGTCATTCCGCGTGTGGACAGATGTCGCTTCAGAGTCTTGTAGCCCTTGCCGTCCTCGAAGCTGATCAGCGCGTTGGGCGTGATGCTCTTGCGGACTTGGGCGGGGGTGAGTCTCACCGCGTCCGGGGCCTCGGCGACCGTCGCGTCCAGTCCTCCGAGAGCCCGTCCGACGGCGGTAATCAGCCCCGAAAGCTCGGCGGCGGATAATTTGTGATTGGCCACGAAGGCCGCGACAACGCTGGCCGTGGGACCCAGCAGGTCGTTTGAACCATCTTCCATCAGGTGAACCTCGTCTATGAACCGCATTCGTCTCTAACGCGCTCTGTGGCTACGTTCCAGTGCGGCGATGAATTCCGATGATCGCCAAGTCAAGAGATTTCATCGCGAGGCGCGGCTCGCCCGCATCGCCGTGACCAGCGCGGTGAGCCCGTCGGCGGTGCGCGAGTCGGGACCGGTGAGGTCGCGGGAAGGCCGATCCCGCCTGGACACCGAGGCCACCGGCGCGCGCGAGGGGGGATCGGTGAGGGTTTCGCCATCGGGAATATATGGGGCCTGGCGGGCGTCTGGCTTTGTAAAAATGGTCATGCCACGTACCATACACCAAAACCGTGTCAATTCGGTGAGAAATCGTCGAGGCGGGGTGTCCGCGATTCCCCGGCGTCCCTATCGGAACCTATAGTTGAACCCCGCGCCGACCCCGCCGCCGCCGAATTTGTCGAAGGGTGTCGAGACTGCCGAATTCACCTCATGGGGGTCGAGTGTGTTGCGGGTCAAATGCTGGAGGCCGATCGATGCCTCGCTTCCGCCGTTGCTGAAACGCCGCGCGAGGGTCAGCTGGTTGAACAGATTCCGGTCGGCGGCGACCGGCGTCCGAGCCGTGGCGAGGGAACGGCGATAAGCTCGCGCGTCGGCCATGTCGCGAAGAGAGGCGCGAACCGCGGTCGCCTCGGCGTCCGGGCCGGCCTGCGCCGCACAGTGCGGCGCCCAGGCCGCGCAACCGGCGACAAAGCTCAACAATGCTAACGGTTTGGGCGTCATTACCGGGCATCCTCACAAGATGCGAATCGAACGGCTGAGGCGGCGCATTCGTTCCTGAGCGCGGCCAGCCGGGTCGCCCGCCCGCGACGAGCCGGGCAAGCAGAAAGCGCCGACCGGCAAACGCGCGCCGGCCGCTTCGCCCTCGCCGATCGCTATGGTCGGCGCCGAACGCCATCGAAAGCCTCGGGAGGATCGGCATGAACCAGATAGTCGTCGCCACGCGGACAGGAGCGGTCGGGGGCGCGGAGTTGGATGGCGTCCGCCTCTTCCTCGGCGTCCCCTACGCGGCGCCGCCGGTGGACGAACTCCGTTTCCGGCTTCCGCAGCCGCCTGCCCGATGGGAGGGCGTGCGGAGGGCGACGGACCCTGGTCCAAACGCGCCGCAGACCATGCGCGCTTTTCCGCAACTCGACATGACGCCGCTGGTCGGGGAGGGGTGGCGCAAGGGCGATGACTTCCTGACCCTCAATATCTGGACGCCGGCCGTCGGCGCCGCCGGTCTGCCGGTGATGGTGTTCATTCATGGCGGCGCCTTCGTGGTCGGAAGCAAGGACGCCTCCGCCAACGATGGATCGGGATTCGCCCGGTCGGGCGTGGTCTGCGTCGCCATCAACTATCGGATGGGCGTCGAGGGCTTCCTGCCGATCCCCGGCGCGCCGGCCAATCTCGGACTGCACGATCAGCTGGCGGCGCTGGCCTGGGTGCGGGACAACATCGCGGCGTTCGGCGGTGATCCCGCCAACGTCACCGTCTTCGGCGAATCCGCCGGCGCCATGTCGGTGGCCGATCTCATCGCTTCCCCACTGGCCGAGGGGCTGTTCGGCCGCGCCATCGTGCAGAGCGGACACGGGGCCATGGTCCGCGCGCCCCGCGTCGCCCGGCGGGTGGTCGATCGCCTCGCCCGGCGGCTGCGGATCACCCCGGACGTGGAGGGATTTCGCACCCGCACGATCGAGGAATGCCTGGCGGCCCTGGAGAAGATCTCCCGTCCGACCACGCGCATCGATCTGCGCGACGAGGACGGCCGCGAATCGGCGTTCAGTCTCAGCCGCTTCCTGCCCGTCTTCGGCGACGCCGTGCTTCCCGATCCGCCGCTCGAGGCGCTTCGCAAGGGGGTGGGCGCGAAGGTCGATCTGCTGATCGGGACCAACGCCGAAGAGGTCAGCCTGTACATGACCCCGACCGGCGCGCGCCGGCGGATGACCGGCTGGATGGCCAGATTCACCCTGGGGCGTTCGGAGCCGAGGGCCAGGGAGATCCTGAAAGCCTATGGCCTTGGCCGCAAGGGACGCCGCCCCGGCGACGCCCTCACCGAGGCGATGACCGATCTCATCTTCCGTCTGCCGGCGCGCCAGTTCGCCAGGACCCACCAGGGCCGCACCCACCTCTATGAGTTCGATTGGTGTTCGCCGGCCTGCGGCGGTGAACTCGGCGCCTGCCACGCCCTGGAGATTCCCTTCGTCTTCGACACCCTGGCCAGGTGCAGCGGACCTGGAGGCATCACCGGGAGCGCGCCGCCCCAGGCCCTGGCCGACCGCATCCATGGCCTGTGGGTCGGCTTCGCCCGCGACGGGTCCCTGCCCTGGCCACAATACGACGCCAAGACCCGGCAGATCTTCGCTCTCGACAAGGGCGTTGCGATCACCGATCCGGATATTCTCGCCGAACCATTCCTGCCGCAGCCCTGAGGGACGGATGTACTTCGAACGCATGAGACTGGACGGCCGTGTCGCCCTGGTCACCGGCGGGGCGAGCGGCATCGGCCTGGCCTGCGTCGCCGCTCTCGCCGAGGCGGGCGCGATGGTCACCATCGCCGATCTGAACCGCGACGCGTTGGGCCGCGCCCAGGCCGATCTGGTCGCCAGGGGCCACGTCGTCGATGGATTTGTCCTCGACGTAACCCGCTCGGCGGAGGTCACCGCCGCCGCCGACGCCCTCATGGCCCGCGCCGGCCGGATCGACATCCTCGTCAACAACGCCGGCATCGCGCGAAGCGAAGTCCCGGCCGAAGATGTCTCGGACGAGCATTGGCTGAGCGTCTTGGACGTCAACTTGAACGGCGCATTCTGGTGCGCCCGGGCGTTCGGGCGTCACATGCTGGCGCGCGGGGCCGGGTCCATCGTCAACGTCGGATCGATGAGCGGCATCATCGTCAACCGGCCTCAGGCGCAGAGCTATTACAACGCTTCCAAGGCCGCCGTCCATCAGCTGACCAAATCCCTGGCGGCCGAATGGGCGGCCCGCGGCGTACGCGTCAACGCCGTCGCGCCGACATACATCAACACGCCGATCAACGCCTTCGCCGACCGGCAAGGGGAGATGTATCGCCGGTGGATCGATGGGACCCCCATGGGACGCCTGGGAGAGCCCGAGGAAGTCGCCTCGATCGTCCTCTTCCTGGCGTCCGACGCGGCGAGCCTGATGACCGGCGCCGTGGTCTTGGCGGATGGGGGATACACCTGCTGGTGAACTCAAGGCCCATCAGGGCGCCTGGGCGGCGCGGCGGCGAGCGTCCAGGACCGCCTGGATCCGCGCGTAGGCTGGGCGATCGAGGCGATAGCCGAGGAAGATGACGGCCGCGACGAGATAAATCACCGCCACCCCGGGGCCGTAGATCAGCCCGAGGTTGCGTGAGATCGCGTCCGGAATGTGGACATCGGCCCCCCCGCGGCTCGCCAGGTGGGTCGGAAAGTGGATGAGATCCAGGCCCACGCCGGCCAAGAGCGCCCCCAGGCCCGTCGCCGCCTTGGCGGAGAAATTGAGGCCGGCGTAGTAGAGGCCCTCCCGGCGAGTGCCGAACAGGGCCTCGTGCTCGTCGGCGGCGTCGGCCATCATCGACTGGAAGCCGATCCCGGCGCATCCGACCACCGCGCCCAGCACCAGGGCCAGGGCGATCAGGATCGCCCACAGGCCCTGGCCCTCCGGAAGAATGCCCGCGATCCTCATCAGCGGCAGGATGGCGTGGTAGGCCAGCAGGACGACGAGGCAGACGATCACCACGCGGCGCTTCTCGAAACGATTGCTGACGAAAACGCTCACCGGCACGCCGATCAGCAGCCCCACCGGCGCGGCGAGGGTGACGGCCTGGATGATCGGCGTGGGCAGCCGCCAGAAGAACTTGGTCGCGTGCAGGCCGAGCGTGGCGGCCGTCCCGGCCCCGGTGAACAGCAGCAGCAGGCAGACGAACAGGAGAACGAAGGACGGGTTGCGAAAGAGCTCGGCGATATCGCGGAAGAAGCGGCCGGCCACGGACCCCTCGGCCGGCGCCACCCGATGCAGGCGCGGCAGGGCGCCGAGAGTCCCGAAGGTGGCGATGAGGGCCCCGGCCAGGGCGATGGCGGCGCAGGACCAGCCGAACGGGGCGTAGGCGGCGCGGTCGAGCAGGCCATGGGGACCGCGCAGAAAGACCAGGAGTCCCAGCGCGATGCATGTGAAGGTGCCGACGACGTTGAACAAAAACCGCGCCGCGACGATGTTGGTGCGCTCGGCGTAGTCGTCGGAAAGCTCCGCCCCCAGCGCCGCATAGGGCAGCAGGAACACCGAGTGCGAGACGCGCAGGGCGATGGAGACCGCGGTCACATAGGCGAACAGCGACCATCCCGACAAACCGCCCGGCACGCAGAACAGCAGGCCGAGAGCGATCGACAGGGGGATGGCCCCGGCCAGCATGAATGGATGACGGCGGCCCCAGCGTGACCAGCTGTTGTCGGAGATCGAGCCGACCAGGGGATCGACCACCGCATCGACCGCCAGGGCCGCGAACAGGGAGACGCCGGTCAGGGTGTTGGAGAGGCCGCAGACGGCGGTGAGATAGAAGAACAGGAATGTCGCCAGGGCGGCCTGGACGATGCTATCGGGCAGCGTGCCGCTTCCGTAGAGCGCCTTGAAGCCGAGACTGAGCGGCGTGCGTCGCAACTCCGCCGCCCCCGCCGACGGGATCGCGATGCTGTCGGTCACCTGGGTGGAGACGGGCGGCGAATGCGTTGGGGAACGTTCACCGGCGCACGCTAACGCATATTCCGTCTCGCCGGAACGGGACCGATCGTGTGGGCACATCAGGGGGGACCGGATGCACACCCGAGGCGACTTGCGAGGCCGTTGTCGCCGGGTCATCGTGATCGCCGTGTCGTCGCTAGCCGTCGGCCATGCGCGGGGCGAATGAGGAGGATCCCATGTCGGTCGCCGGATCCACGATCCATTCATTCGCCGATCCGCTCCCCGAACCGATGGGCCGCACGCTGGTCTCCGCCTGGCGGCTCAAGGATTTCGAGGCTGGCGGCGGCGAGGCGGCCGGGGCGGTCGAAGCGGAGACGGGCGGCGGCGACTGGATCGATGTCACCGCGCCGGGCGATGTCTATCTGGCGCTTCACGCCGCGGGACGGCTGCCAGATCCCTTCGGCGACCGGGCCGAGGAAGCCTGCGCCTGGGTCGAGGGCCGCGAATGGTGGTGGCGCGCCGACTTCGAGGCGCCGTCGGTCGCCGTCGGCGAAAGGCTGATCCTGACATTTCAGGGCCTCGACACCTTCGCGACGGTGTGGCTGAACCGCGAGGTTCTCGGACAGTCCGACAACATGTTCCGACCGGCGACCTTCGACATCGGCGCCCGCGCCGGCGTCGGTGTGAATCGCCTGGCGGTCCGATTCACGCCCGTCGCCATCGCCCTGGCCGGCGTCGCGGGGCCAACCTGGCCGGTCGCCGCGGGACTCAATGCGGAGACCAGGCGCAACCTCGTTCGCAAGGCGCAGTTCGGCTGGGGCTGGGACTGGGGTCCCCGGTTGCCCACGGTCGGAATCTGGGCGCCGGTCACGCTGGAGGTCGAGCGCGCCGCCGCGATCAGGGACGTCCAGGTCACCACCGTCGAGATTTCGCCCCGCCGTGACCGCGCGCGCGTTCGCGTTCGTGTCTCTGCGGAGGCTTTCGCCTCCAGCGCGCCCCTGTCGGCGGAAATCGTTCTGGCCGGCCCCGATGGAGCGGAGGCGTGGCGGGGATCGGTGGCTCTGAACGCCGGAGCCGCGAGCGCTGAATTCATCGTCGATAGTCCGCGCCTGTGGTGGACAGCGGACCACGGCGTCCCCGATCTCTACGCACTCTGGCTCGCCTTGAAGGCCGGCGACGCCGTGGTGGCGGAGCGGCGTCTGAAGGTCGGAATTCGCACGATCTGCCTCGACACTTCGCCCGACGCGGACGAGCCGGGGACGAGCTTCTTCCGGTTCGTCCTCAATGGAACGCCGATCTTCGCGAAGGGGGCGTGCTGGATCCCGGCCAGCTCCTTCGTGGCCGTCGTGGACGAGGCGCGCTACCGGCCGTTGCTGGAGATGGCCGCCCAGGCGAACATGAACATGGTCCGCGTCTGGGGTGGCGGCGTCTATGAGCACGACGCCTTCTACGATCTCTGCGACGAGATCGGCCTCCTGGTCTGGCAGGATTTCATGTTCGCCTGCGCGCCCTATCCGGATGGCGACGAGGCGTTCGTGGACTCGGTGCGTGGCGAGCTCGCCCATCAGATCGTGCGGCTGCGCCATCATCCCTCGCTCGCTCTGTGGTGCGGCAACAACGAATGTCAGGCCATCCATGGCTTCCTCAACGATATGGCCGGCCGCGGCGACCGGTTGCCGGGCGAGCGGCTCTACGACGCCGTCATGCCGGCGGCGGTCGCCGAACTGGACCCGGCCACGCCCTATTGGCCTGGGAGTCCGGCCGGCGGTCCCAGCCCCAACAGCATGCTTGCCGGCGACGTGCACGACTGGACGGTCTGGCATGGCATTCCGCCGGCGCCGGCCGACCGCCCGGTGGGCGGCTTCGATCGAAGCCCCGAGGGCGTCGCCTTCACGCGCTACGCCGAGGACATGGGCCGGTTCATCAGCGAGTACGGCATCCAGGGCGCCCCGGCGATGCAAACCCTCGAACGTGTGCTGCCTGAGAGCGAACGCCGGCTGGGCAGCGCCGGCCTGCTCGATCGCATCAGGGACAACCCCAAGAACAAGATCGACGCCATGATGGAGCCGGTGACCGGCATGCCGCAAACAATCGAGGAGTATGTCGATTTCACCCAGATCACCCAGGCCGAAGGTCTCAAATTCGGCATCGAGCATTTCCGGCGGCGAACACCGCACTGCTCGGGCTCCCTGATCTGGCAACTGAACGACTGCTGGCCGGGGGTGAGCTGGAGCCTGATCGACTTCTACGGGTTCGGCAAGGCGAGCTATTTCTACACCCGCCGCGCCTATGCGCCGGTGATGGCCTCGTTCAAGGCATTGGGCGATGGCGGCCTCGAACTGTGGATCGTCAACGACACACCGGTCGCCGTCGAAGGCGCCCTTTGCGTCGCCATGAGATCATTCGCCGGCGGTGTCGATTGGTTGGAAGAGACCCGGTTCCACGCCGAGCCCCGGCGGAGCGAGCCCGTCTGGCGGGCCGAACCGGGACGGCTCGCGGGCGGTCCGGATCGCGTCGTCACGGCCAGATCATCGCGGGGCCAGTTCCCGGCCAATCGCCACTTCTTCGCGCCGATCAAGAATCTCGCGCGTGGCGACATCGCACCGCCGCGGATCGCGGTGAACGTTCTGGGTCCGTACGAGTTGGCGGTAGTGATTGCCGCGAGCGCCTATCTCCACTTCGTCAATATCCTCGCCCCCGACGAACGCACGCGGTTCAGCGACAACTACTTCGATCTGGCCGCCGGCGAAGTCGCGAGGATCGCTGTCACC
>DASRLN010000241.1:0-2031 GCA_035648435.1 Caulobacteraceae bacterium
CGGCGGCCCCCGACGGCGCTTCTGGCCATGCTCGGGGCCTTGGCCGTGGGCGTGGGGCCGCCGGCCGGCCCGACGACGGCGAGCCTGGTCCTTTCAGCGGGGGCGGCGCGCTATATGCTGGCGGCCTCACCGGATCGCCTGCTCGGCGCGGTGGACCCGGTTTCCTGGGTGGCGCTGAACCGCGCGCTACGGCCCGGTGGCACGAAGATCGACGACCCGCTGTGGGCGGACCTCGTGGCCGGGTCGGTACAGACGCGCCGCGAGCGGGCCGACGTCGGGGAGACCCTGTGGTTCAACCCGGTGTTCGACGCCGGCCTGGCGATGGCCTGGCGGCGGACATCCGATGGCTGGATCGTGGTGGCGGCGGTTCCCGTCCTCGGCGAAACCCTGCGCGGGGAGCGGCTGGCCGCTCATCCCCTGGACGGCCGGGTCGGCTGGCCCCACGCCGGAAGATCCCTGCGCCTGGCGCTGGGCGGCGAGGCGTCGGCCAGCGACGCCGACGCCGAGCGGGGCGGCTGGAGCGCCCTCTTCGGCGAAACGCCGCAAGCCAGGGCGGCGAGTTTCCTGGTGGCGATGGCCAGGGTTTCGCGGGCCCGGTTCGCCATGCGCGCCATGGCCCATACGCCCGGCTATCGGTCGGCCATCGCCGACGCCAGGAACGCCCTGGCTGGGGGTGAGGCGGCCAGGCTCGCCACGGGCGGGGCGGCGCGGCGGGAGCTGGTCTCGATGGGCGCGGCCGGGCGTTCGACCCTGCGTGCGGTGGACGCGATACGCCGCCCCGATGGCTGGAGCCTCGTCCTGCAGAGTCCCGATGCGCCGGGGCTCGCGTGGTTTGCCCATCTGAGCGACCCGCCGGATGGCAAGGCCGCGCGGGTCGCGATCGTCGATGCCGCGCGCCTTCTGGCGTCGCCATCCTCTCCGACCAACCGGCAGGCGATGAAATGACCAAGTCCCGCCTTTTCGCCGGCGCCGCCCTGGCCGGCGCCCTGACCGCCGGCGGCGCCGGCGCCCAGGTCACGCCCGATCCGGGCCTGTCGGCCACGCGCAACGCCAATCAGCAAGCGGCCCAACCGGGCGCCGTACAGGCCTTCGCGCACCAGGGCGGCATAGGCGACCTGGACGCCTATTGGGACAAGCTTCAGGCGCAGGGCAAGATCACCGCCGCGCAACACGAGAAGCTGGACCAGGACGCCGAGGCGAAAGTGAACGCCATGGACCAGAGTTTCGACCGGAGTGTCCAGCGCACGCCGATCGCCAGCAATCGACTGCAGATCCAGCAGCAAATGGAGAACACGGTGCAGGCGTCCAAATCCCACGACACCGGCGGCATCGTGGAGGGCCTCGCCAACACGCAAGAGCAGCTGTCTCAGGGCGCGCTGATACCAGTCAACACCCTGGTCAGCGAGCGAGTCGACAACATCGTTCAGATGCATGAGCAGATGCTGCAGGAGACCGCCGAACTCGCGCCCAGCCAGGAACAGGCCGTCGCCAAGGCGATCTCGGCCGACCATTCCATGCAGCGGAGCATCGACACCGACATCTATCAGGAGCGCGTCAAGCTGGAGACCGCGATCCAGAACTGGACCCCCGCCCAGCGCGCCGCGGCGGCGGCGAAACTCCAGAAGGCGATCGATAGCGGCCAGTTGGCCTGGGACGCCGATGGCGGCATCGTCCCTGGACCCAACTTCCCGCAGGCCGGGACGACGCAACCACCGGCCTCGCCCGCGCCCGGCAACCCGCCGCCGTCCACCGATCAGGGACCCGCCTCGAGCGGACAGTCGTCCGACGCCGGCCCGGGCCAGAGTGGGACCCCGTCGGCCGGGTCGAACCAGGGCGCCCCCACCAAGACCGGTCATGGCGCCGGCGACACGGCCGACCAGAGCGGCGCCAACGATCCCGGGCTGAGCGCGAGCGCGACGCGGCCGGCCCAGACGGCCCAGACCCAGCCCCGGAGCAACGCCGCCGGGGCCGATCAGACCGGAAACAGCGACCCCGCACTGAGCGCGTCGCCGCCGCACGCCAGTCCTCCCC
>DASRLN010000242.1:0-2718 GCA_035648435.1 Caulobacteraceae bacterium
GTCGGATAGTGTCCGGCCGAAGGTGACGACCAGACGTTGGTGAAGTCGAAGCCGGCGTAGGTGCTCTGCGAATAGGGACTGACCCCCGTCGTCCCGCCCATGCCGACCAGCCCGCTGGTCGTGCCCGTATCGCAACAGGAGGCGACGGCGACGGTGAGGCCCGTCGTCCCCTCGTCCCAATAGCTGTCGGTGATCGAGGCGCCGTTCAGGTCTCCGACCAGGCCTCCCTGGACGTATGATCCCGTCACCTTCCCGGTGGCGATGACACGGGTGATCGTGCTCGCCCCCGTTTCGTAACCCACGAAGCCGCCGATCAGGTTGTAGCCGGAACCCTGCACGGTAACCGGCGAGGTGGCGTAGGAATCGCTGATCGAAGTTCCGTACGCGTAACCCGCAAAGCCTCCGGCCAGGGTGAAGGCGGTGCTTGTCGCACCGGCCTGGGTCACGACCGCACCGCTGGAATAGGATCTCGTGACGTTTCCGCTGACATCGAGGTCGCCCGCGAATCCGCCGATCTCATTGCCGCCGCCATTCATGCCCGACGCGGTCTGGGTTACGGTCCCGGTGGCGTAAGATTGGGAAATAATACCATGGGCGCCATAGCCGACGAACCCGCCAGCCGCCGACTGGCCACCCACGGTCACATTGCCGGTAGCGTAGGAGGCTGTGACCGTGGCCGTTTGGTTGCTGACGGGAAAGTTCCCGCCTATTTCGCCGATGAGGCCGCCGGCGAGGGCGCTCTGGCTCACACTGACTCCATTGCCAGCGGTGACATTGCCGGTGGCGAAGGACGAGATCACAGAGGAGCCGGACCCCAGGAAGTCCAGTAGACCGCCGACAATCGCCCCATTGCCGCCGGTCGCCGTGGCCGAGGAATGAGAATCGACGATCGACGCGCCGAGGCTCATGCCGCCGACGAGGCCGCCGGCGCCGGCATTGTAGGCGCTCGTCGATCCCGCTCCGGTGGTCACCGCGCCGGACGAAGAGGCGTCGATGACCGTGCCGCCTGTCATCCCCCCGACGAGGGCGGCGGCGGTCATGCCGGCGCCGGCGGTCACCTTAGCGTTGGCGAGATTGATATCCCGCACGACACCGCCGGCCGCAACAGAGCTGAACAGTCCGACGAAGCCGTTGCTCATTGGCCCGACGAGCGGGGTCTGCGGGACCGCCGTCGTGAAGTCGATGGTGAGGTTGGAGATCGTGTGGCCGCCGCCGTCGAAGAGGCCGGTGAAATCGGCCGCCCGGTTGCCGCCGATGGGGACGAAGCCGGAGGCGGGGTTCCAGACGTCGGTAGTGTTGGCGGTAGCGGCGAGATTGAGGTCGGTGTCCAGCGTGTAGTTGGCCGCGGGGTTCAGCTCCATCAGCTGCAGCTGATGGCCGTTGCTGATGGTGGTCGAATACTCCGAGAGCAGCATCGGCCGGGTGGCGCCGGCGAAGCCGCCGGCGTTGTTCAAGGTCCCGTCGCCATCGACGATCACCCAGCCGGAGGCGCCCGGCGTCGTCCCGAAGCCGAAGCCCGCGAGGTTGGAGGCGGTGAAGAACCGGGCCGTGGTCAGGCCCGTACCCCCGCCGGCGCTGGTCGCCTGGCCGGTGGTCTGGGTGTCCCAGTAGGATGACGCCACCGAACCGCCGGCGCTGAGGCCGATCAGGCCGCCGACAGCGCTCGAACCCTTGACCTGGCCGATGGCGTAGGCCTGGCTGACCGTGGCCTTGGAATAGCCGATCAGGCCGCCGACCTCGCTCCCGGTGGCGCTGACCGTGTCCAGCGCATAGCTCTGGCTGATCGCGCCGGTGTCGTAACCCACCAGACCGCCGACCGAGCCGGGACCGCTCACCGAGCCGCCCGCCCAGCTGCCGCCAATCGAGCCGGTATCAAAGCCCGCCAGACCGCCGACGTGGGCGCCGGAGCCGATGACCGTCCCAGTGACCCAGGACGCCAGGATCGATCCGCCGCCCGCCGCTCCGACCAGGCCGCCGACGTAGCCGGCGCCGCTGACGCTCTCTTCCGCGAGGCCGACGTTCTCGATCATCGAGGACGAACCGACATCACCGAACAGTCCGACGAAACTGGTTGTCGGGCGATCGATGGCCAGGCCGGCGATCGCAAATCCCTGGCCGTTGAGCAGACCCCTGAAGGGCGTGGCGCTGCTTCCGATCGGCACGAAGCCGGCGGTGGTCCACATGCCCGACGCGTTGGCGCCGCTGGTGGCCGAGGCGTCGATGTCGGCGCCGAGGGCGTAGCTCGCGCCGAGATTCAGCGCCATCAACTGCAGCTGATGGGCGTTATCAACGGTGGTCGAATATTCGTCGAGCAGCATCGGCCGGGTGTTTCCCGCCACGCCGCCGGCGTTGTTCAGGGTTCCGTTCCCATCGACGATTACCCAGCCGGCGGCGCCCGGCGTCGTCCCGAAGGTCAAGCCGGGGAAGTTGGCGGCGGTTAGGAACTGCGCCGTGGTCAGGCCCACGCCGCCCCCGGCGCTGTTGGCCTGGCGTGTGGTCTGGGTGTCCCAGTAGGAGGACGTCACCGGGACGCCGACAGCGAAGCCCACAAGCCCGCCGGCGTAGTAGCCTCCGCCGCTCACTGCCCCGCTCGCCCAGCTCTGGCTCACCGTGGCCCCGTTTTGGACCTCCGCCACCAGGCCGCCGACGGTGTTCGTACCGCTGACCGCGCCGGTGGCGTAGCTCTGAATGACCGCGCCACCCCCCTCGCCCATGTCC
>DASRLN010000243.1:0-2129 GCA_035648435.1 Caulobacteraceae bacterium
TGGCCACAGTGTTTCAACGAAGTTCCCGAGAGGTCGCGAAAAATAGAATCGATCACACGCGGCGAATTGGCGGAGAGGGGGGGATTCGAACCCCCGATACCCTTGCGAGTATGCCGCATTTCGAGTGCGGTGCTTTCAACCGCTCAGCCACCTCTCCGGTGCGTGAAATCGGGGCGCGGCGCCCCGGCGAGCGAAGGCGCGGAACCTAGCGACGGGGCGGACCCGGCGCAAGGTCAGGCCGGAAAGCCGCCGGCGCGGCTCAGCGCCGAGATCGGGGCCTTGCCGATCTTCTCGCCGATCCAGCGGCGGGCGGCGATCAGGCCGTCGATGTCGAGACCAGTTTGGTAGCCGGCGCGGTGCAGCATCCAGGCCAGGTCCTCGGTGGCGATGTTGCCGGTGGCGGCCGGCGCGAAGGGGCAGCCGCCGAGGCCGCCGCAGCTGGCGTCCAGCACCGTCACTCCCGCCTCGACGCTGGCGAAGGCGTTGGCCAGCCCGGTACCGCGGGTGTCGTGGAAATGCATCCGCGGACGCGCCCGGGGCGCGGCGCGGCGCATCGCGGCGATCCGCGCCTTGACGGTCCAGGGATCGGCGACGCCGATGGTGTCGCCCAGGGCGATCTCGCCGATGCCCAGCGCCGCCGCCCGCTCGATGATCTCGACCAGGCGCGATTGCGGCACCTCGCCGTCGAAAGGGCAGCCGAAGGCCACCGAGATGGTCAGGGTGATCGGCGGTCCTCCCTCGGCCTGGCGTCGCCGCGCGATCGTTTCCAGGGTTCGCAATTGTTCGGCCATCGGCGCGCCCTGGTTGCGGATGCCGAAACCGTCGGTGGCGCAGACCACCACATTGGCCTCGTCGCAGCCGGACGCCACCGCCCGGTCCCACCCCCGTTCGTTGAGCACCAGGCCGATCCGCGAGCGGCCCGCCGCGCGGGGCAGGGCGGCCATGATCGCCTCGGCCCCGGCCATCTGGGGAACCCGCCGGGGATTGACGAAGGAAACCGCCTCGATCCGCCGCGCCCCGCACGCCTCCAGGCGGTGGATGAAGTCGATCCGGTCATCCGCCCCGACCACCGCCTTCTCGTTCTGGAGCCCGTCGCGGGGGCCGACTTCGACGATCTCGATGAGGTTCGTCATGGGGCCGCCTTGCCGGGGGTCGCCGGCGGCCGCGGCGGCGATCGCCAGATGCGCAGTATGTCGCGACGGTTGTTCGAATAGTCGAGGCCCGCCGCCTGGCCGACGACGCGGGCGGCGAGGCCCTGGCCTGCCAGGGCGGCGCGGAAGGCGGGCTCCTGGCGCGCTTCGACGATGGCCGGCCTTCCTTCCGAGACGGCGTCGGCCGCGTCATCGGCGTCGCCCAGTTCGGTCGTGGCCCCGAGCAGGAACACCAGGCTCGGCTCCTCATAGCCGGCCACGGTCACCGGCCCCGGCGTGACCCCGTCGCGCGGGTCGAAATCGGCGGCGGCCAGGGTCCGGGCGGTGCGATCGGAGAGCCACAGGGGCCGCAGCGCCGGGGCGACGCCGGCGGCGAGGGCGGCATGGGCGCCCAGCGCCAGCGCGCCGGCGGCGGCCATCGCCCACCGGGCGCGTCGGCGCAGCAGCAGCAGAGCGCCGCCCGCGCCCGCCGCCGCGAACAGCGCTCCGGCCACGACCGCCCAGGGCGCCCCGCTCCAGTCGCCGACCCGGCTCATGGCCACCGAACCGGCGGCGGCCAGGACGCCGGCGCCCAGGACGGCGAGCGCCGCGCCGCTCAGCCGCGCGAGCCGGCCTGGCGGTTCAGCCAGGGCGCGCGCCATCAGCCAGGCCAGGGCGCCGAAGAGCGGCAGGGTGTAGTGAACGAGCTTGGTCGGCGCCACTTCGAACACCAGCCACGAGGGAGCGAGCCAGCAGAGGGCGAAGCGCACGGCGGGCTCGGCCCGCGCCCGCCATCCCGCCGTCAGGCCGGCAGGAAGAAGCAGGACGGCTGGAAACAGCGTCAGGGGCAGCAGGGCCAGATGGAACCCGGGCGGCGCGGCGTGGCCCTCCTGGCCACCGGCCAGCTTGGGGGCGAGGTCGCCGCCCACCGCCGCGCCCCAGAAAGCGCCGTCGCTGGCCACCGTGATCGCCATCGCCCACGGCCCCAGCACCGCCGCC
>DASRLN010000244.1:0-3924 GCA_035648435.1 Caulobacteraceae bacterium
GCCCGCTTCCGCCGAGGTCCCCGACGAGGCCCCGGCGCCGCCGCCCGCCGCGTCTCCGAAGCCCGACAGCGGCGGCGTCCCATACTAGGTCCGGTTGACAAAGGCTTCGGTCGCGTCCTCGCCACCGCGCCACTTCCTCGGAAAGCGAACGCACTAAAGGATTGTCGCCCCAAACCCATGCAGCGTCGCCCCCTTGGCGCGCAGCCAGGCCCGGTGCGTCCTGGGATCGCCCACCAGCCTGCGCACCAGGGCCCAAAAACGGGGGCCGTGGTTGGCTTCGATGAGGTGGGCGCATTCGTGGGCGACGACGTAGTCGGCCACCGGAAAGGGGGCCAGCGCCAGGCGCCAGGAGAGGCGGATCGTCGGGCCGCGGCCGGCGACGCCCGGCGAACAGGAGCCCCAGCGGGTGCGGGCGTCGATCAGCGAGAGCGGCGGCGTCTCCACGCCCAGGTGGGCGCAGTGGATTCGCGCCCGGGCGGTGAACACGGCGAGCGCCTCGCGCTTGATCGCCCGGGCCGCCAGTTGCGGATCGACCGCGCCGGCCCCGCAGCCGGTCAGCACCGCCTCCATCCTGCCGGGCGCCCAGTTCAGCTTCGGCCGCCGCCCATCGGGTTGAAGCCGACATGGGGCGCCGAAGACGGCGACTGGCGCGGCTGGATCGAGGGCGGTCGGGGCCGGAAGCTCGGCCAGGCGGTCGGCCACCCATTGCCCGCGATGGCGCGCGAACTCGGCGGCCTCGGCCAGCCGCCGGGCCGAGGGAGCCGTGGCGACGATCTCCCGGCGCACCGGATCGACCTTCAGCGACACCCGCCGGGCGCGGACGCTGACCCGCAGGCGCACGGGCGCGCCGGCGATCTGAAGCCGTTGGCCGTCGGCATAGCGGGGTCGAAACAGACTCACGATCCGTTCAGGCATAGGCCGCGAATCGGCGGCTCACAAAGCCTCTTCGCAGCGGCGGATGAAACCGCGCACGCGCGGATAGATCTCGGCCTCGAACCGCCGGCCGTTGAACACCCCGTAGTGGCCGACTCCCGGCTGGACATAGAGTTCGCGCAACGAGCGCGGCGCGCCGGGGACGAGGGCGTGAGCCGCCTGGGTCTGGCCGACGCCGGAGATGTCGTCCTTCTCGCCCTCGACGGTCATCAGGCCGATATCGACGATTGCCGCCGGATCGACCCGGCGGCCGCGATGGATCAGCTCGCCCTTGGGCAGCAGGTGGCGCTGGAACACCACATCGACGGTCTGGAGATAGAACTCTTCGGTGAGGTCCAGCACCGACATGTATTCGTCGTAGAATTCCCGGTGCTTTTCCGCCGAATCCCCGTCGCCGGCCACCAGCTGATCGAAATACCGCCGGTGAGCTTCCTGGTGCGCGTCGGCGTTCATCGACATGAAGCTGTAGAGCTGCACGAACCCCGGATAGACCTTGCGCATCACCCCCACGTAAGGCGGCGGCACCGAATAGATCATGTTCGATTCGAACCAGGCGAACGGACGCTCGCCGGCCAGCTTGTTGGTCGCCGTAGGCGAGAGCCGGGCGTCGATGGGCGATCCCATGAACGTCATGCCGGCCGGACGCAGGGGGTCGGCGTCGGCCGCCATCAGCGCGGCGGCGGCCAGCACCGGGGGTCCGGGCTGGCAGACCGCGACCACATGGGCGCGGCGGCCCACGGCGTGGAGGATGTCGATCACCCGGTCGATGTAGTCGTGGAAATCGAACCGGCCCTCGATGATCGAGACGTCCCGGGCGTTGGCCCATTCGGCCACATGCACGTCGTGGTCGGTAAGGAAGGTCCGCACCGTGCCGCGCAGCAGGGTGGCGTGGTGGCCCGACAGCGGCGGCACGATCACCACCGCCGCCCCATCTCCCGGCGTCCCAGCCGCCGCGCCGCCGGCCCGCTCAAGGTCCGCCGGGTCGCGTCGGAAGCGCCTCAGCCGGACCCACGGCGACGCCCAGACGATTTCGCTGTCGACCGCCACCGCCTGGCCGTTGATGGTCACCGCGTCGATACCCCACGCGGGCTTGAAGTAGCGGCGGGTCAGGTTGGCGATCAGGTCGGCCGAGGCGTAGAGGGTCCGCCCGCAGCGCCAGGAGGCGGCCGGATTGACCGGCGAGCCCCAGAAATCCCGCGCCATCTCGGCGGCCATGCGCAGCGGCGCGGCGGACCGATAGGCGGCTTCGTGAACGGCGTAGAGCATCGAGCCCCTTCGTTTGTGCGCCGCAACACTACGTCGCCGCGCCCGCGAACGCCACGGCCCAAATGACGCCCATGGCGCAAATGGGGCGCAAATGGGGACTTGATCGAATTCGCCCTCTCGCGAATTTCGTTCATGTCCCCCAATTTGCGGGCGCCGGCGGCAGGGAAGCCTGCGCCGCCACCACTCACCCCCCGCGCATGGCCTCTGATATCTGCCGCGCGGTTTCCTCCGGTGAGATGCCTTCGGCGATCGGCCGGCTGAACCGCCCCTGGGGGTCCATCAGATAGATGATCGCGGTGTGATCGACGCTGTAGTCGGGGCCGGTCCCGGCCTTCTTGTAATAGACGTGGTAGGCCAGAGCCGCCGCCGCGACCTCGGCCGGCGTGCCGGTGAGGCCGATGGTTGCCTTGGGAAACGCCGGGCTGGAGAGGTAGGTCGCCAGTTGCGCCGGCGTGTCCCGCTCGGGGTCCACCGAGACGAACACCACCTGGACCTGGGCGGCCTTGGGTCCCAGCCGATCGATCGCCTGGGCCAGGGTCGTCAGGGTCATCGGGCAGACGTCCGGACAGAAGGTGTAGCCGAAGAACACCGCGCTCCACTTGCCGGCCAGGATCCGCTGATCGGCGGGCGCCCCGCGCTGATCGACGAGGTGGAACGGGCCGCCCACCGCCGCGGCGCCGCGGCGCGGCGCGCCGCAGCCGGCGAGGATCGCGGCCAGGGCGCCGGCCAGCAGCGCGCGGCGCGGCGGTGCGCAAACTTCCGCTCGCGTGGAGCCGGTTTCCGGGCGATCCTTCACGGCGATGACATCCATTCCCGCCCCAGGCACAGCCGACCCGACGGCGGGCGAGCCGGCGAGGGCGCGTCTGGGTAGCCCGGCCACCGACGGCCAGCAAGGCCGCGATGCGGCGGCCGGGCGCCTGCGCACCCGCACCCTGATCCTGCTGCGCTGGCTGGCCATCGCCGGCCAGACCGCCGCTCTGCTGGCCGTCGGCTTCGGCCTGCGCTTTCCGATTCCATGGCTTCCCTGCCTGGTGCTGATCGGCGTCGCCGCCGCGCTCAATCTCGCCCTGACCCTGTCCCCGGCCGGCCGGCGCACGGCCACCTCAGCCGAGGCCACGGCCCAACTGGCCTTCGACATCATCCAGCTCTCCGGCCTGTTGTTTCTCACCGGCGGGGTGGTCAATCCCTTCTGCCTGTTGCTGATCGCCCCGGTCACCGTCGGCGCCGCCACCCTGCCGGCCCGCTACGCCCTGGGGCTGTGGATTCTGGCGGTGATCGCCGGGCTGACCGTGGCCACCGTCTCCCTGCCCATGCCCTGGGCCGGCGGCGAGACCCTGCCGCTGCCGGCGATCTATCGCGCCGGCTGCGCCCTGGCCCTCACCGTGGGGGTCAGCTTCACCGCCGGCTACGCCTTCCGCGCCGCCAGCGAATCGGCCCGCATGGAACTGGCCCTGCACGTCACCGAGACGGTGCTGGCGCGCGAACAACGGCTCTCGGCGTTGGGCGCCCTGGCCGCGGCGGCGGCCCACGAACTTGGAACCCCCTTGGCGACCATCGCGGTGGTGGCCAAGGAATTGGCGCGCGAAACGCCGGCGGGGCCCTTGCGCGAGGACGCCTGGCTCATGGTCGGCCAGGCCCAGCGCTGCCGCGATATCCTCCGTCGGCTGGCCCAGGCCCCCGAGACGGCGGACGCCTTGCACGAGCGAATGAGCCTCCTCCAGGTGG
>DASRLN010000245.1:0-7004 GCA_035648435.1 Caulobacteraceae bacterium
CTAACGCGCTGACGCTACTAGGAAATGCAGCAATTTCAAGATCATAGGTTGTGCGTCGCCCCGATGATGGACTGGACGGACCGCCATTGCCGGGCGCTTCATCGCACGCTCACCCGGCGGGCGCGGCTCTATACCGAGATGCTCACCGCCGACGCGGTTCTGCATGGCGATCGGGCGCGCCTGCTTAGCTTCGATCCGGCCGAGCATCCGGTGGCCCTGCAGCTGGGCGGCTCAGATCCGATCCGGCTGGCCCAGGCGGCGCGGATCGGGGAGGATTTCGGCTATGCGGAAATCAACCTCAACGTCGGCTGCCCGTCCGACAGGGTCCAGAGCGGCCGCTTCGGCGCCTGCCTGATGCGCGAGCCGGAACTGGTCGCCGAGGCGATGGCCGCGATCGGCGCGGCGGTGAGGGTTCCGGCCACGGTCAAGTGTCGGCTGGGGGTGGACGATCAGGAGCCGGAGGAGAGCCTGTTCCGGCTGGTCGATCTCGTCGCCGGCGCCGGGGTCGGCACGATCATCGTCCATGCGCGCAAGGCCTGGCTCGCCGGCCTGTCGCCCAAGGAGAACCGGGACATCCCGCCGCTGGACCCCGGCCTCGTCCACCGCCTCAAGCGCGAGCGACCGCATCTGACCGTCGTCGTCAACGGCGGCGTGACCTCGCTGGCCGGGGCGGCGGAGCATCTGCGGCGCGTCGATGGCGTGATGCTCGGGCGCGCCGCCTATCATGAGCCCGCCATCCTGGGAGAGGTCGATCGGACGATCTTCGGCGATCCGGTCGCCGCCGTCACGCCGGCGGCGGCGGTGGAGCGATATCTGCCCTACGTGCGCCGGGAGCTGGCGCGCGGCGCGCGACTTTCGGCGATGACCCGGCACATGCTGGGTCTCTTTCATGGTCGGCCCGGCGCCCGCGCCTGGCGCCGGACGTTGACCGTGCAGGGCGCTCTCCCGGACGCCGACGCCGGGGTGATCGAACGGGCTTTGATGATCGTGCGCGAAGCCGACTCGCCCTCCCCGGTCTCGGCGATGGCCCCTGTCTAGGAACCTAAGGGCGCAGGATCATCGAGGTCGGCGTCGCCTCGAAGGCCGACAGGCGGCCGAGGTAGCTCATTCCGAGCAGGGAGGTTTCGAGACCGCGGTCGAGCACATAGGCCTGGACCTCGTTCACCCGAGCGCCGGCGACGGCGATGCTGGCCAGGGTGACCTTGGCGGCCCGGGCCTGGCCGTTGGCCGTGGCCACGGTGTAGTTGTAGTCGAGGGTCCCGGTCTCGATCCCCAGGCGCTGGGCGTCGGTGGTGGTCAGGGCCACGGCGGTGGCGCCGGTATCGACCAGGAAGTGGATGGCGTGTCCATCGACATCCGCCTCGGCCCAATAGTGCCCGTCGGCGGCCTTGCTGATCGAGGCCGCTTCCAGCGGCGCCTGCGGGTCGGCCATGGCCACGGCGGCGTTGGGCGAGGGTCCCGGCATCGCCGCCCGGTCGATGCGGGCGATGACCTCGGCGGCGCCGACGGCGGACACGGCGGCGACCATCGCAACGACGGCGAGTTTCAGCATCGAAGGGCACCCAAATCATCAACGGCTTGTATCGAGGTCGACTTCGCGACCGTTGATGCACAGGCTAGGCCAGATGGGTTTTCATCGCGTGAACAAGGCGTTCCCGAGAGGTGAACGCCGACCGCCGCCGGCCGGGGTCAGGCCAGGCTCAGCTTCTCCGGCCGGATGGCGTCCCGACGGGCCGGCAACGAGCCGATGATCGCGGCTCTTTCGTCGTCGGTGAAACGGGTCCAGCCCGCCACCTCGGCCACGGTCCGATGGCAGCCGAGACAAAGGCCGCTCTCGCCATCGACGATGCACACCTGCACGCAGGGCGTGGCGATGGGGCGGGGCGCGGCGGTCATCGGCGATGTTTCGCCCGGGGCGGGCGGCGATGCAAGCCGAAGAGATTGCCCAAATTTCGCCACGACCATGACAATAAATTTAAGTTACCGTGGATAACATCAAGGAAGAGATGCTTGATTACATGCCTGTAATGTTGTTTCTATACTATATTTAATTGGACCAATGGCGCCGGCCGCCCCATGCTTCCCGTCATCCAAACCCCAAGGAGGAACGGGATATGTCCATGCTCAATGGTTTCATCGTCGCCGCCGCGCTGGCGGCTTCCACCACGGCGGTCGCCCGGCCGGCCCAGCTCACCGACACCCAGTATCTCGCGGTCGCCCGCTGCCGCGCCCTGATCGCCTCGCCCGCGCTGGGCAAGCAGGACACCAGCGCCATCGACGCCGAGTACAAGGCCCAGAGCCTGGGCCGCATGCCGGTGGCCCTCGATCGCGCCGACGAGGTCCAGTCCGACGCTTCCCGCGCCGCCCGCCGGGCCGAGGGCGACCAGAAGGCCAGGCTGATCGCCGAGCGGGACGGCGCCTGCCAGGTCTTCGCCGCCGGCGCGGGCGGCCAGGCCATGGGCTCCGTCGCCGGCCGCTGACGACCGCCGCCACGCCCGTCAGGCGGCGAGTTCGAAATCGATCACCAACGGAAGGTGATCGGACGCCTGGCGGGTGAGCCGGTTGAAGGGGACGCGCATCTGGGTGACGCGGATACCCCCGCTGACGAACACGTGGTCTATCCGCAGAACCGGCATGGCCGACGGAAACGCCGCCTGCCGGCCCCTTCGGCGAAGGGCGATAGTCCGCGCATCGGTCAGCTTCGCCGCCAGGGTGCGATAGACCACGGTCGCGGAGGTGGCGTTGAGGTCTCCCAGCAGGATCAGAGGGTCACGACGCAACGGGCTTGCGAGCCATTCCGGTCCGGCCAGGGCGGCCGCCTGAAGCTGCTGCTCACGCGGCACCAGCCCCAGGTGGGTGTTGATCACCTGGACCTCCCTGCCGCCATCCAGTTCGATCGCGACCCATAGCGCCCCGCGCGGTTCGAGCTGCGGAATGCGGCCGTAGCCCGGAAGCGGCGCGGCCTTGAGCAGGCGCTCGGGCAGGGCGGTCAGGATCGCATCGCCATACAGCTCCTCCTCCACCTTCAGGGCGGCGTTGAAACGCGAGGCCATGCCGAGGCGCTGGGCGAGCT
The DNA here is from genome assembly GCA_035648435.1 of Caulobacteraceae bacterium. Lineage (GTDB taxonomy): Bacteria > Pseudomonadota > Alphaproteobacteria > Caulobacterales > Caulobacteraceae > Acaudatibacter. The sequence continues at coordinate 3,074 of DASRLN010000245.1, forward strand.
CGTGGGCCTGATCGACGCCGCCCGTTCGGACCCGTCCGACATCCACTTCCTGCAGCACCACGATGTCCGGCGCCTCGGCGGCGATGACGTCGGCGATACGATCGACGTCGATCCGTCGGTCGGTCCCCAGACAGCGGTGGACGTTGTAGGTCAGGATGCGCGGCATGGTCGCGTCCCCGCTGCCATCCTCGCGGCGCCTTGGCAAGGCGGTCGGCGGGCGGATAGGGTTGGGCTGCATGGGGCGAGCCGACCGCGCCCCCTTGGAGGATGACGCCGTGGACCTCGATTTTTCGCCCCAGGACAGCCAATTCCGCGAGGAAGCCAGGAGCTTCCTGGCTGAGAACTATCCCGTCGCCCTGCGCGAAAAGCAGCACAACGAAGAGGCCCTGACCAAGGAGGATTATTTCTCCTGGCACCGGATCCTCGCCGCCAAGGGCTGGGCGGCGCCGTCGTGGCCCAAGGAGTGGGGCGGCACGGGATGGACGCCGACCCAGAAATACATCTGGTCCGAGGAGCTGGCCAAGGCCGACGCCGTGCCGGTGCTGCCGTTCGGCGTCGCCATGCTGGCCCCGGTGATCTACACCTTCGGCACCGAGGAGCAGAAGCAGCGCTTCCTGCCGGGTATCCGCGATGGCCTCGTCTGGTGGTGCCAGGGCTATTCGGAACCGGGCGCCGGCTCCGACCTCGCCTCGCTCTCGACCAAGGCCGAGCGGATCAAGGGCGACGACGGCAAGGAATACTACCTGGTCAACGGCCAGAAGACCTGGACCACGCTCGCCCAGTACGCCGACTGGGGATTTTTCCTGGTCCGCACCGATCCCAACGTCAAGCCGCAGGCCGGGATCAGTTTCCTGCTGATCGACATGACCTCGCCCGGCGTCAGCGTCCGGCCGATCATCACCCTGGAGGGCGGCCACGAGGTCAACGACGTCTTCCTCGACAACGTCAAGGTTCCGGTCGAGAATCGCATCTTCCATGAGAACCAGGGGTGGACCTGCGCCAAGGCCCTGCTCCTGCACGAACGATCCGGGATCGCCGGCGTGGCGCGTTCCAGGCGCGGCCTCGAGCGCCTGCGTGAAATGGCCACGACCGAAAAGGCCGACGACGCCGGTCCGCTGCTCGCCGATCCCTTCTTCCGCCGCAAGGTCGCCGACCTGGAAATCGATCTCACGGCGCTGGAATACACCGAGCTGAGGACCCTCGCCGGCGAGAGCTCGGGCAAGGGGCCGGGGCCGGAATCCTCGATCCTCAAGATCAAGGGCACCGAGATCCAGCAACGCCTGACCGAACTCGCCGTCGAGGCGGCCGGCCACTACGGCGCGCCCTATCTGCGCGACCTGCCGCACAATGTCGGGGCGATCGGGCCGGACGAAGCCCACGGCGTCGCCGGGCAGTACTTCAACACCCGCAAGACCTCGATCTACGGCGGCTCCAACGAGATCCAGCGCAACATCATCGCCAAGCTCGTGCTGGGCCTTTAGCGCCCCCGAAGAAACGAGCCAGAGAGGCCCAGGACCCGATGGATTTCAGCTTCAACGAAGAGCAGTCGATGCTGCGCGATACGCTCGCCAGCTATCTCGCCGATCACTACGATTTCGAGGCCAGGCGCGCGGCGGTCAAATCGCCCGAGGGCTGGCGGCCGGCGGTGTGGAAGGCTTTCGCCGAAGACCTCGGCATCCTGGGGGCCTCATTCGCCGAGGATCAGGGCGGCCTGGGTGGCGGCGCCACCGAGACGATGATCGTGATGGAGGAATTCGGCAAGGCCCTGGTGGTCGAGCCATATCTCGGCACCGTGGTCATCGGCGGCGGATTTCTGAAGCACGGCGCGCCCACCGGCGCGGCCGACCTGATCGGTAAGATCATTGCCGGCCAAGCGACCCTGGCCTTCGCCTGGGCCGAACCCCAGGGCCGTTACACTCTGAGCGACCTGAAAACCACGGCCCGCAAGGATGGCGCGGGCTATGTGCTGGACGGCCACAAGGCGGTGGTGATCGGCGCGCCCTGGGCCAGCCATCTCATCGTCACCGCCCGCACCGGCGGCGCCCAGCGGGACACCGGCGGCGTCTCGGTCTTCATGGTGGACAAGGGCGTCAAGGGGCTCGTCACCCGGGACTATCCCACGGTCGATGGCTTTCGCGCCTCGGAGGTCTATTTCGAGAACGTGTCGGTTTCCGCCGAGGCCCTGATCGGACCCGAAGGCGGCGCCCTGCCGCTGCTCGAACAGGTGGTGGACGAGGCCATCGCCGCCATCTGCGCCGAGGCCTGCGGAGTCCTGCGTCGTCTTCACGAAGGCACCTTGGAATACACCCGGCAGCGCAAGCAGTTCGGCGCCCCCATCGCCTCCTTCCAGGTGCTCCAGCACCGCATGGTCGATATGTTCATGCAGCTCGAGCAGGCGGTGTCGATGACCTACATGGCTCACATCAAGCTTTCCGAGGACGCGCATGACCGGGCCAAGGCGATCTCGGCGGCCAAGGTCCAGATCGGCCGCGCCTGCCGCTTCGTCGGCCAGAACGCCATCCAGCTCCACGGCGGCATGGGCATGACCGAGGAAATGGCGATCGGCCATTACTTCAAGCGCGCGACGATGATCGAGGCCCAGTTCGGCTCGGTGGATCACCACCTGGCGCGCTACGAGACCCTGTCCTTCGACAAGGCTGCGTGACGCGATCGCTCCGCCCTTCCATTGGTGGAGAGGGACTTCACGGTATTCAATGTACGGGGCTCGCATGGCGCCGGGCGCCGACATCGGGTATTCTTCCACCATGCGCGCCGAAATTTTTCCGCGAGTAACCGTCGATCCCACCATCTGCTTTGGCAAGCCGACGATCCGGGGCATGCGCATCCGGGTGAGCGACGTCCTCGGCATGCTGGCTGGCGGCATGGACGCGGGCCAGATTCTGGCCGACTACCCTATCTCGGGGCCGAGGACATCACGGCGGCGATCGCCTATGCCGCCAAGGCCACTGATCAGCGTCTCGCATTCGCGGCCGAGTAGTCAGTGCGATTCCTGGTCGATGCCCAGCTGCCGCCGGCCCTGGCGCGATGGATCGAGTCCCGCGGTCATTGGGCCGCCCATGTCGCGACCGTGATGACGCCGAGCGAGTCGGATGCGGCGATCGTGACCTACGCCAATGAGCACGGGGCCGCCATCGTCACGAAGGACGCCGATTTCCTGACGCTGGCCCCGCCGCCCCCCCCTCGACCTTGTCGTCACCGGCAATATCTCGAACCAAAGCCCTGCTGACGCTGTTTCATGACCGTTTCGACCGGCTGGTCGGAGCGCTGGCCCGCGGTCAAGAGGTGGTTGAACTCGGTTGACGTTGGTGGGGGATATCCGAAGCAACCGGTCGCGCCGTGTGGGATATGTCGGCCGCAGTGGGGCAGGTCCGACTACCGCTCTGCGTGGAACAGGGGGTGAAAGGCGACGGTTGAGGTCGGCGCGGCGGTCGCGAGTGGCAAAATCATGAAATAATCCGGCGGTTCGCCGAGGGGCGCGAGGTTTGGGAACGGCCTAAATCCAAATCGCACGTAGAAATTCGGGTCGCCCACGAGAACGCAGCCCGAGGCGTTCATGGCTTCCAGTCGGCGGACGCCTTCGTTGATCAGCATGGCGCCGATGCCCTGCCGCTGCCGATCGGGTTCGACCGCGACAGGCCCCAAGGCATACCAGCCTGGAGAGGCGTCGGCGGCGGCGGCCGGCGAAAACGCGATATGGCCGACAACGGCGTCCCCGCGCATCGCGACCAACGAAATCACTAACGCGCCAGCGGCGCGCAAATCGTCTATCATACCAGTCCTCGAAAAGGCTGACTCGGTCTTTTCAAAGCGACGCGTGTTCGATTCCATGGGGTGATTCGGACACGGAGAAGTTGGATGGGCGCGCCCCTGGAAGTTACCCGGACGGATTACACGGCGCGGGAGCTGCGCG
>DASRLN010000246.1:0-3331 GCA_035648435.1 Caulobacteraceae bacterium
AGGCGGTCCCCCTCCCCCGCTGCGCGGGTGAGGATTGTTTGGGTTCTATCCTCCCCCGCCCTCTTGCGGGGGAGGGGGACCCCGAAGGGGTGGAGGGGGCGCAAGGCGAGCGACGAGGCGCCCAGTGATTGGCGATGGAAAACCTCACACCGTCACCTGCGCGCCCAGTTCGACCACCCGTCCGGGCGGTATCCTGAAGAAGTCGGTGGGATTGGCGGCGTTCTTCATCAGGAAGATGAACAGCCGGTCCTGCCACAGCGGCATGCCCGAATGCGCGTCGGGCACGATCGAGCGGCGGCCGAGGAAGAAGCTGGTGGCCATGATGTCGAACTTCACGCCCTGCTTGCGGATGGCGGCGAGACTCTTGGGAACGTTGGGGGTTTCCATGAAGCCATAGGACAGCACCACCGACTTGAAGTCCTCGTTGATCGGCGCGATCCGCACCCGGTCTTCCGGCCGCACCCGGGGGGTCTCGGTGGAGCGCACGGTGAGGATCACGTTGCGCTCGTGCAGCACCTTGTTGTGCTTGAGATTGTGCAGCAGGGCGACCGGGGCCATTTCCGGATCGGAGGTCAGGAAGATCGCCGTGCCCGGCGCCCGCCGGGGCGGCCGGGCGGCGAGCGTGGCGATCAGGTCGGCCAGCGGCACGCTGTCGCGCCGGGTGTTGTCGGAAAGGATCCGCACCCCCCGCGACCAGGTCCACATCACCACCACCAGTCCCGCCCCGAAGGCCAGCGGGATCCACGCCCCTTGCGGGATCTTGAGCAGGTTCGAGGTGATGAAGGCGATGTCGCCGATCACGAAGGGGATGAACAGCGGGGCGATCTGCAGCCAGCTCCACTTCCACATGTGGCGGGCGACCACGAAGGCCAGCAGGGTGCTGATGAACATCGTGCCGGTGACCGCGATGCCGTAGGCCGAGGCCAGGTGGTGCGAACTCTGGAACACCACCAGCAGGACCAGCACGCCGGCCATCAGGAACCCGTTCACCGCCGGCACATAGACCTGGCCGGCCTGGGTCTCGCTGGTCCGCTTGATGTCCATCCTGGGCAACAGGCCGAGCTGCACCGCCTGCTGGGTCATCGAAAAGGCGCCGGTGATCACCGCCTGGCTGGCGATCACCGCGGCGAGGGTCGCCAGGCCCAGCACCGGCCAGTAGGCGAAGGCCGGGATCATCGAGAAGAACGGGCTGTGCCGCGCCTCGGGGTGGTGAAGCACCAGCGCCCCCTGGCCGAGGTAGTTCAGCGCCAGGCAGGGAAACACCAGGCACCCCCAGGCCCAGCGGATCGGGACCTTCCCGAAGTGGCCCATGTCGGCGTAGAGCGCCTCGGCCCCGGTCACCGCCAGGAACACGCTGCCCAGGATCACGAAGCCGATGAGGCCGTTCTCGTAAAGGAAGCGCAGGCCGTAATAGGGGCTGAAGGCCCTAAGGACCGAGAGGTCGTCCTTCAGGTGATAGAGGCCCAGCGCCGCCAGGGTCAGGAACCACAGGGTCGTCGCCGGCCCGAACAGCGAACCCATGCGGTGGGTCCCGCGGGCCTGGAACAGGAAGATGGCGACCAGGATGACGCCGGCCGAGGGCAGCACGAACGGCGTGAACAGGCGTCCGAAATGGGGCGCCAGCTTGAGGCCCTCCACCGCGCTCATCACCGAGATCGCCGGGGTGATCACCCCGTCGCCATAGAACAGCGCCGCTCCCACCACTCCCAGCAGGAAGACCGCCGTCGAGCGCCGCCCCAGGGCCCGCTGGGCCAGCGCCATCAGCGCCAGGGTGCCGCCCTCGCCCTTGTTGTCGGCGGAAAGCAGGAACAGCACATATTTGACCGTGACCACCAGGGTCAGGGTCCACAGCACCAGCGAGACCACCCCCAGGACCGCCATCTCGGGCCGCCCGACATGGTGGGCGTGGGCCAGGGCCTCGCGCATGGCGTAGAGCGGGCTGGTGCCGATGTCGCCGAACACCACCCCCACCGACCCCAGCGCCAGGGCGGCGAGACCGCGCCGGCGGCGCGGCTGCTTCTCCATCGGACTCCCATCGGCCGGCGGCGCAACAAAGGCTTCCACGGCCGGTTCAGTCCCCTCAGAGGGTCGAGGCGCGGGCGGTACACCCAATCGCCAAAGCGTTCAACGCGCCCTTTTTCGGAGCGCGGGCTTCCAGCCCGCTCCTTTTGCCTTCTCGCCGCTCGCCGATTGCGGGCTGGAAGCCCGCGCTCCGAAGGCAGCGGTTCTGCTCAGCGCCGGCCGGCCTGGTAGGGCGCCGCCGTGTCGTGGCGGACCAGGCCGATGGTCGAGGCGGCGAGGCCCGCCAGCACGAACTGCACCGCCATGGCGCAGAGGATCAGGCCCAGCACCCGCACGACGATGACCATGCCGATCTTGCCGAGCAGCCGCGAGATCAGGCCGGTCAGCCAGAACGCCGCGACGATCGAAAGGCACACCGCCGCGATCACCGCCAGGCCCACCGCCAGGCCGTTGAGGCCGAAGCGCCGGCCTTCCTCGGCATAGATCACCGCCGAGGAGATCGCCCCCGGCCCGATCAAGAGCGGCATGCCGAAGGGCACCACCAGGCCCTCGAACCGCTTGGCGGCGTAGAGCCGGGTGGAGAGCGCGTCGGTCGCCTCCCCCGCCCCGGCGAAGGACTTGACGAGATCACCGCGCGCCATCTCCAGACCCATCAGCAGCAGGAGTATGCCGCCGGCGATGCGGAACGCGGCCATCGAGATGCCGAAGAACTGCAGCAGCGAGAGCCCGGTCAGATAGAAGAAGCTCAGAAACACGAAGGCGAAGAGGGCGATATACAGAGCGGTCAGGCGCCTCGCCGCCGGCGCCGCGCCGACCGTCGCGGCGGCGTAGAGGGGCACGTTGCCGATCGGATCGATCAAGGCGAACAGCGCGACCAGGAAGTTGACGGCGAAGACGGCGAGGGTCATTCTCGCCGCTTAGCCCAAATCGCCATTCGCCGCACGAAAGCCATGGTGGCCGATCCGCGCCTCATCGTCGCCCTCGACCTGAACGGTCGCGCCCAGGCCGAGGCCGTCGTGGAGCGTCTCGGCGACGCCGTCTCGTTCTACAAGATCGGCCTGCAGCTCCTGGCCGGCGGCGGCATGGATCTCGCCCGGGCGCTGAAGGCCGGTGGTCGCAAGGTGTTCCTCGACTGGAAGCTGCACGACATCGGGGCCACGGTGGAAAAGGCCGCCGCCGCCATCGTCGCCTCGGGGGCCTGCGACTTCCTCACCGTCCACGCCGAGCCCCAGGTTCTCGCCGCCGCCGTCAGGGGCCGGGTCGGCGACACAAAGCTGAAGATTCTCGGCGTCACCGTGCTCACCAGTCT
>DASRLN010000247.1:0-9971 GCA_035648435.1 Caulobacteraceae bacterium
GCACGATGATCTCTTCGGGGGCGCGTCGCCGGGGGACCGGGCGACGGGAGACGCCTCGGCCGCCGGCGGCGCGGAGGCCGGCGGCTCGGTCGATTGGAGCCGCGCCGGCCGGGGCGGGTCGTTCGATTCCGATGGCGGTGAACTCGCCGGCGGTCGTGGACGTGAACTCACCCTCACCGACCACCTCCAGGCCCAGGTCGCGGTGGCCAATCTCAGCCGGCCGGAGCAGGCCGTCGCCGCCGTCCTGATCGACGCCGTCGATGACGGCGGATACCTGCGCGCCGACCTCGCGGAGGTCGCCGGCCGCCTGGGTTGCAACGAGAGCCTGGTCGTGAGCGTGCTGGCGACGCTGCAGGGGTTCGAACCCACCGGCGTCTTCGCCCGCGACGTGGCCGAATGCCTGAGGCTGCAGCTCGTCGAGCGGGATCGCTATGATCCGGCCATGGCCGCGTTGCTCGACAACCTCGAACTCCTGGCGCGGCACGACACCACCGCGCTGCGCCGGGCGTGCGGCGTCGATGCCGAAGATCTCAAGGAGATGATGACCGAACTGCGCGAACTCACACCCCGGCCGGGCGCGGCGTTCGGGGGCGAGCCGTCCCAGACCGTGGTCCCGGATGTGCAGGTCCGCGAGGGACCGGGCGGCCTGTGGCACGTCGAACTCAACGCCGAGACCCTGCCCAAGCTCCTGATCGACCATCGCTATCACGCCCGGGTCAGCGCCGGCGCCCGCCGTCCGGAGGAGAAGACCTTCGTCTCCGACTGCCTGGCTTCCGCCACCTGGCTGGTGAAGAGCCTCGACCAGAGGGCCAAGACCATCCTCAAGGTAGCCAGCGAGATCGTCCGCCAGCAGGACGGTTTCCTCGCCTTCGGCGTCGAGCATCTGCGGCCTCTGAACCTCAAGACTGTCGCCGACGCCATCGGCATGCACGAATCCACCGTCAGCCGGGTGACCTCCAACAAATACCTCGCAACCCCGCGCGGGGTGTTCGAGATGAAGTTCTTCTTCACCTCGGCGATCTCCGCCGTCGAAGGCGGCGACGAGGCCCATTCCGCCGAGGCGGTCCGCCACAAGATCCGCCGGCTCATCGACGGCGAGAAACTCGAGGGCGACGTCCACTCCGACGATTCGATCGTCGATATCCTCAAGGAGGCCGGCGTCGATATAGCCCGGCGCACGGTGGCCAAATACCGCGAGGCCATGCGCATACCCTCTTCGGTGCAGCGCCGCCGGGTGCTCCGGGCGAGCGCCTGACGGCGATGCGGAAAGGCGTCGATCACGAAGGTGTTTGACCCTCGCGGCGCCGTCGCTTGACACCCTTCTCTCCCCGGCGCGTTTATACGCCATGCAAATTCAGGTTTCCGGCAGACACGTCGATGTCGGCGAGGCCCTGCGCGCGAGGGTCGCCGCCGATTTGCTGGCCAGCATAGGGAAGTACTTCGAGCGTGGCGGCGACGCCGATGTCGTGGTGAGCCGCGACGGCCATGAGTTCCGGGTCGATTGCGAGGTCAAGCTCGCGTCCGGCCAGCAACTGCAGAGTCACGGCCAGGGCGGCGACGCCCACGCCGCCTTCAGCCAGGCCCTGGACAAGATCGAAACCCGGATCCGGCGCTACAAGCGGCGGCTGAAGAGCCACACGGTCGCGGCCACCGCCAAGGCCGCCGAAACCGCCTCGCTCTATGTCCTGCGCGCGCCCGAGGGTGACGTCGATGACGAGGACTGGGGCGGACAGGCGCCGCCGGCGGCCATGATCATCGCCGAAACCGAGGCGGCCCTGAAGACCATGACCGTCTCGATGGCGGTCATGGAGATGGACCTCACCCAGTCTCAAACAATCGTGTTCAGGAACGCCGCCCACGGCGGATTGTCCGTGGTATATCGTCGGCCCGACGGCAATGTCGGATGGATCGATCCAGAGCGGATCAAGTCGGTAGGGGAGCGGAGCGTCGCCAACGGATGAGTCGCCATCCGTTCATGGTTCGGTTCGCGCCGCGCTAGCAGGTTGCGTTTCGGCCGGCTCCTCCGTCTGGGGGCGCCACCAACGGGATGGGTGGGTGCTTGTGTCGATGAACCTGGAATCGCTTCTGGAGGGCGGCTGCATCGCGCCGCGGGTGTCGGCGTCCGACAAGCGGCAGGTGTTCACCATTCTCTCAGAGATCGCCGCCCGGACCTTCAGCCTCGACAAGCGGCGGATACTTGAGGCGCTTGTGGAGCGCGAGGCGGAGGGATCGACCGGCGTCGGCCATGGCGTCGCCGCGCCCCACGCCATCGTCCCCGGCCTCGACCGCATGAGGGGCATCTTCCTGCGCCTCGAAACGCCGGTCGATTTCAACGCGGTGGACGATCAGCCGGTCGATCTGGTGTTCGCCCTGTTCTCGCCGCCCGGCGGCGCGTCCGACCACCTGCGCGCTCTGTCCCGCATCCTTCGGCTTCTCCGCCAAGTGGACCTGCGCGAGCAGCTCCGCCGCGCTCGCGCCCCGGCCGCCATTCGCACCCTGCTCGTCCAGGAAGCCAGGCCTACGGCGGCTTGAGCGATCGTCGCCGCCTAATGCACTGAAACCGGCGCCAGTTCGTGCGCCAGCGCGGCGGCGACCGCTTGGTTCTTGTCGCCCATCACCGCCAAGCGGGCGCCATCGGCGCGATGGACGGCATAGAGAATCTGTTCCGGATCGAGGTCCAGGGCGCGAATCTGTTCCACCGGCGTGCTGGCGATGATCTCGGCGGCCGTCACCGGGCGCACATAGACGAGATCCGGAGCGCCAAGGGACGCAAAGGCTTCGATCGTCAGGTGGGGCGCCGTCATCTCGATTCTCCTTGCAAACCCAACGCGTGGGAAGGCCGGTTGGTTCAGGCCGGCCGCCGGCCCGCCACCGACCCTCACGCTGGGCGCGGCGGGAATTCCCCTCTCGGCCGCCCCTCTCAGATGGCGATCGCGGTGGCGTCACGCAAGCCGAAAGCCCGCCGGGCAAGCGATCGACCCGGCGCCACGGTATTCGCCGAGCAAGGCGGCGGCATTCCAATCCCCGGAGCCGCCGCGGCGTGGGTGGTCGAGGACTCAAGATGATGGGAAGGGGACGAATTCAGCGATGCGGGGCCGGCTGTGGGTCGCAAACGCGATTCGGCAAGGCAAGGACACGGCGCCGAGATGGAGCGAGCGAGGGGCTGTCTGGCCGGCCGGCCGCCCGGTGATTTCCGCGTCGCGGATTCGTGTGCTAGCCAGCACCGCGGGGCAAGTCATCGGGGCGGAAGACATGTTTGGCAAGGCGGGTTTCCCGATCGTAACCCTTGTCGCGGCGATCTGCGCCGTGTTCGGCGCGCGGGCGACCGCCGCGGCGCCGGCCCCGACCACCCTGATCCGCGATGTCGCGGTTTTCGACGGCGCGCGGTCGATCGGACGACACGACGTGCTGCTGGCCGGCGGCAGGATCGCGGCGATCGATTTCAAGGGAAAGCCGGCGGCGGGGACGGTAATCGTGGAGGGCAAGGGGCGCACCCTGATGCCTGGCCTGATCGACAGCCACGTGCACGCCTTCCAGGCACTGGACATACCCCTGCTTTTCGGGGTGACCACGCAGCTCGACATGTTCATGGACATCAAGGGCGCGCGGGAAACCAAGGCCAGGATGGCCAGGGGCGAGAACACCGCCGCCGCCGATCTCTACACGGCCGGGACGCTGGCCACGGTGCCCCACGGCCACGGCACCGAATACGGCATCGCCATCCCTACCCTGACGACGCCCGGCGAGGCCGAGGCGTGGGTGACGGCGCGGATCGCCGAGGGATCGGACTACATCAAGATCATCGACGAGCCGGGAACGACGGTGGGCCGCGCGCTGCCGACCCTGGATGTGCCGACCATCCGCGCCCTGGTGGCGGCGGCCCACCGGCACGGCAAGCTGGCGGTGGTCCATGCCGAGAGCCTGGCCACGGCCAACGACTCGGTGAACGCCGGGGCCGACGGCCTGATGCACCTGTTCATCGACACCGACGGCGGCGAGGCCTTCGCCCACCTGGCCAAGGCGCACCATGTGTTCGTGACCCCGACCTACACGGTCTTCGAAGGCTTCTTCGGCCGGGCCGGCGGTGCGATCCTGCTGCGGCGGAACCCCGACTTCGCCGCGCTGCTCACCAAGGCGGCGACAGCCACGCTCCACCAGTCGTTCGGCCAGGATCGATCGGCGATCCTGGACCAGCGGGAAGCGGCCAATATCATCGCCTTGCGCCGCGCCGGCGTGCCCCTGCTGGCCGGCACCGACAGCGGCAACCCCGGAACCTGGTACGGCGCCAGCCTGCATCGCGAACTGGACCTGCTGGTCAAGGCCGGACTGACGCCGGCCGAGGCCCTGACCGCCGCCACCGCGGCGCCGGCCAAGGCGTTCCGCCTGGCCGACCGCGGCCGGATCGCCAGGGGGCTGGTCGCCGACGTGCTGCTGGTGGAGGGCGACCCCACGGTCGACATCGGCGCGGTTCACCACATCGTCGATGTGTGGAAGGATGGGGTTTCGGCCGCGCCCCTGCGCGCCGCCCAGCGCGCCAAGGTGGCGGCGGAACTGGCGCAGGCCGGGGCGCCGGCGATGCTCCTGCCGGCAGACGGCCGGATCGGCCTGTTCAGCAACGCGGGCGGCAAGACCGTGCTGGCCGCGCCCTTCGGCGTCGGCTGGTCCCCCACCACCGACGCGATCATGGCCGGCAAGTCGCACATCGATCTCGCCGTCGCCGGCGCCGCGCCGGACGGCCAGCCGGCCCTGGTGATGACCGGCGCGCTGACCCCCGATTTCGCCTTCCCCTGGGCGGGCGTCGGCTTCATGCTTGGTGCCAAGCCGTTCGCGCCCATCAACCTTTCCAGCGCCACGGCGATCACCTTCTGGACCCGGGGCGAGGGCGCCGCTTTCGCCGTGCTCGGCTTCTCCGCCGACGCCCAGCGCCCGGCCTCGGCCGACTTCCCCGTGGGCGCCGACTGGAAGCAGGTCACCATCCCCTTTGATGAGATCAAGGGCTTCGATCCCCGCGCCGCGACCATGCTGGCGATCATCGCCACGACCCAGCCCGGGCCGTTTCGGCTGGAGATCGCGGACGTGAGGTTGGTGGGAAGGTAGGGGGGGTAGGGGGGCGCCATGGCCGCGCTTAGGCGCGGGAGGCGTGGGGACCCGGATCGATCCGCCGCCTGGAAGGGTCAGGAGGCCGGGTCATACGACCCGGCCCCCGATTCGAGTTTGGTGGAGCTAAGCGGAGTCGAACCGCTGACCTCTTGAATGCCATTCAAGCGCTCTACCAGCTGAGCTATAGCCCCAAGTCGATGTTCGGGAGGCGGCGGAAACTAGGGCCGGGGCGCCCCGCGATCAAGGGCGTCGTTTTCAGCGATCCTCGCCGTCGCCCTTCGCCGGCAGGCCGTCGATCTCGTCTTCGGGGAAGTCGTCATCCTCGTCCTCGATGAACGGCACCTCGTCGTCCTCGGCTTCCTCGAGATCGTCCTCCTCGGCGAAGTCCACGCCGAGGGATTCGGCCGGCGGCGCGGCCGCGGCGTCCGGCTCCTCGGTGTCGTCGTCGGCGATCAGCGGCGGATCATCGACCACGGCGTCCAGTTCGGGGGCCTCGTCCGGCTCGGCCTCGAAGCCGTCCTCGACCTCGGCCGGGGCGACGACTTTCTCTTCTTCGGCCTCTTCTTCCGGAACGATGGCGCGGGCGCGGACGCGGCGGTTGCGCATCGCCTCCTCGGGATCGAACTCGGCCCCGCACTTGGGGCAATGAGCCGGCCGTTTGTTCAGATCATAGAACTTGGTCGAGCAGGTGGGGCAAATCTGTTTGGCGCCCAGTTCGGGATTGGCCAATGGGGCGACCTTCGGAAAAGATGTGAAACGGGCGGCTCGGGCCTTCGAGGGATGCACTCGCATCCACCCCTTTGCAGGACCCACCGGCGTGAAGCGGCGGCTCCCTTGCCACGACGCGGCGCCGCTGTCAAAAGCAAACGCGGCCCCGCTCCCCGGCCCAAGAGGCCCGATAATTCCCACACCGTCGGCGGCCATGACAGCGCGTCCCGGGCGGCCCCTGCGCGGGACGGTGCGGATTCCCGGCGACAAGTCGATCTCCCACCGCGCCTTGATCCTGGGCGCGCTGGCCGTCGGCGAGACCCGGATCGACGGACTGCTGGAGGGCGAAGACGTGTTGCGCACGGCCGCCGCCATGGCCGCCTTCGGCGCCGGGGTCGAGCGGGTCGGGGCGGGCGCCTGGCGCATCCTGGGACGCGGCGGCTTCTCCGAGCCGGCCGAGGTCATCGACTGCGGCAACGCCGGCACGGGGGCGCGCCTGATCATCGGCGCCGCCGCCGGCTTCCCGCTGACCGCGACGTTCACCGGCGATGCTTCCCTGCGCGGCCGGCCCATGGACCGCGTGCTCGCCCCGCTCGGCGAAATGGGCGCCACCTGGCTCTGCCGCCAGGGCGGCCGTCTGCCACTCACGCTCCGCGGCGGCGGACTCCGGGGCATCGACTACCGGCTGCCCCGGCCTTCCGCCCAGGTGAAGTCGGCCGTCCTGCTGGCCGGGCTGAACGCGACTGGGCGGACCTGCGTCATCGAGCCGGAACCGACGCGCGACCATACCGAGCGGATGCTGTGTGGCTTCGGGGCGACGGTGGACGTGCGGGACTCGGGCGATGGCCGGGTGATCAGCCTCGCGGGAGGACAGGGACTGACCGGCGCGGCGATTCGCGTGCCGGGCGATCCTTCGTCCGCCGCCTTCGTCCTGGTGGCCGCCCTGATCACGCCCGGATCGAGGGTCACGGTCGAGGGGATGCTGCTCAATCCCCTGCGCATCGGCCTCATCGACACGCTTCTGGAGATGGGCGCCGACCTCTCGATCGAAAACCGGCGTGAAGAAGGGGGCGAATGGGTGGGCGACGTGACCGCCGGTCATTCCGTGTTGCGCGGCGTCGAAGTGCCACCGGCGCGGGCGCCCTCGATGATCGATGAATATCCGGTGCTGGCGGTGGCGGCGGCCTACGCGGTGGGACCGACGATCATGCGGGGCGTGGGTGACATGCGCGTCAAGGAGAGCGACCGGCTGTCGGCCATGGCCGCCGCCCTGGCCGCCTGTGGCGTCGGCGTGGAGGAGGAGCCCGAGGGCCTGGTCGTGCTGGGATCGGCCCGGGCCGACCGCGGCGTACGCGCCGGCGTCGCCGTGGCTACCCGGGGCGACCACCGCATCGCCATGAGCGCCCTGATCCTCGGCCTTGCCGCCGAGGCGCCGGTGACGATCGACGAGCCGGGCATGATCGCCACCAGCTTCCCCGGCTTCGGCGCTCTGATGGCCGGTCTCGGCGCCGACCTCCAGGGCGGCTGAGATGGGGTTCGTGGTCGCCGTCGATGGCCCAGCCGCTTCGGGCAAAGGGGTGATTGCCCGCCGGCTCGGCGAAGTCTTCGGGCTGGCGGTGCTGGACACCGGACTTCTCTATCGCGCCGTCGGCGCCGCCCTGGCGCGGGAGGGGAGCGGAGACATCGCCGCCATCGTCGCCGGGCTCGATCCCGCCCGGCTCGAGGCGCCGTCCCTGCGGACCCGCGAAGCGGGCGAACTGGCCAGCCGGGCGGCGGCGGATCCGCGGGTGCGGCGAGCGCTGCTCGACTTCCAGCGCGCCTTCGCCGCGCGCGAGCCGGGCGCGGTGCTGGATGGCCGGGACATCGGCACGGTGATCGCCCCGGCGGCGTCGGCGAAGCTCTACGTCACCGCGACCCCGGAAGCGCGGGCGCATCGCCGCTGGCTGCAGCTTTCCGCCCGGGGCGAGAGTGGCGATCTCGCGGGCGTCCTCGCCGATATCCGCGCCCGCGACGCCCGCGACGAGGGCCGCTCGGCGGCGCCGATGAAGCCCGCCGCCGACGCCGTCTTGCTCGACACCACCGATCTCGATATAGACGGCGCCTTCGATGCGGCCCGCCGCATCGTCGAGGCGGCGCGCGCCGGTTGGGAAAAGTCCTGACGGCAATCCCAACGCGCCACGCCTCGCACGGCCGCGGGCGCAGTCATCCGATCATTCCATCTTCAACCGACGCCCGGATCGCGCCTCGCCGCGCCGGAGACGATCAGCCGAGAAAGACGACGAGCACACATGGCCGACGACATGAGCATGAACCCTTCGCGCGATGATTTCGCCGCCCTCCTCGACGAGAGCATGGCGGGAGGTGACTTTTCCGAAGGCACCGTGGTCAAGGGGCGGGTCTCGGCGATCGAGAAGGACTTCGCGATCATCGACGTCGGTCTCAAGACCGAGGGCCGCATCGCGGTCAAGGAATTTGGCGTCGATGACGCCGGCAAGCCGACGCTGAAGGTCGGCGACACCGTCGAGGTGTTCCTTGAGCGCATCGAGAACGCGCTGGGCGAAGCGGTGATCAGCCGCGACAAGGCTCGCCGCGAGGAGGCCTGGACGCGCCTGGAGGGCGTGTTCGCCAAGAATGAGCCGGTGATGGGCTCGATCGTCGGGCGGGTGAAGGGCGGTTTCACCGTCGATCTCGGCGGGGCCTCCGCGTTCCTGCCCGGATCGCAGGTCGATATCCGTCCGGTCCGCGACGTCGGTCCGCTGATGGGCAAGGAGCAGCCTTTCGCCATCCTCAAGATGGACCGGCCGCGCGGCAACATCGTGGTCAGCCGCCGCGCCATCCTCGAGGAGGCGCGGGCCGAACAGCGCACAGAGCTGGTCAGCCAGCTGCTGGAGGGCGAAGTCCGCGACGGCGTGGTCAAGAACATCACCGACTACGGCGCCTTCGTCGATCTCGGCGGCATCGACGGACTGCTGCACGTCACCGACATGAGCTGGAAACGCGTCTCCCATCCCAGCCAGGTCCTCGCCGTCGGCGACACAGTCAAGGTGCAGATCGTCAAGATCAACCCCGAAACCCAACGCATCAGCCTGGGCATGAAGCAGCTCCAGTCCGACCCCTGGGACGGCGTCGAGGCCAAATATCCGCCCGGCGCCCGGTTCACCGGCCGGATCACCAACATCACCGACTACGGCGCCTTCGTGGAGCTGGAGGCAGGGGTCGAGGGCCTGGTGCACGTCTCGGAGATGAGCTGGACCAAGAAGAACGTCCATCCCGGCAAGATCGTCTCCACCTCCCAGGAGGTCGATGTGGTCGTGCTCGACGTCGATGCCTCCAAGCGTCGGGTCAGCCTGGGTCTGAAGCAGGCGATGCCCAATCCGTGGGAGCATTTCGTCGAACGCCACCCGGTCGGCTCGACGGTGGAAGGCGAGGTCAAGAACGCCACTGAATTCGGCCTGTTCATCGGCCTCGACGGCGACATCGACGGCATGGTCCACCTCTCCGACATCGATTGGAACGCGTCCGGCGAAGAAGCCATGGGCCGCTACAAGAAGGGCGACGCGGTCCAGGCGCGGGTTCTCGACGTCGATGTCGAGAAGGAGCGCGTCAGCCTGGGGATCAAACAGCTGGCGTCCGACCCGATGGTCGGCGATGTGTTCAGGAAGGGTCAGACCGTTACCACGACGGTCACCGAAGTCACCTCCGGGGGCATCGAGGTCAAGTTCGGGGACGAATCCGCGCCGATGACGGCGTTCATCCGCAAGTCCGATCTCTCCCGCGACCGTTCTGAACAGCGGCCCGACCGCTACGCCGTCGGCGATCGGCTGGACGCCCAGGTGACCAACGTCGATCGCGGCGCGCGCCGCGTCTCCCTGTCGGTCAAGGCCCTGGAGATGGCCGAGGACAAGGAGGCGGTCGAAAAATTCGGTTCTTCCGACAGCGGCGCCTCTCTCGGTGACATTCTGGGCGCGGCGCTGCGGGAGAAGGCGGCGACCAAGGACTAGAAACTTCGGTTGCCCCGGCCGGTAACCGGGGCAGATTCCCGTGCGGGGGGGGCTATGCGCGGGAATCGAGTTGTGATTCACCCTATGGATGGCGCCGCCGTTCACTGAATCGTCTGACGATTTGCCGCTGAAGGACCTTCGGCGCGTTGTGGCGACGCTGGT
>DASRLN010000248.1:0-23259 GCA_035648435.1 Caulobacteraceae bacterium
CGGACCCCTGTCGCCCAGCGACAATCAAACCCCAACTTGAGGCTTGCCAACGGCACAAAGACCGAACATCAATCACCCGTCGCGATCGATCTGTCTCATCCAGATTGTCGCGCGCCTGTCATCCAGATTGTCGCGCTACACACGCCGATCATGCGGCTGATCTGAAGGGCGCTCATGCCCTTCTTCGACGCCATCATCAGCTGCGTGGCGCCGAGCCATTTGTGGAGCGGGACGTGCGAGCGCTCATACAGCGTTCCCACGGTCACGCTGAAGGGCGACTTGCAGGCGTTGCACTGGTAGAGGCCGGGGCGGTGCGAGAGGCCCTTGAGGAGCGTCGCCTGATCGATCACGCCGCAATGTGGGCAGATCGGGCCGTCCGCCCACAGTCGGCCCTCTAGCCATTCGCGGGCTTTGGACTCATCATGGAAGATCGGATTGGAGAAGTCGGACATGGATTCGCTCAGTGATTTCGAGGTTGGGATTAAGGCGCAGGTCGACTTCCTGGCGCGGCGTTTCGCAGAACTCTCGCAACCAATTCCAGAGACCGTCGAGCCGACTGGTTCCCCGGTGTCGAGGGCCCGGCCTCCGCGCCAATCAGCGCCGAATCCAAGGCCATCTGGACCTCATCGGCAGAGAGCAACCCCTTCACCGTGAGGGCTTGGAGGGTGGCGATGGCCAGATGATACGCCGCGATGGCGTGCCCCTCGGCTCGAATGTTTTCTTCGCTCATGGCATCGCTCCGATGAAGCGATACTATACCTAGTGGCGATTATGTCAAAGGGATAATTCCCACAATTTTCTCCCTCAGGAAAACGCGGATGGTCGTTCGCGAAGGGGCGCGAACGTTTGCTAGAAAGATCCGGTAGATTATTTGGCGTAAGCAATAGCCTGCGCTGGAAAAATTACTATTCTGAATCTAGTTATTCGTCGTTGGCAAATAATTGGACTGACATTACGCCATCTGGATTTGGCGAGGAGCGGATTTATGTTGTCCAAACTATAACCGACATAGTGCAACGTTGCATCCTCATGGCCACCGACCCCAGCGACCTCGTCCTCGATCCTACCTGCGGCTCGGGCACCACCGCTTTCGTCGCCGAGCAATGGGGCCGGCGGTGGATCACCATCGACACTTCCCGTGTCGCCCTGGCGCTGGCCCGCACGCGGCTGATGAGCGCGCGCTATCCGTACTATTTCCTCAAGGATTCGCCCGAGGGGCGGCGCAAGGAGCAGGAGGTTTCGGGCCGCATCCAGGGCGACGGCGCGTGCCTTCACGATCTGCGCCAGGGCTTTGTCTATGAGCGGGCGCCGCACGTCACCCTGAAGTCCATCGCCAACAACAGCGAGATCGACACCATCTGGGAGACCTGGGCGGCGCGGCTCGATCCGCTGCGCTCGGAGATAAGCGCTCTTGTCGGCGAAGCCGATTCAAGTGGTCCACAGATGACGCAGATGAACGCAGATAAGACAGTTTCATCCGCTCCGCGGACATCCGTGTCATCTGCGTCATCTGTGGACAAAAATCTTTCGCTCGAGGAATGGCGGCTTCCTCGTGAGGCGCCGGGCGCCTGGCCGGCGGAAGCCAAGGCCCTGCTCGCCCAATGGTGGGAAGGCCGCATCGCCCGCCAGCGGGAGATCGATGCCTCGATCGCCAAGGCGGCGGACGTGGAGATGCTCTACGACCGGCCCTATGTCGATGCGTCCCGCGTGCGGGTGGCCGGGCCGTTCACGGTGGAGAGCCTGTCGCCGCACCGGGTGGTCCCGGCCGACGAGATCGAACTGATCGACGATGTGAACGCCGCCGAGGGCAGGCGCGGGCGTGGGCGCCTGTCCAGTCCGCCCACCGACTTCGCGCAGATGGTGCTCGAGCACCTGAAGACCGCCGGCGTGCAGCAGTCGTCCAAAGCCGAGAAGATCGACTTCACCGCGCTCGCGCCCTGGCCCGGCGAATACATCGGCGCCGAGGGCAGGTTCATGGAGGGCGAGACCGAAAGGCGCGCGGCGGTGTTCATTGGCCCGGAGTTCGGCACCCTCTCCCGTCCCGACCTCACCGCCGCGGCCAGGGAAGCCACGGACGCGCGCTTCGACGTGCTGATCGCCTGCGCCTTCAACTTCGACGCCCACGCCTCGGACTTGAGCCGGCTCGGCCCCCTGCCGATCCTCAAGGCCAAGATGAACCCCGATCTGCACATGGCCGGTGAGCTGAAGAACACCGGCAAGGGCAACCTGTTCATCGTCTTCGGCGAGCCTGACATCGACATTCTCGGCGAGGGCGACGGGCGGATCGCGGTGAAGGTGAAGGGCGTCGACGTCTTCGACCCCAACACCGGCGAGGTGCGCTCCAATGACGTGGGGGGCATCGCCGCCTGGTTCATCGACACCGACTACGACGAAGAGAGCTTCTTCGTCCGCCACGCCTATTTCCTTGGCGCGAACGATCCCTACAAGTCGCTGAAGACCGCCCTGAAAGCCGAGATCGACGAAGACGCCTGGGCGACGCTTTACCGGGATGTCTCGCGGCCGTTCGAAAAGCCGAAGACCGGGAGGATCGCGGTCAAGGTGATCAACCACTTCGGCGACGAGGTGATGAAGGTGTTTCGGGTTTGAAGACCTCCATATTCGCCCGAATGCCGTGGACGTTCGCCGCAGCGGCGACGACGGCCCTTGTCGGCGGCTTTTGCGCGTTCGAGGCGGGCGCATGTCACGGGCCCTACAGCGTCGAAGTCGCGACCTGGATACAGGCGGCGGGCGCGATACTCGCCATTCTCGCCGGTTTCGCCGCCGGCTGCGAACAAGCTTCGAGCGAAAGATTTTTGTCCACAGATGACGCAGATGACACAGATGTTCGCCGAGCGGATGAAACTGCCTTATCTGCGTTCATCTGCGTCATCTGTGGACGACTTGACACCGTGGCCCGCGCCCTCGCGCGCATTCTCAGTCGGGCCGAGAAAGCGGCGGCTTGCCTGGAGCGTCTGCAGATGACTGAAGCGCCACCCTGACCCTATTGGAGGGGCGAGTGAGGCGGCCAGTGGAAGGCGAAGTTGTCATTGGAAACTCAATAGAAAGTGAAACGCACCATCGCCTTTCGCTGCCCGAGGCGGACGGGTCGTTGCGCCCGTCCACGGCGGCTTGCGGCTCCGAGCGTCTTGCGGTTCCCGGTCAGAAAGGGGACAAGCGCCGCATGAGTCAGGTCATCGTCGTCAAGGCCGCTTTCGATCCCGAAGCGGGCGTGTGGTACACCCAATCCAGCGACGTCCACGGTCTGCGCATCGAAGCGGCGACATTCGACGCGCTCGTCGAGCGAGTTCCCGGGGCGGTGCAGGATCTTTTGGAGGACGATGGCCTGGATATCCCGATCGAGGTCATCATCGCCCACGCGAGCACCCACATCCGCGTTCCGGAGCGCGCGTGAGCTGCTATACACCGGGGGTTTTCGAGGACAGGCGGGGTGCTGTCATTTGCGCCTGCGTGGGCATAGGCGTGCTGGAAGGTCGGACTGAGGCATCGGCGAGGAGGATCCGCGATCTGACGCCAGTAACTCCGTCCGACCGTTATTTGCCAAGCGCCTTGGGCTTACCGTGAATCTTGGGTGGCGAAAGGCGTTTTCTGACTGATGCTATCGGTTCACTCGCGAGCGGAAGTTGCTCAGGCGTGCGGGCGCCGCTTTCCACAATCGTCCGACGCACGCGTTTGGCGACCGAGAGATTTGTTTCGATCGCCTGCTTTTCGCCCCTGACCTGTTCGGTCTCGATGACGTCGGCCGCCAGGTTCATCTGGAAATCGTTGGCGGAGAGTTCCAGTGGGTCCGCCCGGTCGAAGAGATTGTCCTTGTCCTCGAGCCCTTTGGTTTTCTTCACGTCGGCGAGGGACATGCCGTAGAGCCCGCGGCTTCGCGCGTCGTGAAACACACCCTGCATGTGGCTGCGAACGCCCGCCGCTTTCGCCGCGCCACTCACGCGCTTGTGGGACTGGCTGACCTTTGTCCGCAACCGGAGACGCTCCTTGGCCTCTGCGTCGGCGTCGTCGCGGGCGTCCTCCAACTCCATGCGGCGGGTCTGGATGGCGAAATAGGTCTGCGCGGTGGCGATCTCGGACTTGCGTGGGTCGCCATTCATGGCGACGAGGTAGCAGGCATAGCGGGACAGGATCAGGTCGCGTCGCTCTCGCATCGCGCCACTTCCGATCTCGACCATCTCCGTGGTCTCAAGGAAATGGTGTCCAACTGCCTCACCAACACTCACACACGCATCCTGCGCGCGCTGGATCGCGTGTTCGAAATTCTCCCACGTGTCGTAGCCGAGGATGCCCTGCAACTGGCGGGCGTTCCAGTATTCGACGCCTTTCGCCGAGAGATGGCAGGCCGAATGGAGCGCACGCATGGATGGGTCGGTCGGGACGGCCACGGTCGAGATTCCCTATGGTGTGAACCGGAATGTCGTGTCATCATAACACACATCACACAGCGCGCCACACAGCTCGCAAGGCCGAATCGTTCATGTCGCTCCGCAAGAAGCTGGAAGAACGGATTTGTCGGAAAGAGGCGGAGATTCAAGAGCTTGAGATGCAAATTCGGGAGGGTCGATCTTACGTGCTGGCGCTCCAGGAGGCCTTGAAAATCCTTCCGAAGGAGTCCGCTGGCGGCGGAACAGAAGGTGATGAAGATGTGCTTCGCTCCGGAACCTCCGTTGCGGCGGCAAGGCGGGCGTTGCAGAAATCCGGCCGGCCCATGCATCTGCTGGATATTCTTACGGCCATCGGCAAACAGGCGAACTCCGCCAATCGCGCCTCGTTGGGCGGCTCGCTGTCGGCTTATGTCCGCAAGGGAGAAATCTTCACCCGGCCCGCGCCGAACACCTTCGGTCTCGTGGAATTCGCGACGGCACGGGCGGATATTCCTTCAGGATTTGGGCGGCGGATCGAACCCGGCAAGGACGACGATGACGAGATTCCATTCTGAACCCGCGCCCCCGCTCAGAGTTGGGCCAAGACCGCGCTCCGCTCTGTGAACGCAGTGCGGCGCCCCTGATGGAATTCCGCATCGCCGCTACCTTCACCGACGCGCGCGGCGCAAGGGCGCCTTCGGCCGCGCCGTGCGCACGATGCCCGACGCCGAGTTCGATCTCATCATAGCGGCCGGGTTCGCGCCTCTGGTGGACGCCGGCTCCCTGGCCAATCGACCCGAGATCAGCCTGCCGGTCGGTTTCGGCGACGAGCCGGCGAACTTCGAGCGCCCGATCATCGAGCGACTGACCCGGCGGCCATTCCGCGACGCCGCTTTCGCCCTGTCGGTCAAACGTGCCTGGTCCGACACCTGCGCGCTCACCGGCCTGAAGATCATCAACGGCGGCGGCCGGATCGAGGCGCAGGCGGCGCACATCCGGCCGGTCGAACACGCCGGGCCGGATTCGGTGCGCAACGGCATGGCCCTCTCGGCCACGGCGCACTGGATGTTCGATCGTGGGCTGGTGTCGGTGGCCGAGGACTTCATGATCCTCACCGCCAAGGCCGCCGCCCCGGAAGCGCTCTCGCGGCTTCTCCTGCCAGGCGGTCGCATCCGACCGCCGGACCGGCCGGAGTGGCGGCCACATCCACAGTTCCTCCGCTGGCATCGCGAGAACGTGTTCAAGGGGTGAGTTTGCCAAGTCGCTTCCGAGTTCGGTCGTTGAAAGCGAGGATCGACAAAGACAAGGCTACTGCGCCTGCATCACCCTCGCCCCTTGACGGGCGGAGGATTGCTGTCGAGGTGGTCGGCCAATTCGGCACGGGCGATGAAGGCGTTTGGGGCATGAGCGGCGATCCGGCGCAGGACTTTCCTTCGGACGAGGCGCTCGACGCGGCGGGTTGGGTTCGAAAGAGCCGGCGAGTCCGACAAATCCAGAGTCGGCCTCGCGTTGGGCAGTATTACTGGATTGACTTCCCTCACGACGCCTATGCGCCAGAGTTCGAGGGCGAGCATCCTGGTGTCGTCATTCGGGCCGCCACCAGCCTCCATGACACCTGCATCGTTGTCCCGATCACCAGTCGGCCGCAGCAGCGCGAGACGCACGTTCACGTTTTCAAACGGAATCCGAACCCCGTCGGTGGGGCGCAAGGCAAGGTCGCCCACGCCATTTGCGACCACCTCTATACCGTTCACGTGAACAGGTTGCGTCCCCTCCTGACGGCGCGCGGCCGGCCGATCTTCAGCAAGATCGACCCCGAGGACCTCCAGGCGATACTGGCGAAGGTTTGGGCCGTGCTTCACGTTTCGGCGCCATCCGCGGCAGAGCAGGAGGTTGACGTCGCCCCAAGGCGGCCTCTCGGGCCAAACACGCTGACGCTGAAGGGGACGCGACCGAAGTGATGCGGGTTGCTATTTTCATCTCAAAGGCTATATTGCCATCACAGCTTCGGCTGCTCGGCCTTCGGGCCTTTGGTTACACGCCGCAAGGCGCTAAAGGGGGACCTTCCGAGGTCCCCCTTCGACGTTCAGGTCTCTCCCAGCGAATGCAATGAGCCTTGTCGAGGATATTTCGGTCTTTCATCGCCTGCTTCCCGGCCTGAGGTCGGGGGGAATGGCGGGATGGGTTGTCGTGGCGGGATCCGAGTGCAGAGGGTTTTTCTCACAACTTGAAGACGCCGCCGCCTTTGCGACTCGGGAGTTCCCGACGGGGAACCTTCTGATTCGCCACACCGACGAGAGGAAGCCTGAGTTCCCCCTCCTGTTCGACGGCTGAGCGGCGCCCTGATGGAATTCCGCATCGCCGCCACCTTCACCGACGCCCTCGCCCGCCTGCCGGCGGCCGAGCAGAAGGCGGTGAAGACCAGCGCCTTCGATCTGCAGATGGATCCCTCGGCGCCGGGGCTGTCGTTTCATCGGATCGACAAGTCCAAGGACCCCAACTTCTGGTCGGTGAGGGTCGGGCGGGACGTACGGATCATCGTCCACAGATCAGCGGCGAGCCTGCTGCTGGCCTATGTCGATCATCACGACAAGGCCTACGCCTGGGCCGAACGCCGGCGGATCGAGGCCCATCCGCGAACCGGCGCGGTCCAGATCGTCGAGGTGCGCGAGCGGGTCGAGGAGGCGGCGCCGGCGCCCTCGGTCGCCGCGCGGGAGCTGTTTCCGCAAGCGGCGACGCCTCTGTTCGCGCGCCTCACCGCCGACGATCTGCTGTCGGTCGGCGTCCCTTCCGACTGGCTGGCGGACGTCAAAGCCGCGACCGAGGATGGCTTCTTCGAACTCGCGGGCCACCTTCCCGCCGAGGCGGCCGAGGCGTTGCTGGAATTCGCCGCCACCGGCGCCCTCCAGGCGCCGGCGCCGGTCGCGCCGGAGCAGGCCTTCACCGCCCCCGACTCCCTGCGACGCTTTCGCGTGGTGGAGAACCAGGAGGAACTCGAACGCGCCCTGGACTATCCGTGGGACAGGTGGGGCGTCTTCCTGCATCCCACACAGCGGGAGGTGGTGGAGCGGACCTTTTCCGGTCCGGCGCGCGTAGCCGGCTCGGCGGGCACCGGCAAGACGGTGGTGGCCCTGCATCGCGCCGTGCGCCTGGCCGCCGCCGATCCCGCCGCGCGGGTGCTGCTCACCACGTTCTCGGAGCCCCTGGCGCGGTCGCTCGAACGCAAGCTCGCCGTGCTCGTGGGACCCCCGACGGGCGTCATCCCCAGGATCACCGTCGCGCCCTGGGCCGGCGCCGCGGTCGAACTCTACCAGCTCACGGTCGGCGGCCGGCCACGGATGGCCGGCGAGGACGTCGTGCGCGCCGCGCTGGAAGGCGCCGCCAGGGCGCGGGGCGTCACCGAGGTTTCCACCCGCTTCCTGCTTTCCGAATGGACCCATGTCGTCGATGCTTGGCAAATCGAGGGCGCCCAGGCCTATGCCGAAGTCCCGCGGCTGGGCCGCAAGAGCCGGATGGGGCGTTCGCGACGTGAGCGGGTGTGGCCGGTGTTCGCCGCCGCCCGGGCGTCCCTCGCCGAACGCGGCTTCTCGACCTGGCCGAAAATCTTCGCGCGCGTCGCGGCGCACTATGCGGCGGGGGCCCGCAAGCCGTTCAGCCACATCGTCGTCGATGAGGCGCAGGACCTCGGCGTTGCGGAACTCCGCTTCCTCGCCGCCATCGCGCCCTCGGGACCCGACGCCCTGTTCTTCGCCGGCGATCTCGGCCAGCGCATCTTCCAGCAGCCGTTCTCGTGGAAGGCGCTGGGCGTCGATGTGCGTGGCCGCTCGCATATTCTCAAGGTCAACTACCGGACCTCCCATCAGATCCGGATGAGCGCCGATCGCCTGCTGCCCAGGAGCCTGCGTGACGTCGATGGCGAGGCCCAGGAGCGGGCCGGGACGATCTCGGTGTTCGATGGCCCCGCGCCGGTGGTCGTCACGCCGGCCGACGAGGCGGCCGAGATCGCCGCCGTGGCGGAGTTCATAAAGGCCGCCATCGCCGAGGCCATCGCGCCCCACGAGATCGGCGTCTTCGTCCGCTCCGACGCCGAGCTGCCGCGCGCCCGCGCCGCGGTGAGCGCGGCCGGCCTGATGGCTCTGGAGCTTTCCCAACGCGCCGAGGACCCAGGCGCCCGCGTCTCGATCGGGACCATGCACCTGGCCAAGGGGCTGGAGTTCAAGGCCGTGGCGGTGATGGCCTGCGACCAGGAGGTTCTGCCCCTCCAGTCGCGCATCGATGCGATCGCCGACGAGGTCGAACTCGACGACGTCTATGAGACCGAACGCCAGCTGTTCTACGTCGCCTGCACCCGCGCCCGCGACCGCCTCCTGGTCAGTGGCGTCGCGCCGGCCTCGGAGTTCTTGCAGGATTTGGGTGCGGTGAAGAGCTTCCGGGCGGATTGAAAGCGCTCGAAGGGTCGCCCCCTCCCCTATTTCCGCTCCACCGAAATGTCCCCCGCCGTGGGCGCCGCGCCGTTGCGGTCCTTGATCAGGGCGCGCAGGTCGGCGTCGATTTCCTTGCGCTGGGAGGGTTGGAACACCGGGTAGCGGAAGGTGGTGAGGCCCGTGGAAGAGCTGATCTCGCGGGCGTTGACGAAGATGAAATAACCCTGGAAGGCGCCGTCGGCGCTGGGCCGGCCCTGCAGATGGATCGCCTCGAGCTCGGCGGCGCAGTCGTCGAGGCTGCCGGCGTCCCGGGAGATGGCCACGAAGCCAGGATGTCCCGCCTCCCCGCCGGCCGCGCGCCAGCATACGCCGGGATCGGTCGGCGCGCCGGCGCCCTCGCAGCCGGTCAGAAAGGCGCAGAGCAGAACGGCTGGCAGGGTCGGCGAGAGGCGCATGGGAGGATCGGAACCTAGCGATGCCGCCCCATTGACGCCATGCTATTCGCCGAAAGGGCGGACCCGGACGGCGCCCGGACGCGCCGCTTCCTTGTCGGCGCGTGGCGGCGCGCCTAGGCTCGCACCCCTCCCGCGCGCTCGAAGCCAAAGCGAAGGATACTTCCTCACATGGCGAAGATCACCCTGGTCGATGACGATGAGAACATCGTCGCCTCGGTATCCCTGGCGCTGGAGAGCCATGGCCACACGGTCAAGGCATTCCACGACGGTGTCTCCGGCCTCGCCGCGCTGGAGAGCGATCCGCCGGATCTGGCCATCCTCGACGTCAAGATGCCGCGCATGGACGGCATGGAGGTGCTGCGGCGGATGCGGCAGACCACCGACATCCCGGTGATCATCCTGACCTCGAAGGACGAGGAGATCGACGAGATCCTCGGCTTCAACCTCGGGGCCGACGACTACATCCACAAGCCGTTCAGCCAGCGCCTGCTGATCGAACGGGTGAAGGCGGTGCTGCGGCGCGCCAGCCCGGAAGAGGGCGACGCCGGTGGCCCGCCGGGCGGCGCGGCGGCGGGGTCCAAGGCGATCAAGCGGGGGCGGCTGACCCTCGATCCGGCCCGCCATGACTGCCTGTGGGAGGAAAAGCCGGTTCGCCTGACGGTGACCGAGTTTCTGCTGCTGCAGTCGCTGGCCCAGCGGCCGGGCTTCGTGAAGAGCCGCGACAACCTGATGGACGCCGCCTACGAGGATCAGGTCTATGTCGATGACCGCACCATCGACAGCCACATCAAGCGGATGCGCAAGAAGTTCCGGGAAGTCGATCCGACCTTCGACGCCATCGAGACCCTTTATGGCGTCGGGTATCGCTACCGCGAATCCTGAGCGGCCGGCCGACGCCGGCGACGCCCACGCCGGCGAGGACGCTCCCCGCGGTCGCCGCGGCGGCTGGCCATTGGGCTCGCGCCTCGGCCGCCTGATCGTGTTTCTCAATCTGCTCGGCCTGGCGATCCTGGTCGGCGGCGCGCTGATCCTCAACGAATCGCGCGAGGGCCTGATCGAGGCCACCCGCGCCAGCCTGAGGACCGAGGGCCAGCTGATCGCCAACGTCATCGATCAGAGCGCCACGGTGGGTGATCCCGAGCCGGCGCTGGAGGCCGACGCGGCCGCCAACGTCCTGCAGTCCCTGGACATCCTTCCTCCGCAGCGGGTGCGCCTGTTCGACGCCTCCGGGCGGATGATCACCGATTCCCTGCAGATCACCGATCGGGTCGAAGCCAGCCCGCTGGCCCCGGCGCACAAACCCGGAGAGCGCGATCTGCGGTTCGACATCCTCGGCAAGCAGCGGTCGAGGACGCCGGCCCGGGCGGCGGAGGAGCTGCGCGCCGAGGTCGCCGAGGCTCTGGCGGGCCAGACGGTGTCCGACATGAGGGTGACGGCGGGCGGCAAGCGGGTGGTTTCCGAGTCGATCCCCATCCAGCACGTCCAGGCCGTGCTCGGTGTCCTGACCCTGGAGGCCGGCGATGTCGATGAGATCATCGCCGCCCAGCGCGCGGCGCTGGTGCCGTTCATCCTCATCGCCATCGGCGTGACCCTGTTGTCCTCGCTGCTGCTCACCCAGTTCGTCGCCCAGCCGGTCCTGCGGCTGGCCAGGGCCGCCGACCGCGTCCGGCTGTCGCGCGCCCGGGCCATCGCCCTGCCCGATCTGGCGCGCCGCGACGACGAGCTGGGCGATCTGGCCCGATCGCTCGAGGAAATGACCCATGCCCTGTCCGAACGGATGGAGGCGATCGAGCGCTTTGCCGCCGATGTGGCCCACGAGCTGCGCAACCCGATGACCTCGATCCGCTCGGCGATCGAGACCCTGGACCTGGTCAAGGACGCCGCGCCGAGGGCGCGCCTGCTGGCCATCCTCACCCAGGACGTCGGACGCCTGGATCGCCTGATCACCGACATCTCAAACGCCTCGCGGCTGGACGCCGAACTCTCCCGCGACGTGCCGCGCCGGCTCGATCTGGGCCGCCTGACGGCCGACATCTGCGCCTTCTACGAGGAGACCGCGCGGCCGGGCGAAACGCCTGTGCGGCGCCTTGGAACGCGGACGGGCGCCGTCGTCACCGTTCTGGGGCGGGAAGGACCGCTGGGCCAGGTGATCCGCAACCTGGTGGACAACGCGCGATCCTTCAGCCCGCCGGGCGGCGAGGTCCGGGTGATCCTGGAGCGGCGGCGGGCCGAGGTGGTGGTGTCGGTGGAGGACGACGGCCCCGGCATGCCGGGGGAAAATCTCGAGACGGTGTTCGAGCGCTTCTACACTTCCAGGCCGAAGGGCGCCGCGTTCGGCGGCAATTCGGGATTGGGCCTGGCCATCGGCCGGCAGATCGTCGAGGCCCATGGCGGGCGGATCTGGGCCGAAAACCGGATCGAGGACGGCGCGGTGGTGGGCGCGCGGTTCATTGTCGCACTGCCCGCCGCGTGACCGTCTCGTCCATCCGCCACGCCGGCTGTCTCGCCTTGCGCCGCGGCGGCGCCTGGCGGGGCGCGCTCATCGAAGGCCCGTCGGCGATCGGCAAGAGCGATCTGGCGCTGAGAGCCATGGAGCATGGCTTTCGCCTGGTCGCGGACGACCGGACCGTCGTTTTCGCCTCGGCCGGACGCCTGTTCGGCCGGGTCCCGCGCCGGCTCGCGGGACTCCTGGAAGTGCGCGGCCTGGGGGTGGTGACGGCGTCGGCCCTGGCGTTCGCCGAGATCGTCCTGGTCGCGCGCTGCCATGCCGCAGGCCCCGCCGAGCGCCTCCCCGAGTTCGCGCCGGAGGCGATTTGCGGCGTCGAGCTCCCGGTCTTCGCGCTATGTCCCCTGGAGGCGTCCGCGCCCGCCAGGCTGCGCGCGGCGCTCGAACATCTTGGAGAGCGTCGGCAACAGGGGTATCAAGCCCCGCCCAGGCCTTGCCGAGGCGTTTGAGGGGTTGCCTTTGGGGCGATTGGCATGATCGGGCTCGTGATCGTCACGCACGGGCGGCTGGCCGAGGAGTTCGTCTACGCCATGGAGCACGTGGTCGGGCCGCAACACGCGGTGGCGGCCATCTGCATCGGCGCCGACGACGACATGGAGCGCCGGCGCCGCGACATCATCAAGGCCTGCGAGAGCGTCGATGGCGGCGGCGGGGTCATCCTGCTCACCGACATGTTCGGCGGCACGCCGTCGAATCTCGCCATCTCGGTGATGGAGCAGACCCGGGCCGAGGTCATCGCCGGCCTCAATCTGCCGATGCTGATCAAGCTGGCCAGCATCCGTGGCCGGGAGAGCCTCGAAGTCTGCGTCGCCCACGCCCAGGAAGCGGGGCGCAAATACATCTCCGTCGCCTCCTACGTCCTGGCCGGCGAGAAGTGACGGCGGCGCGCCGGGTCGAGATCGTCAACGAGCGGGGCCTGCACGCGAGAGCTTCGGCGAGGTTCGTCAAGCTCGCCGGCGAATTCGACGCCGAGGTCAAGGTCACCCGCGACGGGACCACGGTCGATGCCCTCTCGATCATGGGCCTGATGATGCTGGCGGCCGGGCCTGGATGCTTGATCGACATCACCGCCGAGGGTCCCGACGCCGCCGCCGCCGTGACCGCCCTGGCCGAACTCGTCGAAGGACGGTTCGACGAGGATCGGTAGCGGGCGCCCCGCCAGGCCATGCTAGAAGCTGCCCCGCCCGGAGGACGGCATGGACGGCGATCCCCGCGAGATCGAGCTCAAGTTCCTTATCGACCCGGCGCGCGCGCGGGCGCTCATCACGCATTTGTCGGGGGGCGCGGCAATCGCCGTCAGCTCTCTCACCTCGACCTATTTCGATACCCCGGGCCGGACCTTGTGGCGCGCCGGATTCACCTTGCGGCTTCGCCACGACGGGGACGGATGGACCCAGACCGTGAAGTCACGCGCCGATCGGGACGGCGGGTTCGGGCGGGGCGAGTGGGAGACGCCGATCGCCGCCGGCGCCCTCGATCTGGCCGCCGTCCGGGCCACGCCGGCCGGCGTGACGCTCGGCGACCAGACTCCAGCCGCGGCTTTCGAGGTCACGGTTCGACGCCGGACGGTCGCCGCCGGCGCCTCGGGATTCCCGGTGGAGTTCAGCCTGGACGCGGGAAGGGTGACGGCGGGGTCGCGCTCGGCGCGGTTCGAGGAACTCGAACTGGAGCTGAAGTCGGGCGCCGTCGCCGAGTTGCTGGCCGTCGCGCGGGATCTCCAGCGCCGCTTCGATCTCGGACTTTCGTTCCAGACCAAGGCCGACCGTGGCTTCGCCCTGATCGACGGCAGGGGCCGCGGCGCCCGCCACTTCGAGGCCCCGATGCTGAGCGACCGGATGACCGTGGGCGAGGCCTTCAAGGCCATCGCGCGGCCTTGCCTGCGGCAGATCGCCGGCAACGCGACGCTGGTCGCCGCCAGACCCAGCGCCGGGGCGATCCACCAGATGCGGGTCGGCGGTCGGCGCCTGCGCGGCGCCCTCTCCGCGTTCGAGCCGATCCTGGCCGGCGACGAGTTGGACCGGTTGGAAGCCGATCTGCGATGGCTGGCCGGAGAACTCGATCCGGCGCGCAATCTCGACGTCCTGCTGGCCGGCGCGATCCGGCGCGCCTCGCGGCGGGGCGGCGCGGCGGCGCTGGCCGCCGCGCTGAAGACGCAGCGCGACGCCGCCCACGCCAGGGCGCGCCTGGCGGCCGACAGCGCCCGCCCGAGGCTGATGTTGCTGAACGCGCTGGGCTGGATCGAGGACGGATCCTGGACGCTCGGGACGGCGCCGCACGCCGCCGACCGGGACGCCCCGATCGGACCGTTCGCCGCCCGTGTGCTTGAGAAGGCCCGGCGCAAGGTCCAGGGCCGAGCCCGGCATTTCGCCAGGCTGGATCGCCCCCACCGCCACCGCGTGCGGATTGCCGCCAAACGCCTGCGCTACATGGCCGAGGCCTTCGCTGGTGTCTTCGGGCGTCGCCGGCGCGCGCATCGGTTCATCGGATGGCTGGAGACGCTACTGGAAAGCCTGGGCGACCTCAACGACATCGCCACCGGCGAGACGCTGATCGGCGCGGGTCCGGCCGCCGAGTCGGTGAAATCGCGGGAACGTGGCCGCGAGGTCCGGCTCGTCGCCGACGCGGCCGAAGCCCTGAAGAGGCTCGGCAAGGCGCGGCGATTCTGGCCAAAGACATAAGGATATCCTTATATCCTCGTTGCGCCCCGGCCATCCCCTGTCTATAGAGCCGGCCACACCGCCATCAGGAGCCCCTCAAGTGGCCGACTACATCGTCAAGGATATCGCCCTGGCCCCCTGGGGCCGCAAGGAAATCGACATCGCCGAGACCGAGATGCCGGGCCTGATGGCCGTGCGCGCCGAGTTCGGCGCCGACAAGCCCCTGAGCGGCGCGCGCATCGCCGGCTCCCTGCACATGACCATCCAGACCGCGGTGTTGATCGAAACCCTCCAGGCGCTGGGCGCCGACGTCCGCTGGGCCTCGTGCAACATCTTTTCGACCCAGGACCACGCCGCCGCCGCCATCGCCGTGGCCGGCACGCCGGTCTTCGCCACCAAGGGCGAGAGCCTGATCGAATACTGGGAATACGCCCACAAGATCTTCGAGTGGGGCGACGGCGGCCATCCCAATCTGATCCTCGACGACGGCGGCGACGCCACCCTGCTCTGCGTGCTCGGTCCCAAGGCCGAGGCCGATCCGACCCTGCTCGACAAGCCGAACAACGAGGAGGAGGAAGCCCTCTATCTGGTGATGAAGCGGTATCTCAAGGACAAGCCCGGTTTCTATTCGGCCATCCGCGCGGCGATCAAGGGCGTCTCCGAGGAGACCACCACCGGCGTCCACCGCCTCTACCAGATGGCCGAGCGCGGCGAACTGCCGTTCCCGGCGATCAACGTCAATGACAGCGTCACCAAGTCGAAGTTCGACAACCTCTATGGCTGCCGCGAGAGCCTGGTCGACGCCATCCGCCGCGGCACCGACGTCATGCTGGCCGGCAAGGTGGCGCTGGTCTGCGGCTATGGCGATGTCGGCAAGGGCTCGGCGGCATCCCTGCGCCAGGGCGGCGCGCGGGTCATCGTCACCGAGGTCGATCCGATCTGCGCCCTGCAGGCGGCCATGGAGGGCTATGAGGTCCGCACCATCGAGGACAGCCTGAAGCAGGCCGACATCTATGTCACCGCCACCGGCAACAAGGACGTCATCACCATCGACCACATGCGCGGGATGAAGAACAACGCCATCGTCTGCAACATCGGCCACTTCGATTCCGAGATCCAGATCGCCGCCCTGCGCAACTACAAGTGGGACGAGATCAAGCCCCAGGTCCACCACGTGGAATTCCCCGACGGCAAGAAGATCATCGTCTTGTCGGAGGGCCGGCTGGTCAATCTCGGCAACGCCACCGGCCACCCGAGCTTCGTGATGAGCGCCAGCTTCACCAACCAGACCCTGGCCCAGATCGAACTGTGGACCAACGCCGGCGCCTACCAGACGAAGGTCTATACCCTCCCCAAGCACCTCGACGAAAAGGTCGCCATGCTCCACCTGGAGAAGCTCGGCGCCAAGCTGACGGTGCTCTCCAAGGACCAGGCCGACTACATCGGCGTCCCGGCGGCCGGCCCGTTCAAGCCGGATCACTATCGGTACTGAATTTCGTCGGAGCGCGGGCTTCCAGTCCGCTCTTCTTTTGCTCGATCGATGCAGGCTTGACGCCCGCGCTCCGATCGGGGGCAAGTCGCCGCGACGCCCGCCAGACGCCGAAGATGAAGGCGGCGACGCCGGCCCAGATGAACAGGAACGAGACGGCGGTCAACGGCGTCAGGCGCTCGCCGTTGGCGATGCCGACCATGAAGCCGATGGTCGGGCCGATGAACTGCAGGAAGCCCATGGTGGAGAACGGCAGGCGGCGGGCGGTCCAGGCGAACAGGGCGAGAGGGACCACCGTGGCTGGCCCCGCGACCGCCATCAGCAGCGAGCCCCCGAGCGAGCGGCCGAAAATCCCGCCGCCGGCGTGGTGCAGCCACAGGACGTAGGCCAGGCCAGGTCCCGCCATCAGCAGGCATTCGACGAACAGGCCGGTCTGGGCGTCGGCATCGACGCGCTTGCGGACCACCCCATAGCCCCAGAAGGCGGCGGCGAGGAACAGCGCGATCACCGGCGGATGGCCGAGCGCCAGGGTCTGCAGCCCTACGCCGGTCGCGGCCAGGGCGATGGCGATCGCGCCGACGCGGTCAATCCGTTCACGGAAGACCACCGCCCCAAAGGCCATGTTGAGCAGTGGGGTGATGTAGTAGCCGAGGCTCGATTCGAGGTTGTGGCCGTTGTTCACCGCCCACACATAGACCGCCCAGCCCGAGCCGATCATCAGGGCCGAGAGTGTGAGCATGAGCAGCAAAGGCGGCCGGCGAAACACCGCCAGGACCTGGGCGCCCTGCCCCGAAGCAAGCACCAGCATCCCTGCCCACGGCGCCGACCACATCGCCCGTTCGCCGAGAATCTCCAGCGGCGTGGCGCCCTGATGATGCATGAAGATGAACAGGGCCGGCAGTCCGCCCCAGAGCAGATAACAGGCCAGGCCCGCCACCAGCGCCTGGCGGGAAAGGCCGCCGGGCGCCGGGGCGGCGAGATTCATGCCAGGGCCTTGAGCCCGATCAGGCCGCGCTGGTGGAGAAGCTCGGCGATCTGCACCGCGTTGAGCGCCGCGCCCTTTCTCAGATTGTCGGCCACCACCCACAGGGAAAGGCCGTGTTCGACGGTCGGATCCTTGCGGATCCGCGAGACATAGACCGGAAATTCGCCCTGGCTTTCCTTGGGCGTCATGTAGCCGTGGCCGTCGCGCTTATCGATGACCAGGATGCCCGGCGCGTCCCTGAGGATGTCCCGCGCCTCGTCTTCGCCCAGCGGTTGGTGGAACTCGATGTTCACCGCCTCGGAATGGCCGACCATCACCGGTACGCGCACGCAGGTGACGGTGAGCGCAATGGCCGGATCGATGATCTTGTGGGTCTCGTCCCACATCTTGGCTTCCTCGTCCGTGTAGCCATCATCGCGCAGCTCGCCGATGCAGGGAATGACGTTGAAGGCGATCTGCTTGGGGAACACCTTCGGCGCCGGGACCCCCAGGACGAACACGCCCTTGGTCTGATCCCACAGTTCGTCCATGCCTTCCTTGCCGGCTCCGGAGACCGACTGGTAGGTCGCCACCACCACCCGCTTGATCCGCGCCGCGTCGTGAAGGGGCTTGAGGGCGACGACCAGTTGGGTCGTCGAGCAGTTGGGATTGGCGATGATGTTCTTGCGGTGGGCGCGGGAAACCGCGTCGGGGTTCACTTCCGGCACGATCAGCGGCACGTCGGGGTCCATGCGCCAGGCCGAGGAATTGTCGATCACCATCGCGCCGGAAGCGCCAATTCTCGGCGCCCACTCCCGGGACAGGGCGGCGCCGACGCTCATCAGCGCAACATCGACGCGCGAGAAATCAAAATTTGCCAAATCTTCGCATTTGATCACCCCGGCCTTCCAACCGACCTCGACGCCGATCGAATTGCGCGAGGCGACGGCGTGCATCCGATCGACGGGGAAGTTCACCTCCTCGAGGATGTTCAGCATCTCGCGTCCGACCGCGCCGGTGGCCCCGACGACCGCGACCCGGTAGCCCATGGCAATCTCCTCGAACCCTGGAAGGCGCTCCCCCTAGCCCTCCGGCGGGCCGGCGGCAAGGCGCGGCTGGGTGAAACGCAGGGCCGCCACGCCGGCGAGGCCGGTGAGCATGAGAGCCGCGCCCAGCCACAGAACGCCATGCACCTCGCGCTCTCCGACCACCATCGAGGCCAGCCACGGCCCCATCGCGCCGCCCAGGAGCTGGGCCGCGCCGCTCTGGATCGCCGCCCGCCGGCTGGGATCGGCGTCGATGGTCATCGGCACCAGGAACGGGGCGAGGAACAGCCCGGCCATGCCGGCCAGGGCGTTGAATCCGATGAACACCCACGCCGACATGCGCAGGCCGAAAACATACCAGACCGCCAGATAGACCGTCGAGGTGATCAGGAAGACGGTGAAATAGCGTACCCGGCCGGCCAGCGCCGTCGCCGCCGCGCCGCCGGCCACCTGGGCGGCGAGGGAAACCCACAGCGCGGTGCGCGCGACGCCGGCGTCGAGCCCGGCCTGGTGGGCGATGGGCTGAAGATAGACGCCGACCGCGCCGGCGGCGGCGACGTAGATCAGGGTGGCGGCCAGGGCCATCCATCCGCGCGGCGGCGGGGCTCCGCTCTCGCCGGGTCCCACCGGCAGGGGCGCATAGCGGCTGGGGGTGAAGAACGCGGGGATGAGTCCGAGAAGGCTGCCTCCGGCAAGGGCCGCGAAGCCGCCGTCGGCGCCGAACCTGGGCATCAGGACCAGCGCCAGGATCACGGCCAGCCCCAGCTGCGCCAGGGTCTGGGTGGTGAAGAACACCCCGGCCCAGCGCTCCGGCGTCTCGGTCCTGGCGATCATGCCCACCGCGATCCACAGCAGGATTCCCTCGACGGCGCCGGCCGCCGTCCTGGCGGCCAGAACACCCAGGCCTCCGGCCGCCATGGTCGCCAGATCGATCAGCGCCAGGGCCAGAGACGCGGCGAAGGCGATCTTCTTCAGACCCTCCGGCTTCAGGACCATGCCGGCCAGAGCGGTGCTGATCCCCATGGCCAGCAGTTCGAGCATCGCGGCCTGGCCGATTCCCGCGTCGGTCAGGCGATGCTCATCGACCAGGGATCCCAGCAGCACCGGCTGCACCCCCAGAACCAGCAGAGAGTTGATCCCCACTCCCAGCGCCGCCGCCGCCTCACGCCCGGTGAGCGGCCGGCCGACCGCGTCGCGGACCAGGCGGTCGTGCGCCGCCGCCATGGGCGGTCAAATCTCCGCCAGGACGGCGTCGGCCATCTCGCGGGTCGAAAGAGCGCCGCCCAGATCCCGCGTCCGGGCGCCGCGCTTGAGCGCCGCGCCGACCGCCGCGCCGATCCGGTCGGCGAGGTCGGCGCGGTCCAGGGACCACCGCAGGGCCATGGCGAAGGAGAGGATCGCCGCCAGGGGGTTGGCCACGCCGCGGCCGGCGATATCGGGCGCGGAGCCATGGATCGGCTCGTACAATCCCGGCGCTCCGGGCGCGCCGATCGCGGCGGAGGGCAGCATGCCCAGGGACCCGGTGAGCTGGGCCGCCTCGTCGGAAAGGATGTCGCCGAACAGGTTGTCGGTGAGGATGACGTCGAACTGGCGGGGGTTCTTGACCAGCTGCATGGCGGCGTTGTCGGCCAGCATGTGCTCCAGGGTCACATCGGCGAACTCCCGGACGTGCAGCGCGGTCACCACCTCGCGCCACAACAGGCCGCTCTCCATGACGTTGGACTTTTCGCACGACGTGACCCTGCCGCGCCTGCCCCGCGCCAGGTCGAAAGCGACGCGCGAGACCCGTTCGATTTCGGAGGTGGTGTAGACCTGGGTGTCGACGCCGCGCCGCTCGCCGTTCTCCAGCATCTCGATGCCGCGCGGCTGGCCGAAATAGACCCCGCCGGTCAGCTCGCGGACGATCATCAGGTCGAGGCCCTCGATCACCTCGCGCTTTAGGCTCGAGGCATCGGCGAGGGCCGCGAAACAGAGCGCCGGCCGCAGGTTGGCGAAGACGCCCATGCCGGCGCGCAGACCCAGCAGGCCGGCCTCCGGGCGCAGGTGGCGCGGCGCCGACGCCCATTTCGGCCCGCCCACCGCGCCCATCAGCACGGCGTCGGCGGCCAGGGCGGCGGCCAGGGTGTCGTCGGCGAGAGGCGTTCCCAGCTGGTCGAACGACGCGCCGCCGAACGGGCGTTCCTCGATCACCAGATCGCCGGCCACCTGTTCGGCCAGGCGGCGGACCTCGGCGACGACCTCCGGCCCGATTCCGTCACCGGGCAGCAGCAGCAGTGTCGCCATCTAGGCCCCGCCAAGTCCGCCGGGCCGCGAGCCCTCCCGCCGGGCCTCGAAGGCGTCGATGTCGGCGCGGTGGGCGAGGGTCTCGCCGATCGGGTCGATCCCGGCCAGCATCCGCGCCTTGCGGCCTGGATCGATTTCGAAATGGACGCGGGCGCCGGAAGGGGCGGTCACCGTCTGGCTCGGCAGGTCAATTTCGAAGACATGGTTGCCGCCCAGCGCCTCGGCCATCAGGGCGCGCACCTCTTCTTCCGGCAGGACGACCGGCAGCAGACCGTTCTGGAAACAGTTGTTGTGGAAGATGTCGGCGAAGCCGGGCGCGATCACGCAGCGGATGCCGAAGTCGATCAGCGCCCAGGGGGCATGCTCGCGGCTTGAGCCACAGCCGAAGTTGTCGCCGGCGATCAGCACCCCGGCGCCGGCGTAGCGCGGCTGATTGAGCACGAAATCCGGCTTCTCACCGCCCTGACCGTCGAAGCGCAGATCGTGGAACAGGCCCTTGGCCAAGCCCTCGCGCTCCACCGTCTTGAGGAACTGCTTGGGGATGATCTGGTCGGTGTCGAGGTTGGCGATGTCGAGCGGCGCGGCCCTGGCGGTCAGATGATCGAACGGTTCCATCGCGATCTTAAAGTCTCCGCGCCGCGCCGTCGCTGATCACCAGGGCCGGCGCTCCGGCGACTCCAGAGCGGACGGTGAACACCGACGTGCCGGGTTTGCGGCCGGCGCGCACTTCGGAAACGTCGAAGCCGGCGCGGGCGAGGCGCGCGCGCGCCCGCTCCGGATCCCGCACACGCCAGGCGAGGCCGGTGAGCCGGTCCGGCGCGTCGGAGACGGCGCCGTCCAGCCTGGCGCCGATCTCCACCACCGCATCGCCGCAGCGGAAGAACAGCAGCCGCGAGCCCCACTCCGGGCTCGACCGGTCGAGGCGGAAATCGAGGCCGAGGCGCGCGCCGTAGAGAGCCACGGCGCGATCGGGATTTTCGGTCGCCACCACCACATGGTCCAGGGCGTGGAAGGCGTCCTCCTCGAACCGGGGGGTTCGTACCGCCCTGTCGCCGCGCTCGGCCAGCGCGATGGGAACCCCGTGAGTTGCGCCCGGATCGATGAAAGCCAGGCGCCAGGCTTCGGTGGAGAGCAGATCCATCGGCTCGGCGCTCGGGGCGCCCCGCCGGTCGAGCACCCGCCGGGTTTCGCTAAGATCGCTGACCGCGAAGGCCACGCCCCAGATACCGTCGCCGCCGGCCGCCAGCCGCGCGCGGACCCGGTCGCCGCTCTCGCCCGCCCCGTCGGGCTGGACGATGTCGAGGGCCATGTTGCCGAGCTGGAACCAGGCATGCCGCGCGCCCGCCGCCTCTTCCCGCCAGTCCGGCGCGCGGCCGAGCAGGGCCTGATAGGCGGCGCCGGCCCGGTCGAGATCGCCGACCGCGATGGCCACGTGATCGAGGGCGTCGATCACAGGAACGTCCTGACATCGACGATGTGGCCGGCGATGGCTGCGGCGGCGGCCATGGCCGGGCTCATCAGGTGGGTGCGGCCGCCGCGGCCCTGGCGGCCCTCGAAATTGCGGTTGGAGGTGGAGGCGCAGCGCTCTCCCGGCGCCAGGCGGTCGGGGTTCATGCCCAGGCACATCGAGCAGCCCGGCTCGCGCCAGTCGAAGCCGGCGTCCCGGAAGACGCCGTCGAGCCCCTCGGCCTCGGCCTGGGCCTTCACCAGGCCCGAGCCGGGAACGACCATCGCGCGCACGGAATCGCAGACCTTTCGGCCTTTGACGATGGCGGCGGCCGAGCGGAGGTCCTCGATCCGGCCGTTGGTGCACGAGCCGATGAACACCGCGTCGATCACCGCCGCGTCGATCCGCTGGCCGGCGACCAGGCCCATGTAATCGAGGGTCCGGCGGATCGGTTCGGCGTCCGCCGGCTCCGCGCCGGCCGGATCGGGGACCCGGCCGGTGACCTCGACCACGTCCTGCGGGCTGGTCCCCCAGGTGACGGTGGGGACGATCGCGCCGACGTCGATGGCGATCTCGGCGTCGAATACCGCGTCGGGGTCCGATTGCAGTGTCCGCCACCCGGCCAGGGCGGCCTCGAAGTCGGCTCCTTTCGGCGCGGCGGGCTTGCCCTCCAGATAGGCGAAGGTGGTCCCGTCCGGCGCGATCAGGCCGGCCCGGGCGCCCGCCTCGATGGTCATGTTGCAGAGCGTCATCCGCTCTTCCATGGAAAGGGCGGTGATCGCGGCCCCGGCGTATTCGATCACATGGCCAGCGCCCCCGCTCGTGCCGATCCGCCCGATCAGGGTCAGGACGTAGTCCTTGGCCCCCACGCCCGGGGCCGGCGCGCCTTCGAAGACCACCCGCATGTTGCGCGATTTGGTCTGCCGCAGGGTCTGGGTGGCGAGGACGTGTTCGACCTCCGAGGTGCCGATTCCCTGGGCCAGGGTCCCGAAGGCGCCGTGGGTCGAGGTGTGGGAATCGCCGCAGACGATGGTCATCCCCGGCCGCGTGCGGCCCTGCTCGGGCCCGACCACGTGGACGATGCCGTTGCGCGGATCGCCCATGGCGAAGAACTCGATGCCGCTGGTCGCCACGTTGCGCTCCAGGGTCTGGAGCTGCAGCCGCGCCTCGGCGTCGGCCATCGCCGCCACGCCCAGCGCCTGACCCTCGGTGGGCACGTTGTGGTCGGCCACCGCCAGGGTGCGATCGGGTCGGCGCACCGCGCGCCCGGCGGCGCGCAGGCCGGCGAAAGCCTGCGGCGTCGTCACCTCATGGATCAGGTGCAGATCGATATAGAGGATCGCCTCGCCATCGCTTCCCTCGCGGACGACATGCGTGTCCCAGATCTTGTCGTAGAGGGTCCTGGCCGGCATGGGCGGCATGTAAGGGCTCGCGCCCCATCCCGTCCAGCGCCCACCCCTCTAGGCGGCGGGGGACGAAAGAAGGTCCATGGACCGCCCCATCGGCGCCTCCGCCGCCTCGAGACATCCCATGTCGTCGAGCGTCTCGCGCAGGGCGGCGTCGAGGGGGGTGGCGGGAACGTCGCCGAGGAAGGCGCGCAGCCTGG
>DASRLN010000249.1:0-17065 GCA_035648435.1 Caulobacteraceae bacterium
GTTCACTGCCCTGGCCTTGGCCCCGAGCGGTCGCGAAATCACCCTCTTCGAGCGCGACCCGCCCCCGCCGCCCGGCGGCGCGGAAGAGGCTTTCGATGCCTGGGCGCGCCGGGGCGTCGGCCATCTGCGCCACAGCCACGCCTTCCTCGCCCGGCTGCGCACGCTGATCGGCGCCGAGCATCCCGACCTGCTGGAAGCCCTGCGCGAGGCCGGCGCTCGGGAACCGCGCTTCGCCGACGGCCTGCCCGCGTCGCTGCGCGACGGCTATCTCGCGGTTCCCGAGGACGAGGAACTGGCGGTGATCGTCAGCCGCCGCACGACCCTGGAACTGGTCATCCGCCGCCACGTCGAGGCCCAACCGAACGTCACCTTGCATTCGGGCGCCTTCGTCCGCGGCCTGGTCACCGAGCCGGGCGCGGACGGCGCGGTCCGCGCCCGCGGTCTGCGGGTCGATGGGGAAGGGGAGATCGCGGGCGACCTGGTGATCGACGCGGGCGGACGATCCTCGCCGGTCGCCGACTGGCTCGCCGAGACCGGCATCGATGTCCCCGAGGAAGAGGAGAGTTGCGCCATCCTCTACTACACCCGCTTCTATCGCCGGGTCGCCGGCGCGCCGGAGCCGCCGCGCGGCCGCTTCGCGACCACCGGTGACCTCGGCTACCTCAAGTTCGCCGTCTTCCCCGCCGACAATGGGACGTTCTCGATCACCCTGGCCGCGCCGGAGGTCGAGGAGACCCTGCGCACGGCGATCCCGCGTCCCGAATGCTTCGAGGCGATCTGCGCGCGCCTGCCGGGGGTGGCGCCGTGGACCGACCCTGCGACCGCGGCGCCGGTCAGCCGGGTCCATGGCATGGGCGAGCTGAACAGCCGCTGGCGGGAGATGGCGCCCGGCGGAGCGCCGCTGATCGGCGACTTCTTCCGCGTCGGCGACAGTCTGGTGCAGACCAATCCGCTCTATGGCCGGGGATGTTCCTTCGCGGCCATCCAGGCCCATCTGCTGCGGGATGTCCTCAATGAGACCGCCGACACGGCGGCGCGGGCGCGGCTCTACGCCGAGCGGGTGCGCGGGTCGCTGCGACCCTACCACGACGACATGGCCCAGCAGGACCGCGGCGCCGCCCGCCGCGCGCTCCATGGCCTGGATCCGGCCTGGAAGCCGTCCTGGCGCGGACGCCTGACGCGGAGCTTTCTCGAAGACGGCGTCGCCATCGCCGTGCGACGCGACATCGGCCTGATGCGGGCGGCCCTGCGCGGCTTCCACATGCTCGCCCCGCCCCGCGCCTGGCTCACCCGCCCGGCGGCGATGGCCACGATCCTGGCGACCTGGGCGAGAGGCCGCGAGGCCAACGCCCGCTTCTACGCCGAAAAGCCCGGGCCGCCACGGGCGGAGATGTTCGCGGCGCTCGGGCTGTCGGTCACCGAAGATCTCATGAGGGCGCCAGTGTCTTAGCCAGGGTCGCGCGGCCGCTTCGCGCGCGAGGCGAGATGTCGTATGCGGAGCCCCGGCGGCGGGAACGCGAGGACATGGCATGAGGCTGGCGAGGCGCGCCGCGCGCGGCGTCGGGGCCGTGGGCGCGCTTTTCGCCGTGGTCCTCGGCGTCTTCATCCTGGCCGACCTCGCCGCCCAGCCGCCGGCCCCGGACATCCAGCCCCTGGTCGCCCGGGCCAAAGCGTTCCGCGTGCGCATCCGCCGCGACGACTTCGGCGTGCCCCACATCCTCGGGGCCACCGACCCGGACGTCGCCTTCGGCATCGGCTACGCACATAGCGAGGACGATTTCGCGACCATCCAGGACGCCGCCCTGGGAACGCGGGGAACCCTCGCCGGCTGGGAGGGCAGGGACGGGGCGACCACGGACTACCTCGTCCGCCTGATGCGGGTGAACGGGACGGTCGCGGCCGGCTACGGCCGTCTGCCGGCCGATCTGCGCGCGGTGCTGGAAGCCTATGCGGACGGCGTCAACTACTACGCCGCCCGCCACCTCTCGAAGGTCGCGCCGGGGCTTCTGCCGTTGACCGGCGCCGACGTCGCCGCCGGATTCGTCTTCAAGACGCCGTTCTTCTACGGCCTCGACGACACCCTGAAGACGCTGATCGCGCCGACGCATGGCAAACCGATGGACCCCATCGGATCCAATGGTGTCGCCGTCGCGCCCTCGCGCTCGGCCGACGGGGCGACGCGCCTGCTGGTTAATTCGCACCAGCCCTATGCCGGGCCGGTCGCCTGGTACGAGGCGGTGCTTCAGAGCGGCCAGGGCTGGCACGTGGCCGGCGGCTTCTTTCCCGGCACGCCGTTCATGCTCCACGGACACAACGCCCATCTCGGCTGGGCCAACACGGTCAACGATCCCAAGCTCGTCGATATCTACCGCCTGACCATCAACCCGGCCAACGCCGACCAGTACCGGCTCGACGGCCACTGGCGGAATTTCGATCGAGCCGACGCGGCGATCCGGGTGAAACTGTGGGGACCGCTGTTCTGGACGGTTCACAAGCCTGTCCTATGGGCGGCGCAGGGGCCGGTGCTGGCCACCGACCACGGCGTCTTCGCCTTCCGCTGGGCCGGCATCGGCGAAACCCGCCAGGCGCTGCAATACTATCGGCTCAACAAGGCGGCCAACCTCGCCGAATGGAAGGCGGCCATGGCCCTCCAGGCCCTGCCCAGCATCAACTACATCTACGCCGACGAGGCCGGAAACATCGGCTATGTCTACAACGGCCTGTTCCCCGACCGCGATCCGCGCCTCGACTGGAAGGGCATTCTGCCGGGAGACCGCTCGGACCTGATCTGGCGCCACTATCTGCCGTTCGATCGCGTGCCGCAGATCTGGAATCCGAAATCCGGCTTTGTGTTCAATTCCAACAACACGCCGTTCCAGGCGACCGGCCCCGGCGACGCCCTCAAGCCCGCCGACTTTCCGGCCACCATGGGCCTGCAGACGAACATGACCAACCGCGCCTATCGGGCCGAGGAGACCTTCGGGGCCGACACCTGCATCACGGCCGCCGCCTTCCGGGCCTACAAGTTCGATCTCGCCTACAGCCCCCGCTCGGACATGGCCAAGGTCGTCGCCGCCGTCCTCGCCCTCGACCCCCGCGGCGACCGCGACATCGCCGCCGCCCAGACGCTGCTGGCGGCGTGGGATCGGCGGACCAATATCGCGAGCCGCGGCGCCGCCCTGGCGGTACTCACCGCCGTTCCTCTGGCCGACGCCCTGGAGGCCGGCCGCCTGCCCGACGTGCGCGCGCCTCTGCTGGCCGCCATACGCACCCTGAAAACCCACTTCGGCCGCATCGATCCCA
Source organism: Caulobacteraceae bacterium (assembly GCA_035648435.1). GTDB lineage: Bacteria > Pseudomonadota > Alphaproteobacteria > Caulobacterales > Caulobacteraceae > Acaudatibacter. Next base: position 3,304 of record DASRLN010000249.1, read on the forward strand.
GGTGGGGCGAGGTCAACCGGATCATCCGTGGAAAGTTCGACCTGCCCATCGACGGCGGTCCCGACACCTTCCGCGCCGTCTATGGCCGCCCTCAGCCCGATGGCCGCCTGAAGGCCGAGGCCGGCGATACCCTGATCATGTTCGTCGCCTGGGACAGGGCCGGCAAGCTCTCCAGCCAGAGCATCCATCAGTTCGGCTCGGCGACCCTGGACAAATCCTCCCCCCACTACGCCGACCAGACGCCCCTTTTCGCGGCCATGAAGACCAAGCCGGTGTTGTTCACAGAAGACGAGCTGGCCGGCCATATCGAGGAGGATTACGCGCCGGGGGAGCGGGGGAAGCGGCGGTGAGGCTATCTCATCGTCCGCAGCCGCTCCCGTTCCGCGGCGCGACGGCGCGTTGGCTGCATTCCGTAGCTCCGCCATTCCACGGTGCTACTCTGACAAGCACGCAGGCCTCGACGGCGGGGTTGGGAGACGGCTGATGGCAAAACGAGATGCCCTTCCTCGATACGATGACTTCTTCAAACCAACGCTCGAGGCTCTCACGACGTTGGGTGGCTCCGGCTCAATCGAGGAGATCGACGAAGAGATCGTATCGAAACTCAATATCGGACAGGCGGCTTTGGATGCGGTCTACGCGAAGAGTGGCGCGCCAATCTTGCCCGATCGGATGTCGTGGGCGCGGAGCTACCTGAAACTCGCCGGCTTGGTCGGCAATCCGCAACGCGGCGTCTGGGTGCTCACCGAGGAAGGTCGCGGCGCCCTTCTCTGGCCTGACGCGAAACTACGCAAGGTTGTCGCGGACGCATACAACGCATCTGAAGCTGAGCGCCGGACCAAACGCGCCGAGCAAACGGCAGTCGGCGGGACAGCCGACGGTGCGGACGCCGCCGGCGAAGAACTGGGCTGGCAGGATCGATTGCTCCTGCGGCTCCAGACCGTGGAGCCTGCCGCGTTCGAGAGACTGTCTCAACGCATGTTGCGGCAGAGCGGGTTTACCCGAGTGGAAGTCACGGGCAAATCAAGTGACGGAGGAATCGACGGCGTTGGCGTGTTGCGCGTCAATCTCATCTCGTTTCAGGTTCTATTTCAATGCAAGCGGTGGAAGGGCTCGGTTGGCGCCGCAGTGGTCCGCGACTTCCGAGGCGCCATGCAAGGACGGGCGGACAAGGGACTCATCATCACCACCGGCACCTTCACCACCGAAGCTCGAAAGGAGGCGACGCGGGATGGGGCGCCGGCGATCGATCTCATCGACGGAGAAGCGATGTGCGATCTGCTCAAGGACCTCCGTCTTGGCGTGATTGTGCGCGAGATCAAGGTTGAAGAGGTGAGTCTCGACGAGAACTTGTTCGAATCGATTTGACGGGGACCAACCGACGGTTTCCCGCACCGATATTCATTGAGATTCGTCGGACCCGGGGACGATCCCTTCCAACAGATCCTGCTGAGCGTCGACCGGCGGCAAGGGCATGGTCCACGTCCGCACGACGGGCATACCGATTCTCTACGCGAGCGTGGCGACGCCCTTGTCGTCCGAGTAGATCCTCTCCGCACTACGCACCCGCGCGATGGCGACGATCTGGCGATCGATCTTCACCTTTTGCCATGGCGATGCGAAGCCGCCCTTTTTGTCGCCAGCGCGTAGCGCCTCCCGCGTCATGGCCGCCAGTTCCACCGCGGCCATTAAGTCGAAGTCCGCGACTTTGAAGCGGGCCGATCTGTCGATTCTCGCCAACACCGCCGGCCCAGCATCGCCGAGCCCGACGAGAACCTCAGCGAGAGCCGGCGTAGGGATGAGGATCGTACTGCTCGTTCGCTGAACCTCAGCCTCCAGGTGCGCGAACCTCTCGCGCGCGAAGGAAACCGGTCTGCCGGTCGCCGGGTCGAGCGGAGCATCCGCATTCGGGTTGACAAGCAATGCGAACGCCGTCGCGTCGAGGAGGATCAATGAACCTCGTCCTCGTCGCCGCGCAGGGCGATCAGCTCCCGATAGATGGCGGAGTCTTCCATGAGCGCATTCGCGGGAAAGGCACGGAAGTCGGCGAGGACATCGGCGAGCGGCGCACCATCGAGAATATCGTAGCGGCTGACCGTGAAACTCTGGAGCTTCCAATCGCCGTTTGGATGGCGCTCCCAGCGTCCGCTTCCGAATAGCCGAACCTTTTCTCCATAGAGTCGGTTCGCTAGTTCTCGGGCTAGGTCACGCCCAAGCTCTATGTTGGAATGCGTGATCGCGCCATCCTGCAGTATGATGTGCGCCGTCTTGTCCGCGCCGCCGATCCGGACAATCTGCCCATCGATGGAGCCATCCTGGCGAAAGGCTGGAAAGACGAGGGGCCTTGGCCGCGTGCGCCCTGGGAAGGCTACGATGATCGCATTGTCGGGCGAAATCAGATCCCCGATGGCGCCATCGTCGGCCAGGAGGTCGTCAAGCGCGCCGAAGGCCTTGGCCACGTCAGGGGGCGGATTCGCGCCGGTCGCCGTGACCAGCCGTTGACGGACCTTATACCAGCTCTTCTAATTAATGACACGCGTCCACTTGCGGGCGCCGATTGAGCGGATTCGGTCTGGATCGTCGATGAGGAAGCGCCAGGCGCTTTGGCAGGCGTCGAGGATATCGTCGTAGGTAGGCCAGACGAGGGCGCAGAGCTTGTTTTGCCGCAGGTAGGCCCAGACGTTTTCCATGGGGTTCAGCTCGGGCGAATAGGGTGGCAGGGACAACAGGGTGATGTTGTCGGGGACCAGGAGCTTCTTGCCCCGCTGATGCCAGCCAGCGCCATCGCAGACCAGCAGGGCATGGGCGCCTGGCGCGACCTCGGAGCTGATCTCCTTCAGATGCTCGTTCATCGCCTCGGCGTTGGCGTAGGGCATGATCATGGCGGCCCCGACGGCGCGGTCGGGACAGATGGCGCCGAACAGGTAGGTGGAGACGTGCCGGTTGTCGCGCACCATCAGAGGCCGGGAGCCGACCGGAGCCCAGATGTAGGCGTGTCCGCCTTTTTGGCCGACTCGGGCCTCGTCCTGGAACCAGATTTCGAGGGGACGGCCGGCGGCGGCCTCGGGGAGCGCGGCTTTGACCAGGTCGGCGAAGTTTTTTTAAAAGTCGTCTCCGCTTCGGCATCCTTCTTCGGATGACGCGGTCGCGGTTGCAGGCGCGTCAGGCCAAGCTCATGCAGCCATCGGGCGATCGTGCTCTCATGCACCCTCACCCCAAACCGCCGCTCCACCTCGGCCTTTAGGTCCACGCATCGCCAACGGACCACGCCGTTGACCTCCGGATCGGGACCCTGGATCACCAATGCCAGCAACTCAGCTCTCTGCAGCTCCGTCAAAGCCGGGGTCCGGCCAGGGTGGCGAAGCGACTTCAGGCCCCGGATCCCGCCAGCATTGTAGCGATGCACCCAGTCGCGCAGGGTTTGCCGGTCCATGCCGTTGAACTCAGCCGCCTCCGTGCGCGATCGCCCTTCCAGAACCATCGCCACGGCCAGTATCCGCCGAACCTGCGCGCCATCGGCGCACCGGTTGCTCAGCGCGCGCAGCTCCGCGCTCGTGTACTGCGTCCGGGTAATCTCAAGGGGCGTGCCCATCCGATGTCTCCGCTGTCCGAATCAGCACATCGAATCGAAGTCGCGCAGCCTTGGGAAGCCCCAGAGTCACCGTCAGCAAGAGCTGGTATAAGACGCATCCTGGCTTTCCACGCGGGTGACCACCCGCGCGCTTCCCGCCTCCACGCGCACGAAGTGCGTGGTTTCCTTGAAGCCGATCAGGTCAGCCAAGGCCCCCAAATATTGCGCCAGCCTGGACATCGGCAGGGTATCGAGCGTGAAGACGTCGATCCAGAGGGTGTATTCGTTCATCTGCATCTCAACCCTCCCCTTTCGTCGCTGGACAGAAGCCAAGAGCGCCGGGAAACCTAGGCGCCGCGCCGCTGGCTTGTCCAGGGTCACCCTACGTCGGAGGCGCCGGTGAAGCCTCAGCGCGCTCCCGCCAATTCGGCGTAAGGCGGCAACTCACTCCACTCCCGACCATCCAATTCCCGGCCACCCGACTTCGGCCGAAACCCGCCCCACTGCTTGAAGAAGAACGCCACGCCCTCCTCGCCGCACTGGTCGCGGATTTCGCGAACCCAGTCGGGGTCCATCGGCCGGGCGCCGGGACCGCTCTCGCCACCGACGATGACCCAGTCGATGCCGGTGAGATCGAGCCGGCCGATGCGGCCGATCAGCGGCTCGATGGAAAGGAAACGCACCCCCGCCGGCGCCTCCCGAAGATGGCGGATGCGCGAGAGCCGGCCGCGATCCTCGACCGATACGCCGAACCAGATGTGGGCCGGTCCCCGCGCCTCGCCGTATCGTCTCTTGAGATAGTCGCGCATCAGCGACGAGCGCTTGGTGAGCACCTGGAAGGTGTGCCAGTCCGCGCGCTCCATGGTGTCGCAGACCCGGTCGATGAACGCGCTCGGGATCTCCTTCTGGAAGAGGTCGGACATCGAGTTGACGAAGATCATGCGCGGCGCGCGCCAGGCGAGCGGCGCGTCGAGTCGATCCGGGCGCAGGGTCAGGTCGAATCCGGTCTCGAACGGATGGCCGGGCGTCCCCCGGAAGCGCTCGGAGAACCGCTCGGCGTAGCAGTGGTCGCAGCCGGGGCTGATCTTGGTGCACCCCGTCACCGGGTTCCACGTCGCGTCGGTCCACTCGATGGAGGCGCCGTCGGCCATGGAGCTATCCTAGAACAAAACAAGAACGAATGGTAACCTGATTTGGCTTACGAGATATGAAAAAGCGTGCGCGACGCAGCCTTGCGCCTGTCGGAGGCCGGGCATCGAAACGCCGGAGCGCGTCTCTCTGATCGCGGACACCGGCGTTGGCCAGGACGCTCGATCAGCCGGCGGCCTCACTCGCCAGTCGCGCATCCCGGGCGTCCAACTGGTCGCGGATTTCGCCCTGGCGGCGGGCGTCCAGGCGCCAGCCGAAGAAGCAGGCCCCGCCCAGCGTGACGAAGATGATCGGGCCGATCAGGAAGGCCCGTTCGAGGTTGGTGATCGCCGCGTGGGTGTTCACCACCCCCTCGGCGGGGTCGTAGCCGAGCGCCGCCAGCAGGGGATAGGTGAGGCCGATCGAGAAGGCGGCGGCGATCTTGGAGGCCAGGAGGTTGGTGGCGTAGAGCAGGCTGATGCGCTCCTTGCCCTGGACCAGGCGCACCTCGTCGCCGACGTCGGCCAGCATGGCGCGGATCATCAGGTCGAAGCCGGCGGCCATGGCCCCGACCCCGGCCATCGAGGGGACCGTCGCCAGGAGGTCGCCCTTGGGGACGAGCAGGATGGTGATCACCCCCAGGGAGAAGGCGGTGGTGGCGACCATCAGGGTCCGGTGCTTGCCCAGACGGCGGGACACCGCCGCGGTGAGCAGCGATCCTGGTATGCCGGCCAGGATGTAGACGGCCAGGAGAATGGTCGCCTGGCCGGTGGAAAAGCCCCGCGAGGCCCGGAAGAAATAGAGATAGGTGGCGCTCATCCAGCCTGGCCCCAGGGTCAGGGCCATCTGGGCCAGGAACAGGCGCAGCACGGCCGGATTGCGCAACACCCGCCAATAGTCCCTGGCGGCGAAGCTCGGCGCGCCCATCTCCGGCGCGATCCGCTCGCCGGTGCGGGCGACGGCCAGGAGGATGGTGACCGGCAGCAGGGCGATCAGAAACCAACCCACGTCTTGCACGCTCTGGGCGTCGGTGCGGCCCAGCGACGGGCCGACGATGAAGATCGCCAGCGCGGCCATGGTCCCGGTCACGCCCACCGCCGTGATCACCCCGAACAGGCGCGAGCGCTCGTGATAGCGGGTGGCCAGGGTCGCGCCCCAGGCGAGGTGGGCCAGGGTGACGATCGAGTTCCCCAGGTACATCACCAGCAGCCAGACGGTCAGGTAGACGGCGGAGAAGCCCACCGGAGCCATGAACAGCTTGTAGAGTCCCAGCATCAGCACCGGTACCCCCAGCAGCAGCCACGCCCGGTATCGGCCGAGCGGCGTGCGGGTGCGGTCCATGACCACCGCCAGGCCGACATCGACGGGGATGTCGATCAGGCGGACCAGCATCCACACCGCGCCGACCAGGGTCAGGCCGACCTTCAGGTGGCCGGCGAAATAGGGCGGCAGATAGACGAAGACCACGACGCCGAGGGCATAGACCGGCAGGGCGGGGGTCGAGAACGGCAGGATCGTCGCCAGGGAAAGACGATGGGCGGGCGGCTCGTCCGTCACTGCGATCTCCGATCAGCCGAGGTCGGCGCCGACGCCGCGGCCATGCTCACCCATTCCGGCGCCCGAGGGCAAGCGCCATCGCGGCTCGACTTGATAAGCCCGTCGGCCCCGCGCTAAGTCGCCCTCCGGGGCTTGGCTCCGGGGGGAGGGACGGCATGACCGATCTGGCCGTTTCCGCCCCGACGCCGGACGAAGCGGCGCCGCGGGCGCCGATCTCGATCCGCCAGGTCGCCGCGGCGGTGATCGGCAACGGCCTGGAGTTCTACGACTTCACCACCTACGTCTTCTTCGCCGTCCAGATCGGCGACACCTTCTTCCCCAACCCCTCGCCGTTCATCAGCCTGATGCTGGCCCTGGTGACGTTTGGGGCCGGCTTCATCCTGCGGCCGATCGGTTCGATCGTGATCGGCCGCTACGCCGACCGGCGGGGCCGGCGTCCGGCCATGCTGTTCAGCTTCACCCTGATGGGCGTGGCCATCCTGGGGCTGGCGCTGACCCCGTCCTATGCCTCCATCGGCGTCGCGGCGCCGGTGCTGGTGGTCCTGTGGCGCCTGATGCAGGGCTTTGCCCTGGGCGGTGAGGTCGGGCCGACCACCGCCTATCTGGTGGAAGCCGCGCCGCCGGGAAGCCGCGGCATATACGGCGCCTGGCAGAGCGGCAGCCAGAACGTCGCCGCCATCGCCGGCGGTCTGGTCGGAGTGACCGTGGCCCAGATCGCCGGGCCGGCCGGCCTAGAGGGATGGGGCTGGCGCGCCGCCTTTCTCCTCGGCGCTCTGGCCCTGCCCTTCGGCCTGGTCCTGCGGCGGAACCTGCCGGAGACCCTGGGCCGTGTCGAGGCGCCGAGCGCCGTCCATCCCGAGCGTCCGACGATTTTCGCCCACGGACGGATCATCGCGCTCGGCGTCGCCCTGATCCTCGGCGGCACGGTGACCACCTATGCCTTCAACTTCATGACCACCTACGCCAGGGCTCATCTGCACATGTCGGCCGGCGGGTCCCTGGGCGCGACGCTGGTCAACGGCGCGTTCGGCCTGGCCGGCGTGCTGATCGGCGGCGCACTCTCCGACCGGTTTGGGCGCCGGCCGCTGATGATCTGGCCGCGCGTCGTCCTGCTGGCGATCAGCGCGCCGGCCTATGTCCTGATGGTCCGCAACCACGATGTCGCGACGCTGTTCATCGCCACCGCATTCCTGGCCCTGGTCAGCAACATGACCCAGGCGGCGGTGATCGTGGCGATCACCGAGTCGCTGCGCAAGGAAGTGCGCGGGGTGGTCATGGGGGCGATCTACGCCACCTCGGTGGCGGTGTTCGGCGGCACCACCCAGCCGGCCATCGAGTGGCTGATCCATGTCACCGGCGACCCACTGGTCCCGGCCTGGTATGTGATGGGCGCCACGGTCATCGCCCTGGCCGCCTCCCTGATGATGAAGGAATCCGCCCATCGACCCCAGAGGGCGGCCTGAGAAGGAGAACCGATGTATCTCGAGATCAACGGCGCGCGGATCTTCGTCGATACGGTGGGATCGGCTCTGGCCATCGACGGCGAGCGGATGGCCGAACGCCCCGGCCTGATCGTTCTGCACGGCGGTCCGGGGTTCGATCATTCGACCCTGCGGCCCTATTTCGACCGCTTCGCCGACACCCATCAGGTGTTCTTCGTCGATCACCGCGGCAACGGGCGCTCAACCGGGGAGCCCGACACCTGGCGGCTCGACCAGTGGGGCGACGACGTCAAGGCGGTCGCCGACGCCCTCGGCCTGGAAAAGCCGATCGTCTATGGCCTGTCGTTCGGCGGCATGGTCGCCCAGGCCTACGCCACGCGCCATCCGGACCATCCGGCCAGGCTCGTCCTGGCCTCGACGGCGGCGCGGATGGACCTTCCGGCCACCTACGCGATGATGGAGGAACTTGGCGGCGTCCGGGCGCGGGAGATCGCCGCCGATTTCTGGACCGACCCCACGGTCGAAGGCGCCGGCGACTACATGAGCGTCTGCATGCCGCTCTATAATCCCCGGCCTCCCGAAGAATCCGCCGCCGCCCGCCGCCGCGCCATCCAGCGGCTGGAGGTGATGTTCCACTTCATCCACGGCGAGCAGCGCTCGATGGATTTCCGCGCCGACCTCGCAAAAGTGCGCTGCCCGACCCTGATCCTCGCCGGCGCCCGCGATCCGATCACCCCGGTCTCCTGTTCGCGCGAAATACTCGCCGCGATCCCGTCCGGCCTCGCCGACCTCCAGGTGTTCGAGAACGCCGGCCACGGCGTTCACCGCGACGAGCCGGACCGCGCCGAGGCGGCGCTGCGGGCGTTTTTCGGGCGATAGGCGGGACGCGGGCTACCGAAGCTCGGCGGCAACATCGCGTCCCGGGCCGAACACGCGGACGATCTCGATGCCCTCGCAGTGCTTGCGATAGGCGATCATGTAGCGGCCCATGACAGTCCAGAACCTGACCGCGCGCCTTGTCAGGTCGCCTCGACGATGGCCCATTCCAGGCCGAGCCGCCAAAGCGACGAACGCCTCGTCGATCGCATCGATCACGCGCTCGGCGGCGGAGAGACTGTCCCTCGCGATGTATCCCGCGAGTTCATCGAGATCCTCCCGCGCTTCGGGGGATATCGAATAGCCGGTCACCCCACCGCGCGCTTTGATCGAATCTTCGCTCTCAATTCGCGCATCACCTGGTCGCCGGGAATCCCCTCGCCCCGATCAAGTTGGTCGAGGCCGATGTCGATCGCCGCGTCCATCCGCGCAATGCGCTCCTCGCGCGCTTGGTCGGCCTCAAAGAGCAGGCGCAGACCCTCTCGGACGACCTCGCTGGCCGTGGTGTAGAGACCGGACTCGACCCGCTGTGAAATGCGCCGTTCGAGTTCTGGGGTCAGGGAGATGTTCATGGGACACCTTGGCAAGCAAGATAACAGGAAATAGCAATTTTGGCCGCAGTAGGCAATTCATCCCACTTAGGGCGGGCGGCCGGTCGGGCGGTTAGAGCGCTGCCCGATCAAATTGAATCGGCCGCGACCAAGCGTTCACTTCCCCCTCCGGGGGAAGTACGGCCGAAGGCCGGGATGGGGGAAGTGGCCGTGAGCTGACGTTGACGCGGCTTCCCCCTCCACCGCTTCGCGGTCCCCCTCCCCCAAGAGGGGAGGAGAAGACCGGCTCAACCCGATCGGAATTGCTCTAGATAAAGGACTTTTCCGGCTCCTTGCGTGGGTCGATGGCCGCGCCGCCGCCTCGTCCGCCTCGCGGCGCGGGCTCTACCGGCGCGCCGGTCGTTGGCGAACCGTCGCGCCATGGAGAGTTCCAGCGCGGCATGCGGGGACCCTTCGCCGGCGGCCGAGGGGGTTCTGGCTTCATCGCGTGATGGTAGCACGCGGCGTTGGGCGGTCCAGTCCCGCTTCCGTCCCGTGAACTTCGGCCGCCGCTTGTCAATGAACGCAGCCATGCCCTCCTTCTGATCGAAGGCGAAGAGGGAGTGGAACCGGCGGCGCTCAAGCGCCATGCCCTGCGCCAGGGGGCGACGAACGACTCTTCATGGCCGACTGGAAGTGATAAGGGTCGTTCTTGCGGTTTGGGCGGTCACCGGCGGCGCCGCGTAATGGGGGATTGGCGATGACGTTCCAGTTCAGCGGCCTGCCATTGGTGCTCGTGCTTTTTTTCCCGCTGGGGGGCTGCAACGCACCGGCCGCGCCCGGCAACCGGCAGGCCGCCGCATATCCATCTTACGTCGGTCAGGGCGTTGGCGCGGCCGGCAATCAGCAGGACCCTCCGGGCGCGGCATACTCGTCCGATTCCGCCCGAGGCGCTGGCGCGCCGAACAATCAGCAGGACGCTTTGGCCGCTTCGTCGCCGCCCGGCTTTGGTCAAGACGCGGGCGCCGGCGGATTCAGTATTATCGGGGCCTGGACCGCGGAAGCGCCGGGCCAAGGAGGAATGCAACGCTTTACCAGTGGTTTCAACCCAGACGGAACCTATGTCGAAGCCCATCAATTGCCGAACGGCACAACTGAAAAAGATTGGGGAACCTATAGCGTATCCATGCGCTCTCCGACCCAGGTTCATCTGGATGTGCGCAGGCGGGACTGGGCGCCCCATCAGTTGTGTTCGCAGGCGCCGGGGTTCCCGATGCGTTGCTCGGATTATAATCCACCCGAGAATCCCAACGCCGATCTGACCGTCGTTTCGGCATCGTCGATCGAAGCCGGTGGCGTCCGGTGGGTCAGGGATGGATCACCTTATCTATTGGGCCAACAGGTTCCAGAGCGGGTGTTCATGCAAGCTCGAGCACCGGTTCAACCCTATATTCGACAACCCGTCATGCCGACGCTTCACCCGTACCAGACGCCGAATGGCCCGGGAAATGCGATCGCCAATGCGAACCACGCCAACGCCCGGGACTTCATCGATCTACGCATGCGCGGATGCTACAAGAACGCCTCTGGTCAGCTCTACGGCTGCAAGCAGTAGGCGACGCTCACCGTCCCGTGAACTTCGGCGCCCGCTTATCGATGAACGCCGCCATGCCTTCCTTCTGGTCGTCGAAGGCGAACAGGGAGTGGAACAGACGGCGCTCCAGCATCACGCCCTGGGCCAATGGTGTTTCGTACGCCGCGTTGACCATCTCCTTGGTCAGCATCACCGCGTTGAGCGACAGGCCGGCGATCTTGCGGGCCGCTTCCACCGCCGTCGGCAGAAGCTCGGCGAGCGGCACGACCCGGCTGACCAGGGAGCAGCGCTCAGCCTCGGCGGCGTCCATCATCCTGCCGGTGAGGACCATGTCCATGGCCTTGGACTTGCCGATGAAGCGGGTCAGGCGCTGGGTGCCGCCGGCCCCCGGAGAGACGCCGAGGGTGATCTCTGGCTGGCCGAATTTGGCGTTGTCGGCGGCGATGATGAAGTCGCACATCATCGCCAGTTCGCAGCCGCCGCCCAGCGCATAGCCGGCCACCGCCGCGATCACCGGCTTGCGGCAGCGGGAGGCGCGCTCCCAGTTGCGGGTGATGAAGTCTTCGCCATAGACATCGGCATAGCTCTTGGAGGCCATTTCCTTGATGTCGGCGCCGGCGGCGAAGGCCCGGTCCGAGCCGGTGATGACCATGCAGCGCACGAGCGGATCGGCCTCTGCGGCGTCGAGGGCGGCGGTGAGTTCGTCCATCAGCCGGGCGTTGAGGGCGTTCAAGGCCCCAGGCCGGTTGAGGCGGATCAGGGTGACGGCGTCGGCCGTCTCGACGAGAAGGGTCTCGTAGGTCATCGGCGTTCCTTGGAGATTTTGGGCAGAGGCGACCACTCCTGGTCGGCCGGAAGGGGTGCGAAGATCGCGTCCAGCATTTCGTCAGTGACCGCTTCGAGGGCGGCCGGCTGCCAACTGGGCGCGTTGTCCTTGTCGATGATCACCGCGCGGACGCCTTCGCTGAAGTCGTGGCCGGCGACGAGGCGGGCGGCGATGCGCATCTCCATGGCCATGACGTCGGCGAAATCGGTCATCAGCCCGCCTTCGCGCAGCTGACGCAGGGCGACCTTCAGGCTGGTCGGCGATTTGGTTCCGAGAATCCGGAGCTGGGTCCCCGCCCACTCGGACCTGTCGGCCGCCAGGGCGGCGGCGATGGCCTCCACCGTCTCGCCGCCGAACAGCCGGTCGATGTCGTCGTGGTGCTCGATCATCGCCGAGCGGCCGGGATCGGCCTCCAGTTCGGTGAGGATGGTCTCCACCGCTTCCGGATCGGCGACCAGACGCGCCTTCAGCTCCGGCAGGCGCGCGGCGGGGACGACGTCGGTGGCGATGCCGAGGATCTCGCAGCCCGCCGCCTTGAGCCGGGCGCCGGTGAGGACCAGCCAGGCGCCGGTCGCGCCGTGCAACCGGGGCAGGAACCAGCTCCCGCCGACATCGGGAAACAGGCCGATGCCGGTCTCGGGCATGGCGAAGGTGGTCCGTTCGGTGGCGATGCGGTAGCGCGCCGACCACGATATGCCGACCCCGCCGCCCATGGTCACTCCGTCCATGATCGTCGCCACCGGCTTGGGGAAGGTGAACAACAGGTGGTCGAGCCGGTATTCGGTGAAGAAGAATTCCCGCGCGGCGACGCCATCGCCGGCCACGCTGTCGGCGAGCGCCCGGATGTCGCCGCCGGCGCAGAAGCCGCGGTTGCCGGCGTGATCGATCAGCACCAGGACGATCGCGTCGTCATCGCGCCAGGCCAGCAGAGCCTCGATCATCAGCCGGCACATATTCGTGGTCAGGGCGCCCAGCGCCGCCGGCCGGTCGAGGGTCAGCCGGCCGACCGCGCCCTCGACCTGGACGATGACTTCCGGCGGCCCGTTCATGGCTTGAACATCTCCCGGGCGATGATCACCCGCATGATCTCGTTGGTTCCCTCCAGGATCTGATGGACGCGCAGATCACGGACGATCCGCTCCAGGGGGTAGTCCTTGAGGTAGCCGTAGCCGCCGTGGATCTGCAACGCCTGGTTGGCGATCTCGAAGCCGGCGTCGGTGGCGAAGCGCTTGGCCATGGCGCAGAGGCCGGTGGCGGCGGGATCGCCGGCGTCCAGGGCGGCGGCGGCGCGGCGGACCATCAGGCGCGCGGCTTCCAGGTCGGTGGCCATGTCGGCGAGCTTGAACTGGAGGGCCTGGAAATCCCGGAGCGGCCGGCCGAACTGACGGCGGCTCTCGGCGTAGGACTTGGCGGTTTCCAGGGCGAGCCCGGCGCCGCCGAGCGAACAGGCGGCGATATTGAGCCGGCCGCCGTCGAGGCCGGCCATGGCGATGCGGAACCCCTGGCCCTCCTCGCCGACGCGGCTGGTTTCCGGGATCCTCACATTGTCGAAGTGGACCATGGCGGTCGGCTGGCTGGCCCAGCCCATCTTGTGCTCCTGGGCGCCGAAGGAGAGGCCCGGCGTTCCCTTCTCGACCACGAAGGCCGAGACACCCGCCGCGCCGTCGCCGCCCGATCGGGCCATGACCACATAGACGTCCGACACCCCGGCCCCGGAGATGAACGCCTTGGCGCCGTTGAGGACATAGCTCTCGCCCTCGCGCCGCGCCGTGGTGCGCAGGGAGGCGGCGTCGGAGCCCGCGCCGGGCTCGGTCAGGCAATAGGAGGCGATCAGCTCCATGGTCGTCAGGCGCGGCAGATACTTCTCCCGCAAGGCCGGCGCGCCGAAGCGGTCGATCATCCACGCGGCCATGTTGTGGATCGAAAGGAACGCCGCCGTCGAGACATCGCCGCCGCTCAGCGCCTCGAAGATCAGCACCGCGTCCAGGCGCTTCAGCGCCGATCCGCCGACGTCTTCCCCGACATAGATTCCCGCGAAGCCGAGGCCCGCGGCCGCCTTCAGCACATCGACGGGAAAATGCTTCTCCTCGTCCCACCGCGCCGAATGCGGCGCCATCTCGGCCCGCGCGAACGCGGCCGCCGCCTCGAAGATCGCCCGCTGGTCCTCGGTCAGGTCGAAGTTCATGGGAGGCTCGGGGCGACGAGGGGCCGCCTTGCGCCCCCTCCACCCCCTCGTCC
>DASRLN010000250.1:0-45238 GCA_035648435.1 Caulobacteraceae bacterium
GGATAGTCTGGGGGGAAGTTCCATGGACCTGAGCAAGCGCCTCGCGGCCGAATTCATCGGCACGGCATGGCTGGTGTTGGGCGGCTGCGGCGCCGCCGTGCTGGCCGCCGCCTTTCCGGCCCTCGGCATCGGCTTCGCCGGCGTCGCCCTGGCCTTCGGCCTCACCGTCCTGACCATGGCCTATGCCGTCGGCCACGTCTCCGGCGCCCACTTCAACCCCGCCGTCACCGTCGGCCTCTGCGTCGGCGGCCGTTTCCCGGCCCGTGACGTCGTCCCGTACATCATCGCCCAGGTGATCGGGGCCATTGCCGGGGCCGGCGTCCTCTTGGTCATTGCCAGCGGCCACGCCGGCTTCGACGCCGCCGGCGGCGGCTTCGCCGCCAACGGCTATGGCGACCATTCGCCGGGCGGCTACACTCTGGTCGCCTGCCTGGTGACCGAGGTCGTGATGACCTTCGGCTTCCTGTTCATCATCCTTGGATCTACCCACGGCAACGCGCCGAAGGGCTTCGCGCCGATCGCCATCGGCCTCGGCCTGACCCTGATCCACCTGATCAGCATTCCGGTCACCAACACCTCGGTCAATCCGGCCCGCAGCACCGGGCCGGCGATCTTCCAGGGCGGCTGGGCGCTCGGCCAGTTGTGGCTGTTCTGGGTCGCCCCGATCGTCGGCGCGGCCCTGGCGGGGATCGTCTATCGCTGGGTCGGCGGGACGGAGAACCCCGCGCCGGTGGATGTGCGGGGAGACAGCTGAGGGTCGAGGCGGGCGCAACCCAGCGCCGCCCGCCGAACATCCTCGAGACAATCGTCGATCTGGCGCCGATGGGTCCGAAAGCTGAGAATGCACACCCTCAGGGTCAGGGCCTCGCCGTCCGCCGATGGCAGCAGGGTGCTGGAAAGAAAGCTGCGCCTCCGGGCGTTGATGGCGGCGAGGAAAGCGGCGTTTCTGCCGTTCCAGTCCTCCATCGGCTCGGCCGGCCGCCGGCTCAGTCTGAACGGGATCACCGTCAGCTGAGGCTCGGCGACGATCTCGATCGGAACGCCGTCCCGCGCCAGTTCCCGCAGGCCGTGGTGGAAGACCCCGGCCAGCTCCAGCTTCTCAGCCAGCGCCGCACGGAAGGGGGCGACGCCGTGCGCCATCAGTGGCAGCCACAGTCTCAGGCCGCGGAACGGCCGGGTGAGCTCGAGCCCGAACGCCGACGCGCCAGGAACGTCGGCCTGCGCCTCGCCAAGCCGAAGGTCGCGCAGGTAGCTGGCGTCGCCGGCCCCGGCCCGGGGCGGCACGCCGTCTCTGAACAACAGGCAGCCGGTGCCGTAGGGCAGGAACAGGCCCTTGTGCGGGTCGAAGGTGATCGAATCCGCCGCTTCGATGCCGGCCAGCCGCGCCTTGCCCGCCTCGCAGAGCACGAAGGCCCCGCCGTAGGCGGCGTCGATGTGAAGCCATAGATCCAGCTCCGCGCAAACGGCGGAGATCTCGGGCAGCGGATCGACAGCGCCGGTGTTGGTCGTTCCGGCGGCGGCGACGACCATGAACGGGCGCAGGCCCGCGGCGCGATCGGCGACCGCCATCTCCCGCAGGCGATCAGGGTGCATTCGGAAGGTGTCGTCCACCGGCACGGCGCGCAGGTTTTCCGACGGGACGCCGGCGACGCGAAAGGCGCCCGCTATGCTGGCGTGAGCCTGGGCCGAGGTAAAGCCCACCGCCAGGCGCAGATCGGGTGCCGCCCCCAGATGCTTCTCGCGCGCCGCGACCACCGCCGCCAGGGTCGCCAGCGACCCACCGGAGGTGAACAGGCCCCGCGCCCGCGACGGGTAGCCGAACTGCCCGGCCAGCCACGAGAGCACCGCGTGTTCCAGCCGCGCCAGGTCCGGGGCCGCCTCGGCAACGCCGGTATAGCGGTTGAACACATCGGCTACGAAGTCGGCCACCGCCGTGGCGTAGATTCCCCCGCCCGGAATGTAGCCGAAAAAGCCGGGCGAGGTGGCGGGAACCGCGTCGCGCGCCGCGGTCGCCACGATCGCCAGCGCCGCCTCCATCCCACCTTCGAGGGGCGCCTCGGTGAAAACGGGCAAGTCGGGCGCCGGGGCCGGGGAGCCTGCTTCGGCCGAATGATCCCCCAGGGACTCCAGGTGAGCAAAGGCGGTTCTGGCGGCGGCGTCGAGCCACGCCCGCCGGGTGGCGGCGTCCGGTTCGAGTGCGTATGGCCCCGGCGTCATGGCGCCTCCACAGTGGGCAACTGATTTGCATACCCCAAGGGTCGGTTATAGCGCGGCCTGACGATGCGGCGCGGCCGAGCGGTGAACCCTCGCCACGGTCGAGGGGCACTCTGACAGTGAGGAAACACCTTTGGCGCGGGTCGTTGGACGGCGGTCACGGCGTCATGGTCGCGGCCGTCCCAGGCGACGATAGGTTCTATTGTCCTGCGCGCCGGCTTCGCCGCGCGTGGCGCTGTGGAGAACCGATTCGAGGTAACCCTCCCCTTCCGCGAAGGCCCGCTCACGGAATGTATCGACAATCAAAGTCGTCATCGTTTCCACGTTGTAGCCGGTGTCGGCTGCCGCCTGCGCGAATGCGGTCTGATAGAGTCGAAGCAGCAGCTCTGCCCCGTTTTGGCTACCTGTAAGAACACGAAAGGACGCGTCGCCCACGAGGACGATGAGGCTTGGCTCTATTCGCAACATCCCACCCATGGACCGATGGCCCCTGAGCGTATTGCCCACCAGTGCGTGGGAATAGAACTCGGCGCCGGGGTAGGTCATGCGAAGCCGCCGCATTTGCTCAGCCAGCCGGTTTCCGCCGCTGCTGTTGAGCGTGCCGGTCTTGCTCTTGATCTGATGTAGCCGCAAAGGTTCGCCGACACTCGGCGGCGGCTGGATCACATCGGCTCCCGGAAAGGGGTTGATCGCGAAATCCAGAAACTCGGCGTTGGTCCCGCGTGGCTCGGGGTTTTTGACGTTGCCCCTCATGCGACCGACCACTTCCTCGTGAAGATGACCCATCAGACCTTCGAGGATCATCAGCGCCTTGTGGGCGACCGTGACGCTAATAGCCTGCCTGAATTCGCCGTCGCACAGAAGAGCTTGGCTCGCGGCGAGAAGATATGGGTCGAGTACGTCGCCCGGGTTTCGGCCGACCTCGATTTCCTCTGCGGACTTTGGGAGGTCTGCGACGATTCCGATGACCTTCGCGGTCACCCAGGCAAGGGCCGCGTCCGGATCATCGAATGCCCGGAGCAGCTGAGAACGCTGGGCAAGATTCGCGGCATGAAGGCGGGCTACCGACTCGGGTATCCCCGCAGCCAGATTAATCGACATGAAGAGCGAAAGAAGATCGGCGAAGGGCAAGTCTGCGACCGCCTCGACGGATTGGTCTTTCAAGCCGTTCGGTAGCTGAACCGCGAGCTTCAGGTCGTCGAAGACCCGCTGGCAGAAATCTTCGGCATTCGGGAATGCCCGTGCGATGATGCTTCGTTGCGCGCGCGCCCAGTCCGCCCGAAAAAAACCGGGCTGAGCCGGTGAATGGGGTGCTTCGCTGGGAGGAAATCGACGAGAGCCTCGCTGCTCTCATCGTCCTTGGTCACGCGGCTCTCGCGACGTGGTTGCGTGCCGCCGCACGGAGCCGCCCTACGGCCGCAGCCATCATCACTTCCATGTCGGGATGCCGAATTCCGAATCGTTGCGCGTCGCCATCATGGGAGAGGATTGCGCGGCCAATCGCCGCCCCCAGGCGGACGGGCACTGCGTTGCCGACTTGCGTGTATTGCTGGTTCATTGCGCCGACAATATGCCAATCTGGGGGGAAGCCTTGGAGAGCGGCGGCCTCGCTCACGGAAATTGGTCGATCCTGTTCGGGATGGCAGAGCGCACTGCCTTTTCGGTTCGCCCGGCCGGTGATGGTCGGCGCAGGCCTTTCCCACGATAGCCGACGATAGAAGCCGGTCTTCCCGCCTCCCGCGTCGAAAGAGCCACCTAGCGCCGCCTTCTGGAGATCGGAAGGTAGAGAACGCCAGTTGCCGCCCGGCGGGACGAGGGCGAAAATCTCCTTCACACCGGGGGTGTATTCAGAATGGGCCCCCGGAGCGCCCTGCAAATGGCGAATGGATTCCCCCACCGTGACATACGGTGTCAAACCCGCACCGTGGGTGGGCTTCGGCAGTCTGGCCGGTGGGTGATCGCGAGAGCCCAGCATCACGAACCGGAGCCTATGCTGCGGCGCTCCGAAGTCCGCCGCGTCAAGCACGCCGAAGGCGATGTGGTAGCCCAAGGAACTTGCATCGCCTATGATCTGTCGGAGAGCGCTCCCGGACATCTCGTCCTGTTCCAGGGCCAACAGGCCGCCCTCCCTCATGTTGGCGCGTCCGTCGTACCTCTTGAGACTCCAGTGCTTTCCTGGGCGTTCGGCTATGGGCCGGTGGCGGAGCGCCGCCGTGGTGAGATTGGCGACGTTCTCGAGCACGAAATATCGTGGGCGCACCTCCGCGATCAGGCGGAAATACTCGTAGATCAGGTTCCCACGGGGATCGCTGAGGGCCGCGCGTTTGCCACCCGAGCAAAAGGGTTGGCAGGGGGGGCCGCCGACCATCAGGAACACATCGTCGTCGAACTTCCGCCGCTGACGAAGATCAGCCGCGTTCAGCCGCGAGATGTCGCCTTCGATGAGATCGAGACGCGGACAGTTCATTCGAATGGTCCGACAAAAGATTCGCTCCAACTCGACGGCCAGCGTTGAATGTAGGCCGGCCTCCTGCAGCCCGAGGTCCAGACCCATCGCGCCCGAAAAAAATGACCATATCTCTCGATCCACCCGGGCCGGCGAGCCGTGCCATCGTCGACGAGGCAACTTGTTCGACAGGCCGTTGTCGGTCATCCGATTCTCCCGCGATTCCATGCCATCGGATACGAACAAAACGTGAAAACCGCAAGGCGCGGATTGCGACAATCCGCGAATTGGCCCGGAACGTATGTCGCCGACTTGGCGGGTCATCTGGTTGCCCAACCTCCAGGGACGGGCGTAGGACATCTCGGGCAGGTCGAGGTTTAGGCCATGGAAGTCAACGGCGTCGCGCACGTCTTCATCACCGCCGGCGATTTCCCGCGGGTCCGCGCTTTCTACCGCCAGCTTCTGCCGTTCCTGGGGCTGAAGCCGGTGATGGACGCCGGCGGGACCTACTACTGCGTCGGCGGCAGGACCGGGTTCGGTGTCCGCGCTCGGCCGGCCGGCGGCGCGCCGGAGCGGTTCGACCAGAGCCGCGTCGGCCTGCACCACGTCTGCTTCCGGGTCCGCGAGCGCGAGGAGGTCGAGGAGGCCCACGCCTTCCTGGTCTCGATCGGAACCGCCATCGTCCACCCGCCGCAGGACGATGAATGGGCGCCCGGTTACTATTCGGTTCTCTTCGAAGACCCCGACGGAGTGCGGCTGGAGATCAATCACGTTCCCGGCCAGGGTCTGCTCGCGCCCGGGGGCTACGGCCATCTCGGCGGCTCCTGGCCCACGGGAACCTGACGGCCATGGTCCAGAACTGGCGCGAGATCGGCCCCCAGCGCTACCGCGAAACTTTCGGCCGCTCCTATGAGGATTTCCAGGTCGGCGATGTCTATGAGCACCGGCCGGGAAAGACGGTGCTGGAATCCGACAACCACCTCTTCACCCTGCTTACCCTCAACACTCATCCCCTGCACTTCGACGCCGAATACGCCAAGGCGACCGAGTTCGGGCGAAATCTGGTGGTCAGCACCTACACCCTGGCCCTGCTCATCGGCATGAGCGTCTCGGACTGTTCGCAGAAGGCCATCGCCAACCTCGGCATGGACGAGGTTCGCTTCACCGCCCCGGTGTTCGCCGGCGACACCCTCTATGCCGAGAGCGAGGTCCTCGCCAAGCGCCCCTCGAAGAGTCGCCCCGGCCAGGGCGTCGTCACCATCCGCACGACGGGCAAGAACCAGACCGGCGCCGTGATCTGCACATTCCGCCGCGACATGCTGATCCCCGCCCGCGGCCAATCGGTCGAAGACAGGCTGGGGAGCTATTGAAGGATGCGCCCGTGACCGACGCCGCCGCTGTGGCCGAAGCCCCCGTCACCGAAGCGGACGAACGCGCCCTGATCGATTCCATCGGCCGCTGGCTGGAAAAGAAGGTTGCGCCCATCGCCGCGCGCCTCGAGGAGGCAGACGAATATCCCCACGAACTGGTCGCCGACATGTGCGAGATGGGCCTCTACGGGGCGCTGATCGAACCGCGATACGGCGGCCTCGGCCTTTCGGCCCTGACCTATTCGCGCATCGTCGCCCGCATCTCCCAGGAGTGGATGAGCCTCACCGGCTTCTTCAACAGCCATCTGATGATGGCCCTGATCGTCCAGAAGTTCGGGACCGAGGCGCAGAAGGATCACTGGCTGCCGCGATTTGCCACCGGTGAACTGAAGGGCGGCCTGGCGCTCACCGAGGCCGGCGCCGGCACCGACCTGCAGGGCATCCGCACCGTCGCCCGTCGCGATGGAGACCAGTTCCGCATCGACGGCGCCAAGCTGTGGATCACCAACGCCATCGAGGGCGATGTCCTGGCCGTGCTGGTCAAGACCGATCCCGACGCCCAGCCGCGTCACCGGGGGATGACCATGCTCATCGCCCCCACCCGCGACATGGCCACCGGCGCGAGCCTGCCCGGCGTCAGCCGGGGGCGCAAACTGCCCAAGCTCGGCTACCGCGGCATCGACACCGGCGAGATCGCCTTCGAGAACTATGCCTGCGACGCCGCTCTCTCACTGGTCGGCGGCGAGGAGGGCCGGGGTTTCCTGATGGCCACCGGCGGCCTGGAGATCGGCCGGGTCAATGTCGCGGCGCGCGGGGTCGGCATCGCCACACGGGCGCTCGGCGAAGCGGTCGCCTACGCCCAGGTTCGCAGGACCATGGGCAAGCCGATCGCCGAGCATCAGGCGATCCAGCTCAAGCTCGGCGCGATGGCGGCCAAGACCCGCGCGGCCGAATTGCTGGTCGAGGACGCTGCCCGCGCCTACGACGCCGGCGGCCGGGTCGATTACGAGGCCGGCATGGCCAAGTGGTTCGCCACCGAAACCGCCCTCGAGGTCGCCACCGACGCCATGCGCATCTTCGGCGCCAACGGCTACTCCAAGGAATATCCCATCGAGCGCCTCTATCGCGACGCCCCCCTGCTGATTATCGGCGAAGGCGCCAACGAGATGCAACTGATCATCATCGCCCGGCGCCTGATCGCGCGGAACCAGGTGTGAGTCTCAGCTCAGTACCCCTCCGCCCTGAGCGCGGGACGGGAGTGTCCGGCACATGGTCTTCGCCCTCGTTCACAGTCCTTTCCTCGGCCCACAGTCCTGGGCGCGAACCCACGCCGTCCTGGAAGATCTCGGCGAAGCGTCACGTCTCCTCGATCTGCGCGAGGCGTTTGGCGCCGTGGAAAATTTCTACGCCGCGTTCGGAGCAGCAGCGGCGCGCCAGATCGACGGGCCGTCGATCCTGGTCGTTCACAGCGGCGCCGGCGCGCTGGTCCCGGCGATAGTCAACAGCGCCCGACGCCTGATCGGAGGCGCCGTGTTCGTCGATGCTCTGCTGCCTCATCCCGGGCGTAGCTGGTTCGACACCGCGCCGGCCGCGCTCGCCGACCGGCTTCGCGCCGAGGCGGACGCCGATCTGGCGCCGGCGTGGCCGCGCTGGATGTCGCCCGGGGCCTTGGCGCGGCTGGTTCCAGACCGATCGATGAGAGACGCTCTGGTTCGCGACGCCCCGCGAGCGCCGCTGGCATTTCTCGAAGAACCCGCGCCGATTCTCCCGGATCCGCCCGAGCTGGCCCGCGCCTATCTCCAACTCAGCGCTGGTTACGACGAGGAGGCGGCCAGCGCCCGGGGCTCAGGCTGGCCGGTGGAGCGGTTCCGCGGTCATCATCTTTCCATCATGACGGATCCTCGACCGATCGCGACCGCAATCATCGCCTCGCGTCCAGCCTGACCTCTCTGCGGTCGGCGCTTTGACAAATTCAACCTCCAGGCGCCGTCTCTACGCTCCCCGCGCCACGAACCCGCCGTTGCGGAAACCGGCGGTCGCCTTTCCATACAGAAACGGCGCGCCCTCCGGCGTAGTGAGCCGGCCGCCGGCGGCCTGGAGGACGGCGTGGCCGGCGGCGGTGTCCCACTCCATGGTCGTGCCCTGGCGCGGATAGATGTCGGCGGCCCCTTCGGCGATGCGGCAGAGCTTGATCGACGAATCCATCGCCTGGCTGGAGGAAAACCCATAGGCTTCAGTGAGCGTGGCCAGGGTCTCGGCCGTCATCGTGTGGCTGACCAGGGCGATCGCGGCGCCGTCGGGCCACGGCCGGGTCCGGATCGCCGCGACGACGGAATCCGCGAAACGCTGCTTCGCCGCCCCGCCCTTCCGAGTGAACCACACCTCGCCGCTCGGCGGCGCCACCACCGCGCCCGCGACGGGCCGGCCGCCATCGATCAGGCCGATGTTGACCGTGAAGTGCGGATCGCCCCTGACGAACGCCTTGGTGCCGTCAAGCGGATCGACCAGGAAAAAGCGCGAGGCGATCGCCTCCGGCGTGCCGAATTGCGCCGCATCCTCCTCGGAGATCACCGGGACGCCGGGAAAGGCCTTCGCCAACCGATCCAGTATCAGACGTTCGGCTCGCTGGTCGGCCTCGGTCACCGGGCTTTGATCCGCCTTGGCGCGCACCGTCAGCCCCGAGCGCCACAGCGGCAGGATCAGCCGGGCGGCCTCCACGGCGATCTCGGCGAGGACCGCGCCCACGTCGCGCTCGCCTTCCGAGACGGGGGAAGAGGACATCGCGCGCTCCCTGCCATTTCTGTCGATGTCCTTTCACCACGAAGAGCACGAAGAACACGAAGGAAAACAGGTCCGCCTTCGTGCGCTTGGTGTGCTTTGTGGTTTGATCTCTTCCGCTCCGGCGGCTCGCGATTGGCCAAACCGGCAAATCAGGCGAAGGCTGGCCGGCCATGGACGACCTTCCTCCGGAACCACCCTCCGCCCCGCGCGACCACGCCGGAGCATCGCCGCTGATGCTGGCGCGGCTCCTCGCCGGGCGCCTGTGCCATGACCTGATGAGCCCGGCCAGCGGCATCGTCTCGGGCCTCGACTTCCTCGATGACCCGGGCGGCGAGGAGATGCGCGCCGAGGCCATGAGGCTGATCGCCTCCAGCGCCCGCAAGCTGATGGATCTGCTGGTCTTCTATCGGGTGGCCGTGGGCGGCTACGCCGAGGGCGAGACGTTCGACACCGCCCAGCTGCGCACCCTGACGGAAGGAATATTCGCCCACGTGCGCCCCAGCCTCGATTGGGCGGTGGATGCGTCCGCTCTGAGTGGCGAGGCCGCGCGGGCCTTGCTCAACCTGGCCCAGATCGCCGCCGGCGCCCTGGCCCTGGGCGGCGTGGCCCGGATTTCGGTGCGGCGCGAGAACGGCCGGCTGGCCATCGTCGCCGAGGCGGACGGCCCGCGCGCCCGGCTCCAGCCGGAAGTCGCCGCCGGCCTGCGGGGCGAGCCCCTCGGCGAGGGCCTTGCCGGCCGCTGGGTTCAGCCCTTCTGTCTGCACGCCCAGCTCGCCGCCGTCGGCGGGACCGTGGGCGCCGAGACGGGCGAAAGCGGAATCCTCTTCACGGCGATCCTCGCCGGCTGAATCGCGGATACCGCCCGCGCCTCATACCGCCCCTTAACCAAGGCCGCGCGATAACCCCCCGATCGCCTGGTCGTGGAGCGCGAATACCGTGAGGACCTGCCTCGTCGTCGATGACAGCCGTGTGATCCGCAAGGTCGCCCGCCGCATCCTGGAGGATATGGGATTCGACACCGGCGAGGCCGGCGACGGGGCCGAGGCGCTCCTCTGGTGCCGGAGCCAGATGCCGCGGGCGATCCTGCTCGACTGGAACATGCCGGTGATGAACGGCATCGACTTCCTGCGCGCGCTTCGCCGCGAACCGGGCGGGGCGGATCCCGTGGTGGTCTTGTTCACGGTTCGCGATTCCGTCGCCGAGATCGAAGAGGCCCTCGCCGCCGGCGCCGACGAATACATGATGAAGCCCTTCGACGGAGACATCCTGAAGGCCAAGTTCGCCGAGGCCGGCCTTTGACACCCCAGGAGATCGCCCTGGTCGCCGGCCTTTGCCGCGCCCGCGCCGGACTGGCGGCGCCGGCGAATGCCTATTCCATGGAAAGCCGGCTGGAGCCCGTCGCCCGCGCCGCCGGCTTCGCCGGCATCACCGCCATGCTCGCGGCCGTCGGCGGCGAACGGGGCGAGACGGTCGCCTGGCGCGTGGTCGAAGCCATGACCTGCGCCGAGACCAGCTTCTTCGACGACAAGGCGGTCTTCCACGTTCTGGAGACCGACGTTCTGCCCAGCCTCGCGAGGTCCCGCGCCGGCGCCCCGATCCGGGTTTGGAGCGCGGCCTGTTCGACCGGCCAGGAGATCTATTCCCTGGCCATGCTCGCCGACCATATCCATCGGTCCGGCGGCGAGGCGCGGCTGGATCTGGCCGCCTCCGATATCTCCGCCGGCGCCCTCGAACGCGCCAAGAGCGGACTCTACACCCAGTTCGAAGTTCAGCGGGGCCTGCCGATCCGTCTGCTCGTCCGTCACCTTGAGAAGGAGGGCGAGGCATGGCGAGTCTCGGCGCACCTGCGCCGTCAGGTCCGCTGGCGCCGGATCAATCTCGTCGCCGACCTCGCCGGCGTCGGCGAATTCGACGTCATCTTCTGCCGCAACGTCCTTTGCGGGATGGATCCGGCCTCACGCGCCAGGGTTCTGGAGGCCCTGTCGACTCTGCTTCCCGAAGACGGTTATCTCGTCCTGGGCTCCCGGGAAGAGGCCGCCGGCGAGGCCTTCGCCGCCGGTCCCCACCCCGCCATCCACCGTCCTCGCCGCGCGCGCCACATCGCCGCGGCGTGAACGGCCCTGCTTGACGCTCGCGGCCTCCTCAGGGCTTGCGGACGAACTCCGCGTCGATGATGAGGTGGACCGGATCGGCGAACATCGGCGGCAGGCCGAAGGCCCCGGGGTCGATCTCGCCCCGCGCCTCGACGCCCAGGCGCGGCGATCCGAACCCTTTCCCCGCGCCGATCAGATCGACATCGAAGGTCAAAGGAGCGGTCTTGCCCATCAGGGTGAACCGGCCATCGACCCTGCCGCGGGTCGCATCGATCCGGTGGAAGGCGGTGGAGACGAAGGTCGCCTGAGGAAACCCTTTGACGTTGAGGAACTTCTCGCCGGTCAGTTCGTCGGCGAAGCCGGGCACATTGGTGGCGATCGATCCGGTGTCCACCGTCACCGAGAGCTTGGATGCATCTGGCGCGGCCGGATCCCAGGTAAGCGTCCCGGCCACCTTGCCGAAGCGGAACACGCTCCACGAATAGCCGATGTGCGACACCTTCGCGATCACCGCCGCATGATTGGGATCGATCGCATAGTTTCCCGCCGTCGCCGCTGCGGCGTCCTTGTCCCCGCAAGCGACTCCGGGCGGCAGGCCGGGTGGGCAAGCGGCGCGGACAGCGCCGGTGAGGGCGACAGCGCCGAAGGTAACGGCCATGAGAGTGAACTTCATTGTCATCACGGGTATTCCCTAGAGGCGACGGCGGACGTCCATCCGCCCGTGCAGGACGCGGACGACATCAATGCCCGAACCCAGGATGCGATAGAAGTATCTTCAGCGCGGGAGTCCCAGCCTTGCCCACATCTCCGTGACCTTCTCCACCACCGCCGGGTCCATCGCGATCAACCGGCCCCACTCCCGCTTGGTCTCTGGCGGCCACTTGTTGGTGGCGTCGAGGCCGATCTTCGAGCCCAGGCCGCTCTCCGGGGAGGCGAAGTCGAGGTAGTCGATGGGGGTGTTTTCGATCAGGATGATGTCGCGGGCCGGGTCCATTCGGGTCGCCAGCGCCCACATCACGTCCTTCCAGTCGCGGGCGTCGATGTCGTCATCGACCACGATCACCCACTTGGTGTACATGAACTGGCGCAGATACGACCAGGCGCCCATCATCACCCGCTTGGCATGGCCGGGGTAGGCCTTCTTGATCGAGACCACCGCGATCCGGTAGCTGCAGCCCTCCGGCGGCAGCCAGAAATCGACAATCTCCGGGAATTGGCCGCGCAGCAGGGGGATGAACACCTCGTTTAGCGCTTCGCCGAGCACACTGGGCTCGTCCGGCGGCCGGCCGGTGTGGGTGGTGAGGTAGATCGGGTCGCGCCGCATGGTGATCGCCGTCACCTTGAACACCGGGAACGGCTCGACCGAATTGTAATATCCGGTGTGGTCGCCGTACGGTCCCTCGTCCGTATACTGATCGAGCAGCACCTCGCCCTCGATGACGATCTCGGCCTGGGCGGGGACCAGGATCGGCTGGGTCCTGGCCGCGACGAGTTCGGCCTTGGCGCCACGCAGCAGGCCGGCGAACTGGTATTCCGAGAGGGTGTCGGGGACCGGAGTGACGGCGGCCAGGATGGTGCCCGGATCGGCCCCGATCACCGCGCAGGCCGGCAATGCGTTCGGCTTGCCCGCTTCCTTCCAGCGCCGAAAGTGCTGGGCGCCGCCGCGATGGGCCAGCCAGCGCATGATCGTCCGGTCGCGTCCGGTGACCTGCATGCGGTAGATGCCGAGATTGAAGTCGTCCTCGCGCGCCTGCGAAGGGCCGCGGGTCACCACCAGCGGCCAGGTGATCAGCGGCGCCGGCTCGCCCGGCCAGCAGGTCTGGACAGGAAGGCGGCCGAGGTCGATGTCGGCCCCGGTGAACACCTTCTCTTGCACCGGCGCGCTCCCGACGATCTTCGGACGCATGCCCATGATCGTGCGGGCCAGAGGCAGCATTTCCCACGCCTCCCTCACCCCGCGCGGCGGCTCGGGATTGCGCAAAAAGGCGAGGAGTTCGCCGACCTCGCGCAGATCGGCGCCCGTCGATCGCGCCTTGCCGTCCAGGGTCACCCCCATGGCCACGCGGCCCACCGTGCCGAAGAGGTTGGCGAGGCAGGGAATGGATGAGATCTGGCCGTCGGCGCGGATCGGCTTTTCGAACAGCACCGCCGGGCCGCCGGCGGCCAGCAGGCGGGTGCAGATTTCGGTCATCTCAAGCACCGTGGAGACCGGCTCGGCGACCCTGACCAATTCCCCCGCGCCCTCGAGTGCGGCGATGAAGTCGCGGAGACTGCGATAGGCCATCGCGTTTCCCTAAGGCGGGGCGGCCGGCCTGTCACGCTCGCGCCCGCGGCGTTACAATCGCGGGCATGAAACAGATCGACCTCGACGACCTGCCGCCGCGCCTCGCCGCCATCCTCTCCGGCCTCGCCGCGGGCGAGACGCTGGCGCTGGTCAAGGGCGGGGCGCTGATCGCCCGGCTGACGGTCGCCGAAGCCGCTCCGGCGCCGGGCGCGACCGCCGAGTTGCCGCCCGAAGACCAAGTGGCCGAGGTGATGGAGCAGTTCAACGCCATGATCCACGACGAATTCTAGGGAACCGCGCCTGCCGGGACGCGTGCCGATTGGTCTCACGCGGTTCGGGCGGGAATGGTCTAGTATTGGCGCGCGGCTTGACGCCACTGTCGTGGCCGGCGCCGAACCGATCGGGCGGGTCGGGGATTTCTTGGGGCAAATCGCGACGTGATCAGCGCCGGCAAGCCAGATGGTCCCGTGGACGAGCGGCTCGACAGCTGGAAACAGATCGCCGCCTTCTTCGGCCGGGACGAGCGGACCGTGAAGCGATGGGAGGCGCGCCGCGGGCTTCCGCTGCATCGCCTTCCCGGCGGCGGGGGGGCCAAGGTCTACGCCTTTCGCGGCGAACTCCAGGCGTGGCTTCACCGCGGAGGGGGCGGACGAGAGGACGACGCCGACACGGGAAATCCGTCAGCGGCTTTCGCGCTTCGTGCGCCCGCGGCCGATGGGCGCCGCCCACTTGGGAACGGACCGGCGGTCCTGATCGCGCTGATGGCGATCCTGGCGGTCGCCGCCTTCTTGATCGGCAGGGCGAGATGGCCGATCCCGGGCGGCGGGGTCCTCCCGGTCCAGGCGAACAGCTCGGCGAGACCGGCGCATGATCCCTTGGCCGTCGAATTCTATCGCACCGGCCTCTACTACTGGCACGCCCGGACCCCCGAGAGCCTGCACCAAGCCGTGGACTATTTCACCCAGGCGATTGTGCGCGATCCCGCCTACGCCGAGCCCTATGCCGGCCTGGCCGACAGCTACAATCTGCTGCGTGAATTCTCGGAAATGCCGGCGCGGGAGGCCTATCCCCGGGCCAAGGCGGCGGCCGAACGGGCGATCGCCATCGACCCGGATCTGGCCGAGGCCCATGCGTCCCTGGGTTTCGTGGACTTCTACTGGTCTCGCGACACGCCGGCCGCGCTGAAGGAGTTCGAACGCGCCCTAAAGCTCGATCCGCGCTCGGCCATCGCCCATCATTGGTACGCCAACGTCCTGGCCACGCTGGGCCGGAGCTCCAGGGCGCTCGACGAGATCGGCGTCGCCCAGAGCCTGGATCCAGGCTCCAGCGCCGTACTGGCCGATCGGGGCTTCATCCTGATGACGGCGGGACGGACCGATGAAGCCATCACCCTGCTCGAATCGGTGGAACAGACCACGCCGCAATTCCTGTCGCCGCACAGATATCTCGCGGCCGCCTACCTGACCCGGGACCGCGACGCGGACGCGGTCAGGGAGATGGAGACGGCGGCCCGCCTTCAGCACGACGACCGCAGGCTCGCCATCGCCAGCGCCGCCGAACAGGGTCTGGCCGCCGGTGGGCGGCGCGGGATGCTGAAGGCCATGCTGACCGAGAAGCGGCGTCTCTACGCCGAGGGCGGCGTCAGCGCCTTCGAACTGGCCGGCGCCTATGCCGCCATCGGCGACGGCGGGGAGGCGTTGTCTCTGCTCCGCGCCAGCGTGGACCGGCGAGAGCCCGAAAACGTCAGCCTTGACGTCGATCCAGCGTTCGCCGGGCTCAGGGGTGAGGACGAATTCCGCCGTCTCCGGCAACGGGTCAACACGCCTCGTCCGGCGGAAACGACACCGAACGCCCCGCCCCCCGTCCGCTGAGGTCGTGTCATTCCTGGGGCGACGGGTCCGCGCCGCCGTAGGCCTTGATCATTGCCTTGGGCGCGATCTTTCGCCATCGCCGTTCCAGGAAGGCGCGAAAGGAACCGAGGTGCAGGCTCGAAATCCGCGCCAGGACGCACGGATAGTCCTTGTAGTGGGCCGTGAAGTGGAACGTCGCCGGCTCCGCCTCCATCAGCATCTCGCGCTCGTCGAACCCGACGCCCATCAGGACCACGCTGTCGTCCTCGCGGCGAAGGCGGGTGAAGAACTTCCTGTTCACCAGGAATGACGGCCGGCCGTAGGACGTCCCCTCGGTCGCGCCGGGGAATGACAGGCAAATGTCGCGCATCTCCTGCTCGGTCATCGGCAACCCTGCTTCCCTCAATAGGCCACGGCCACGCCGTCCTTGCGCATCTCGCTGGCCGCTTCCCAGCGTCCAGGCCAGCGCGCGATCGCCTGATAGCCGCCATAGCCGCCGTCCGACGGCCCGAACTTCCACCCGAGAGCGGCGAGGCCTTCCCGGGTCGCCGGCGGGACGCCCGCTTCCAGATGCAGCACGCCGACACCCGCCTGGCCCTCGCCGGTGGGCTCGGAGGAGCCCTCGTGATGCCAGCGCGGAGAATCGCCGGCTTCCTGAAGGCCGAGGCCGTAATCGACGAGGTTGACGATGATCTGCGCCTGGCCCTGCGGCTGCATGTCCCCGCCCATCACCCCGAAGGCGAGCCAGGGCGCGCCGTCCCGGGTGGCGAAACCCGGGATGATGGTCTGGAAAGGCCGCTTGCCCGGCGCATAGAGGTTGGCCGCGCCGTCGGCGAGGCTGAAGAGTTCGCCCCGGTCCTGAAACATGAATCCCAGCCCGTCGGGAGAGAGGCCCGAGCCCATGCCGCGATAGTTGGACTGGATCATCGAGACCATCATGCCGCCCCCGTCGGCGACGCAGAAATAGGTGGTGTCGCCGTGGCTGGGGGCCTCGCCGGCATGGACCGGCGTGAGGATCCGGTCGGGGCGGATCAGCCGCGCGCGCTCGGCGGCGTAGGGCTTGGAGATCAGCCAGTCGATCGGCGCCTTGGCGAAATCAGGATCGGCGAAGTACCGGGCGCGGTCCTCGAAGGCCAGGCGCTTGGCCTCGATCTGGGCGTGCAGGCTGGCCACCGACTGGAAGCCGAGCGCCTGCATGTCGAAGGTCTCCAGGATGTTGAGGATCTGGAGGGTGGAGAGGCCCTGGCTGTTCGGCGGCAGGGCCCAGACATCGACGCCCCGGTAGTTGGTCGAGCGCGGCTGGACCCACTGCGAATGGTGCGCGGCGAGGTCGGCTTTTGAAAGCCAGCCGCCGATGCGCTTGAAATAGGCGTCGATGACGCCAGCGATCTCGCCTTCGTAGAAGGCGTCCCGGCCGCCCTCGGCGATCAGGCGGTAGGTGTGGGCCAGGGCCGGATTGGCGAACACCTCGCCCTCCTTCGGCGTGGCGCCGTAAGGCGCCCAGACCGCCTTGTAGTTCTCGACCTCCTCGATCCCGGCGCCCGGCCGGGTGAAGACGCGAAGTGAAACGGCGAGATAGTGGGCGATGGTCTGGGGGACCGGCGTTCCCGTCTCCGCCATGGCGATGGCCGGCGCGAAGAGATCGGCCCATTTCAGCCGGCCGTACCGCTGGTGCAGGGTCCACCAGGCGTCCACCGCCCCAGGCGTGGAAACCGAAACGGCGCCGAAGGGGGCGATATGGCCATTCTTCGCCCGCGCCCTCTGGGTCTCCAGGCTGAGCGATCGGGGCGAGCGGCCGGAACCGTTGAGGCCGGCGAGCTTGCTCGTTCTGGGATCCCAGACCATGGCGAAGCAGTCGCCGCCGACGCCGCAGGAGATCGGCTCGAGCAGGCCCAGGGCCGCGTTGGCGGCCACCGCCGCATCCACCGCCGAGCCCCCGGCCTTGAGAATCTCGATGGCGGTGAGCGTCGCTAGGGGATGGGCCGTGGCCGCCGCGCCGTGCACGCCCCATGCCGCCGAGCGCGAGGCGAAGCTCGCCCCGGCAATGCGCTCGCCGCCATGGATATCCGGGCGGGCGAGGCCACGGTCGGTGGTCTCGGCGCCGGTCACCGATGGCGCGCCGGCGGTGGCCGCGGCGGCGACCGGAAGCGAGGCGAGAAAGGTGCGACGGCGCATGGCGGCCTCGGGCGATGGATTTCAGGGCGCCGCCACCATAGGCCGGATCAACGCCTCACGTCACCGACCACGCCGCCAGCTCGTTGCCGGCCGGATCGCGGAAGTGGAAGCGCCGGCCGCCGGGAAAGGCGAAGATCGACTTGGTGACCGCGCCGCCCGCGCCGCGCACCCTGGCTTCCATCGCCTCGAGATCATGGGCGTAGAGGATGACCAGAGGCTTTTCCGGCGCCTCCGGTCCGATCGAGGTGAAACCGCCATCGACGCCTTCGCCTTCGAAGGCCACATAGTCCGGCCCGTAGTCGGTGAAAATCCAGCCGAACGCCTCGCCGTAGAACCGCTTGGCGGCCGGAAGGTCGCTGCCCGGGAACTCGATATAGTCGATCTTGCCGTCCTTGCGCATGGCCGCGTTTCCTGGCGGTTGTTCTTGTTACGTTCTAGCCCGGCGGCAACGCGGAATCAAGCCGCCGATGCGGCGTTGAGGACCGAGACATAACCCTTCGCCCCTTCCATCCGTGCCGTGACCCCCTCGCGATCCAGCAGCCGGCGGACCTCCGGCAGGCGCCAGCAAGGCACATGCATGAACATGTGATGCTCGCAGTGATAGTTCACATAGTAGGGAGCGATCAACGCGCGTTCGACGAGATTGGCGTGGGTCGTGCGGGCATGGCGCAGCGGATCGGGCTCATTCTTGGCGACCAGGGCGTGTTCGGCGATGTTGCGCATGCGGGTGACCAGCTGGAACCAGGTCGCTCGCGGCAATAGCCACAAGGCAAACCAGGCCCACGGATAGCCGGCGGCGCTGAAGAGGGCGATGGCCAGGGTGTTGAAGATCAGCCAGCGCCTCTGACGGACGATCTCGTGGCCCAGAATGGGAAGCAAGGGCTCTCCGGCCTTGCGCGTCTTCAGCCGAAGCGCGAGCCGGCCGAAGCGCTGTTTGAACCACGTCTGGCCGGTGAAATCTCGGGCGATCTTGCGCCGAAGGGACAGCCGGGTGATCGGGAACGGCGCCGAGAGCACCAGATCGGGATCTTCGGTCTGCTGCGCGAACTTGTGATGCTGCAGATGGTAGGAACGATAGCTCGCCACGCCGCCCAGGCAGAGCCATTCCGCCACCCAGTCGCCCAACTTCAGGTTCGGGTGCAGCGCCCCATGCGCCGCGTCGTGGAGGAGGATGGCCAGACCCAGCTGCCGCGCCCCGATGACCATCACCGCCAGCGGGATGGTGACCGGCCAGATGATGGCCATGACCGTGGCCGCGGCGATCACCGCCCAGCAATGGACGACCAGCGCCAGCCCCCGCCAGTTCGATCGCCGGGCGAGATTCTTCCAGTCTTCGGGGGCGAAGAAGTCCTTGGGACTGACGCGAGCGGCGACGGCCATGGTGGCCTCGTATCACGAATTGCGTCGCGGCGCCTCCGCGGCCATTTCCGCCGCCGTCCGCATCTCGTCGGGCGTCATGCCGAAGACGGTGGCGAGAAGCGACGGCGCCGCGGGGTCCCAGGCGTGCCGACCGCCCACGGTGATGCCTCCATCGACCACGATGTGCGTGCCGGTGACGAACTCGGAATCGTCGCTGGCCAGATAGAGGGCGGCGGCGGCGATGTCTTCGGGAAGGCCCGCCTTGGGAATCGGTTGGGCGGCGGCGGCGCTCTGGGCCACCCGCGCGGCCATCTGGTCGGCGCCTTCGCGGGACATGCCGAAGACCGCGCCGAAGATCGATGTCGCGATGAAGCCGGGACAGATGGCGTTTACCCGGATCTTCTGGGGAGAGAGTTCCGCCGCAGCGCACCGGCTCATGTGGATCACCGCCGCCTTGGCCGAGGAATAGGCCAGAGGTCCCCAGCCGGCCTGCAACCCGGCGATCGAGGCGGTGTTGATCATCGAGCCGCCGCCCCGCGCGCGCATCAGTGGCGCGGCGTGCTTCATGCCCAGCGCCGGTCCGCGCACGAGCACGGCGAAGACCGCGTCCCAGCCCTCCACGGTCATCGCATCGACGCCGCCCAGCTGGCCGACGTAGCCGGCGTTGTTGAACAGGATATCGAGACCCCCGAAGGCCTCGGACGCCAGGGTGCAGGAGGCGGCGATGTCCGCCTCGATGGTGACATCGCCGTGCAGGTAGCGGACGCGTCCCTCGAAGCGCCGCTCGAGCATCGCGCCCTTTTCGTCCTGGAGATCGGCGGCGACCACCCGCGCGCCCTCACCGGCGAACAGTTCCACCGCGCCAAGGCCGATCCCCGAGCAGCCGCCGGTGATCAGCGCGATCTTGCCGTCCAGTCTTCCAGCCATGGCTCGCATCCTTCTTCAGTCGATGGTCACCACTACCTTGCCCATCGCCTTGCGGCTGGCCAGGCGGGCGATGGCTTCGCCGGCCCTGGCGAGGGGAAAACGCTCGGAGACGTGTGGCTTGATCTTGCCCGCCGCATAGAGGGCCAGCAATTCCTTGACGTTGCGCTGGTGCCCGGCCGGGTCCTTGGCCACCGCCGCGCCCCAGAACACGCCGACGATGTCGCAGCCCTTGAGCAGGGCGAGGTTGAGCGGAATGCGCGGGATGCCGGCGGGAAAGCCGATGACCAGGAAGCGCCCTTCCCAGGCGATCGAGCGCAGGGCGGCCTCGGCGTAGTCGCCGCCCACCCCGTCATAGACGACGTCCGCGCCATTGGGTCCACAGGCCTGCTTGAACTGATCGGCGAGGGCCTTCTGGCCATCCCGGTCGAAGGGGCCGGACGGATAGACGACGCCTTCGTCCGCCCCCCGCGCCATGGCCAGGTCGACCTTCTCCCTTGACGAGGCGGCGGCGATGACCCGTGCGCCCATCGCCTCGCCCAACTCGACCGCCGCCAGGCCGACGCCGCCGGCCGCGCCCAGGACGAGCAGGGTTTCGCCGGCCTTCAGATGGCCACGGTCCTTCAGAGCATAGTACGACGTGCCGTAGGTCATCAGGAAGGCCGCCGCCTCGTCGAAGGGCATTTCGGCGGGAATGGGGACCAGCCGGGAGGCCTCGAGCGCCAGCTCCTCGGCCATGCCGCCCCAGCCGGTGTTGCCGAGCACCCGGTCACCGGGCTTGATGTGGGTCACCCCCTCGCCCACAGCCTTGACGACGCCGGAAATCTCGCCGCCCGGAGCGAACGGCCGGGCTGGCTTGAACTGATATCGGTCCTCGATCATCAGGACGTCGGGATAGTTGACCCCGCAGGCCTTCACCCTCACCACCGCCCAGCCCGGTTTCGCCCCGGGGCTCGGCAAATCCTCCAGGGCCAGGGTCTCCGGACCCCCGACCGACTTGCTCAGCACGGCCTTCATCGCCTGGTCTCCTTGCGCCCGGGTTTTGTGTTTTGTTGTCCACAACGCTATCGCAACGCTCGGGTGGGCGGAAGCCAAGAGGTTTTTGGGCAAGATCATGAGCGACAGAGCCCCGGCCATGGCCTTGCACGGCGGCGCCGGTCCCTTGCGTGGCCGCGACTACAGCCGAGAACTCATCAACATGCGCGCCTTGGTGGAGGCGGGGCGGGATCGCCTCATGGCCGGCGCCGCGGCGCTCGACGTGGTGGTGGAGACCGTCGCCGCCCTGGAGGCGTCGGGCCTCTACGTCGCCGGTCGCGGCGCTTCGCCCAACAGCGCCGGGCATTATCAACTCGACGCGGCGCTGATGGATGGTCCTGGCCGGCGCGTCGGGGCGGTGGCGGCGCTGGAGGGGTTCGTCTCGCCGATCGCCGCCGCCCGCGCGGTCATGGAGGCGACCCCGCATGTCATGCTGGTCGGCGAAGGCGCCGCTGATTTCGCGCGGGTCCAGGGTCTGGCGCCGATCACCGACGCCGCTGCATGGTTCACCCATGCGGGCGGCGGCCATGGACAGGCGGCCGCGGAGCTCGCCACCGGCACGGTCGGCTGCATCGCTCTCGATCGGACCGGCGCGCTGGCGGCGGCGACCTCCACCGCCGGGGTGTTCGGCAAGGCCCACGGCCGGGTCGGCGACAGCCCGATCCCGGGCGCCGGCGTGTGGGCGGACGGCGAGGTCGCGGTGTCTTGCACCGGGGCCGGCGAGATGTTCATCCGCGCCGCCGTCGCCGCCCAGGTCGCCTTTCGCATCCGGTTCGGCGGCGAAACCCTGGATGCCGCGGCGGCGGCGGCGCTCGGCGAGGTGCGCGCCCTGGGCGGCGAAGGCGGCCTGATCGCCCTGGCGCGGGACGGACGCATCGCCATGCCCTACAATTCGGCGGGGATGAAGCGCGCCGCGCTTCTCGCCGACGGAACCATCCTCTGCGAGGTTTTCTAGAGTTTCGTGTCCTCGACCTTGGCCTCAACCCAACTCAATCTGACCGGTCTCGGCCGCCAGGCGCTCACCAGCGCCCTGGTCGAGGGTGGCGCGGCGAGCCCGCGCGAGGCTCGAATGCGCGGCGGTCAGGTCTGGCGCTGGATCCACAAGGCCGGGGCCACGGACTTCTCGTCGATGAACAATATCGCCAAGCAGACCCGCGCCGCCCTGGCCGGCCGGTTCAG
Organism: Caulobacteraceae bacterium; assembly: GCA_035648435.1. Classification (GTDB taxonomy): domain Bacteria; phylum Pseudomonadota; class Alphaproteobacteria; order Caulobacterales; family Caulobacteraceae; genus Acaudatibacter. The sequence continues at coordinate 21,711 of DASRLN010000250.1, forward strand.
CCTCGACCGGCCGCGCATCGTCGAGCGCCAGGAAAGCGTCGATGGGACGATCAAGTGGCTGATCGCCTTCGCGCCGGGGATAGAAGCCGAGACGGTGTTCATCCCCGATGTCGGCCGCTCCGGCGCCCTCTGCGTCTCCAGCCAGGTCGGCTGCACACTCAACTGCACCTTCTGCCACACCGGCACCCAGCCCCTGGTGCGCAATCTCACCGCCGCCGAGATCGTCGCCCAGGTTCAGGTGGCGCGGGACGACCTGGACGACTGGACCGCCGCGCCCGGCGAGCGTCGCCTGACCAACATCGTATTCATGGGTATGGGCGAGCCGCTCTATAACCTCGACGCCGTGGCCGAGGCGCTGGACGTGATCTCCGACGGCGAGGGGATCGGGATTTCGCGCCGCCGGGTCACCGTCTCGACTTCCGGCGTCGTGCCCCAGCTGAAGGCGCTGGGCGAGCGGACGAACGCCATGCTGGCGATCTCCCTTCACGCCACCAACGACGAACTGCGCGACGAACTGGTGCCGCTCAACCGGCGCTACCCCCTGGCCGAGCTGATGGCTGGCGTCCGCGCCTATCCGGGACTCTCCAACGCCCGGCGGGTGACCTTCGAATACGTCATGCTCAAGGGAATCAACGACACGCCGGCCGAGGCCCGCGCCCTGGTCAGGCTGATCGCCGGCGTTCCGGCCAAGATCAACCTGATCCCGTTCAATCCCTGGCCCGGCAGCCCTCATGAAGGCTCCGACCGCGCGGCGATCGAAGCCTTCGCCGCTATCGTCAACCGGGCGGGCTACGCCTCCCCGATCCGCACCCCGCGCGGCCGGGACATCCAGGCCGCCTGCGGCCAGCTCAAGACCCAGAGCGAAAAGCTCCGCGCCAGCGCCCGCCGCGAAACTGCGCAGGGGACATGATGTTGGCGATGCTCTCTCGCAATTGGTTCGTGTCCCCCTCCCGAGCGCTGGCGCTCGCAAATCGGGGACATGAACGTCGGCGAAGACGCCGCCGATCAAGTCCCCATTTGCGTGGACGTCGTCGCTTTCGTGGGGAGGGCGAAGCCTGATGCCCGGCCAGCTGCAGTCGCCGGAGATTCAAGCCTGGGCGGCCGGGTTTCCCACCAGCCTGCTTCACGCGGGGGTGATGCTGCTGATCCTCGTCGCCGGCGCGGCGCTCTACGCGATGGTGACGCCCCATCGGGAGATCCAGCTCATCCGCGAGGGCAATTCGGCCGCCGCCGTCTCGTTCGGAGGGGTCATCCTGGGCCTCGCCGCGCCCTTGGCCGTGTGCCTCCTGCGATCGACCACGGTGGGCGACCTGGCCTTGTGGGGCGTGACCGCTCTGTTCGTCCAGCTGGCGGTGTTCAGGCTGTTCGATGTCTTGCTGAACGGCCTGCCGCAGCGAATCCGGCAGGGCGAGATGTCCGCCGCCGCCCTGCTGGTCAGCGCCAAGCTCGCCGCCGCCATGATTCTGGCCGCCGCCGTCGCGGCGTGACAGCCCTCGCCGCGCAAGCGATATGCATTTCCCCCGGCTGCCCGACTGGCTGATCTATCTGGCGGTGGTCGCGGCCCTGCTGTTCGCCGCCCTCGGACGCCATGAGCACGCCGACGCCCCGGAGGCGCCGCCGCCGGCCCCGGGCGGCGCGGGGGCGCTGCTGCCGCCGGCTTCGGCCCTGGATCCTTCCGTCGCCATCGACAGGCCGATGACCCGGGGGCCACGCGCGGGAACCGCCTTTTCCGTCGGCGACGCCGGCGTCTGGGTGACCGCGCGCCACATCGTCGCCGGCTGCTCGAAGATCGCCATCGTCGTCGCCGAGGGCCGGGGCGTCGCCGCCGTCCGGGCCGGCGGGTCCGCCGGCGACGTTGCCGTGCTGACGACGCGCGGCGGCGCGCCGGCCCTGCCGCTGGGCTCGTCGGTCGGCCTGAAACGGGGCGAGCGGGCCTATCACCCCGGATTTCCCCGCGGCGCTCCCGGCGAGGTGGCGTCCAGGCTGGTGGGCCGGGGAAAGCTCACCGTCCCTGGCGGCGCGGGCGGCGCGGTGACGGTGCTGGTGTGGGCCGAGGACGGGCGCACAACGGGCATTTCCGACAACCTCGGCGGGCTTTCGGGGGCGCCCGCGCTCGACGGGGCCGGTCGGGTCGTCGGGGTCACCATCGCCCAGGCTCCCCGGCGGGGACGAATCTACACCACGACGCCCGAGGCCGTCGGCCGCGCTCTCGCCGCCGCTGGCGCCAGGCCATCCCCGGACGCCGCCGGCGAGCCCATCGCCACCGACAACTACGGCCGGGTCGCCGACGACCTGCGGCGCAATCTGCGCGTCGCGCCGGTGGTCTGTCTGTCGAGCTAGCCGGGCTGCGCGGCGGACGGCCGGCGAAGGGCCAGGATCACGCAGAGCAGTATCGCCGGCAGGCCGATGGCGGCGGCGAACAGATAGAACAGGCCATAGGCCTCGACGAGGCCGCGGCCATGGTGCAGCCCCTCGACCACCACTCCGGAAAACCCCTTGAGAATCTTGCCGGTCCAGGCCAGCGCCGAGGTCAGCAGGGCATATTGCGTCGCGGTGTAGCCGAGGCTGGTCAGCGTCGACATGTAGGAAACAAGCGCCACCCCGGAAAAGCCGATCGCGAAGCCATCGACGGTCATGATCGCCTGGAATGCCGTCAGGCTCGCCGGCCCGATCGAGATCAGGGTGAAGTCGCCGCCATGCCGGGCCAGGAGCGCGAAAGCCCCGATCCCGATCGGTTGCAGCACCGCGCCCAGGACCAGCGTGCGCATGTTCCCAAGGCGCAGCGAGGCCATGCCCCCGGCCGCGATCCCCGCCAGGGTCCCGGCCAGGCCCACGCTCGCCCTCACCGCGGCCAGGGTCACCTTGTCGATCCCCAGCGCGACATAGAACGGGTTGCTCATCGGCCCGCGCATGTAGTCGCTCAAGTGATAGAGCGTGATCATCCCCAGCATCAACACCGCCAGGCCCCAGCCGTGAGTGCGGAAGAAGACCACGATCGGACCGACCACCGCGTCAATGGCGGCGCGCGCCGGATGCGACCTGGCGCCGGCGCTCTTGGCGTCCATCACCGCGTCGGCCCGGTCCGGCTCGCGCGCGGCCAGGGCGGCGGCGAGGCCGACGACCATCGCGCCGCCATAGAGCGCATAGGATATTGGCCAGCCGATGGCCTTGGCGACAAGCAGAATCAGGGCCTCGGTGGCCATCAGCGCGGCCCGGAAGCCGAGGCTGTAGGAGGCGGTCAGCAGGCCCAGTTCGTCGGCGTCTTCCGCCGATTCGATCCGCCAGGCGTCGATCACGGTGTCCTGGGTCGCCGCGCCTAGCCCGGCGATCACGGCGAACAGGGCCAGCCAGGCGAGATGAGTCCTGGGATCGGTCGCCGCCATGCCCAGGAGGCCCATGGCCACCGTGACCTGGCTGACCACCATCCAGCTTCGTCGCCGGCCCAGTCCCCCGATCAGCGGCGGTCGCAGCCGATCCACCGCCGCCCCCCAGACGAACTTGAACAGATAGGGAAGCCCCGCCCACGACAGGAAGCCGATCGCCGCGATGGTGATGCCGTCCTCGGCCAGCCAGAAGCCGAGGGTGTTGCCGATCAGCATGAACGGCAGGCCGGAGGAAAATCCCAAAGCCAGCATCAGGCCGACCTTGGGCCGACGCAACGCCGCGAACACCTCCCGCGCCGAACGGCGAGGGTGGCGGATCGGCATCGAAGGCGCCTGCGGGGCCGGCGGGGCGTTCACGGGCAGCCTCTCGGGAGATCGAGGCCTCGTTTCAAGGACCCCGGCGTCTAGGCGGTGAGCTTGGCGCGCGTCGGCTTGTCCGTCCACCCCGATCCGGCCCACCGCGCCAGAACCTCGCGCAGGGCGTCGGCGGCCAGGGGCTTGGCGAGGATGTCGTTCATGCCGGCGGCGTCGCAGGCGCGCCGGTCGTCGTCGAAATCGTTGGCGGTCAGGGCCACCACCGGCACCGTCAGGCCCCGGCCGCGCAGCGCGGCGGTGGCGGCCAGGCCGTCCATCACCGGCATGCGCACGTCCATGAGAACCAGGTCGTAGCGGCTCTCCGCCAGGGCGGCGAGGGCCGCCGCGCCGTCGCGGGCGTGATCCACCCGGCAGCCTTCCCGGCGCAACAGGGTGCTGGCCAGCAAGGCGTTGACCGCGTTGTCCTCCACCAGCAGCACCCGCGCGCCGGGCGCCGCGTCGGCCGTCTCGGCCGGCGTCCGGGCGGACTTCACCCGATCGTCGTTGAGAAAATCCGGCCCCGGCGCTGCGCCGGTGGCGGCGAGCACGCGGGCCACCAATGAGCTGGGCCGCAGGGGCTTGATCAGGTAGCCGGCGAATCCCGCCTGGCGATAACCGCGGATTCGCGAGCGTTCCTCGGGCCGCAGCAGGATCACGGCCGCCCGGCCGGGCGGCGCCCGCAGCGGCGCGCCCGGCCTGGAAAGGGCGCGATCGACGAGCAGCACCGCCTCCGGGCCGCAGGCGCTCAGCGCTTCGGCGACGCCGGACGCTGAACGCACGCGGCCGCCGCTGGCCTCGACCTGGCGCTCGGCGGCGGCGCGTACCACGGCGCTTGGCGAGGCGACCACGACCGTGAAGCCCTTGAGCGGCGCCGACTCTTGGGCTGGTCCGGCGACGGGAAAGACGGCCTCGAACCAAAACGCCGCGCCGCCGAATTCGCCGACCTGGACCCCAGCCGCGCCGCCCATCGCCCCGGCGATCCGCCGCGCGATCGCCAGGCCGAGCCCCGCGCCACCCAGGCTGCCGCCGGCCGCCGGATCCATTTGACTGAAGGCTTCGAAGATCCGCTCCCGTTCGGCCTCGGGCACGCCCGGGCCGGTATCGGCGACGGTGAAGCGAACCCTGCCGCCGTCGAGCGGATCGGCGGTCAGCAGAACGCCGCCGCGATCGACGAACTTCACCGCGTTGCCGACGAAGTTGAGCAGTATCTGCCGCAGGCGCCCCTGATCGGCGAGGATCGGCGCCAAGCCCAGCCCGGCCGCCCAGCCGATCTCCAGGCCCTTCTCGTGCGCCCTGGGACTGAGCAGTTCGCAGACCGAGCGCAGGAGATTCTCGATGTCGATGACGCTAGGCGTCAGTTCGACCCGTCCGGTCCCCAGTCGCGCGTAGTCGAGGACATCGTTGACCAGATTGAGCAGGTGCTCACCACTCTGCGTCAGGGCCGCCACATAGTCGCGCTGCTCGGCGGTGAGCGGCGTTCCCTCCAGCAGCCGCGCCATCCCGATCACGCCGTTGAGCGGCGTGCGCAGCTCATGACTCAGCGCGGCGAGGTGTTCCGCCGCAATGCCGCCCAGACCATCGGAATTGGCGCCGCTCATCGGCCGATCTCTAACGCGGAGGCGCTTAACGCCCGGTCAAGCGGCGTGGGGACTGGAATGGCGCCGGTGGGCGACCGGCTTCAGGGCGTAGGGGCTGCGGGCGGTGAGGCCGCCAGCTTCGGCGGCGCGCGCCATCGGCATCTCAAACAAATGGGGCGGAGTGAATTTTCGGGCCGGCTCTCACGCTCTCTCGGCGAGTTCGGAAAACGCGGTCAGCTTCACCGCCGCGCGCCCAGGCAGCGTCACGCGAATTTCCACCGTGCCGCCGGCCGCCTCGACGAAGCGGCGCAGGGTTGAGACATAAAGATCGGCCTGGGACTCCATTTTCTGAACCGAGGGCTGCTTCTTGCCCAGCGTGGCGGCGATCTGCGCCTGGGTCTTGCCCGCGAGGCGGCGAACGGCCTTCAGGCCATCCACCTCCTCGATGAGTTCCGCCGCGCGGGTTTCGATCTGAACCCGACGATGAGCGGGCACATCCGCTAGGACCTCCTCAATGGATCGCGCCATGTCAGATCTCCTTGATCCAATCAGCGAAACGTCGCTCCGCCCGTTTGATCAGCGGTCGATAGAAACGATCCCTCGCCACGCCGGACTTGTCCCCGGCGACGAGGAGGATCGCCTGGCGCTTGGGATCGAAGGCGAACGCCACCCGCCAGGCGCCGCCAGCGATCGACAGACGAAATTCCTTCATGTTGGCGACCTTCGAGCCCTTCAGGGTGTCAACGAGCGGCCGACCGAGAGCGGGTCCTCCGGCGGGCGAGCACCAACGCCGCCGCCGACAACTCGTCCCTGACGGATTCGGCCATCATCTCGAACTCGGGTTCGAACTCGGGGTGGAACAGTACCGTCCAGGTCATCGCAACCTACCGCGATCGATGCGTCGATTCAATAGCCTGAAAGCTATATCGCCGAGATCACCCGCCCGCGCCTCGGATTTCATCACAGCCCGTAGACCCGCACCCGCGCGTCGGCGACCCCTTCGACCCCCGGTCCGATGCGGCGGTAGATCAGGGCCTCGGCGACGTGAACCCGGCGGACGGCGACGGCGCCTTCCAGGTCGGCGATGGTGCGGGCCAGCCGCAGGGTGCGGGTCCAGCCGCGGGCGGTGAGGGCGCCAGCTTCGGCGGCCCTGGCCATCAGCGCCTTGGCCGGGGCGTCGAGGGCGGTGATGGTCTCCAGCCACGCGCCCTCGGCGCGGTTATTGAGGCGCGGGGCGCCATTGCCGGCGGCCCTGGCCCGTTCGCCCTGCGCCTCGCGGGCGGCGGCGACGCGAGCCGCGACCTCGGCGCTGCCCTCCGACGGCGGTGGCAGGCAGAGGTCGGCGGCGGTCACCGGCGGGACTTCCACCGTCAGGTCGATGCGGTCCATCAGCGGACCGGACACCCGTCCCTGATAGCTCTGCTGGCAGCGCGGGGCCTTGCCGCAGGCCCCGCGGCCCAGACCCCCGGCGCCGCAGCGGCATGGTCGCGTTGCCTTTTTGTCACCCGGTGTCTTGACGGTCCTGAGAGCCCGAAAGCCTGAAGTGGCAAGCGAAGGAGGCTCGGCACTTGGAGCGCGGCTCCGCAGTCGGCGGCTGAAATTGGAACTTTCCCCGGAAGCTGCCGCAGTCAGGTTGGGCACCTCCGTGCACGCGCTGCGCGAGTGGGAGCGCGGCCGAATGCCGCAGGTCTTCGCCTACCCTAAAATCATCGAGTTCCTCGGCTGCGAGCCGTGGCCCGACGCGAAGACGCTTGCCGAGCAGATTCGCGCGGGGCGTTGGCGGCGCGGACTTCGCATTGAAGATGCCGCGAAGCTCCTTGCTGTGGATCCATCCACATTGTGGTGGTGGGAGGCAGGACGCAAACCACATCGATTGAGCGATCGAGCTCGGGTCGCCGAATTCGTGGCTGTTCCGACGGTCGCACCGGCCAGCCAGGACCTGGCACCGGTGGACGGAGATCGGACGAGCCAGATTGCTGACATCGGCACGCTGGTTCGAAGGCGACGAATGGAGCTGGGTCTCACCCTGGAATCGGCCGCCAAGCTCATAGGTGCGAACACCTGGACCCTTCTCCACTGGGAGCACAATCACCATGCGCCGGCCTGCCGCTTCTTCCCCTCATTGATACGCTTTCTTGGTCAAGAGCCCTGGCCTGAGCCAAGATCCATCGCGGCTCGCCTTCGCGCTGAGCGGCTGCGTCGAGGACTCTCATGCCTCCAGGTCGCCGGCCTCCTTCAAGTGGATGACGGGTCGGTCAATGCTTGGGAGGCGGGCGACGGTCCTCATCACGGGCTTGCAAGAGCCAAGGTGGAGGCGTTCCTGACCGGATCGGTGCGGCCCTGGCGGCGGCCCCGAAAAACGCGCCCGTGCCGTTAGTGGCTCTCGCCCTCCGGTCTGCCGACGGTGCAGTCCACGGTTACCCGGCACTTCGCAGGCTGCCGGACAAGCTGAACCATTCACTCAGCCCCGCCTTTATAGGTTGCCCCGTCCGCTAGGGCCAGGATGGGAGCGGCCCCGGAAGACGCTCGGCTTCCGACCTTGAAAGGCGACCCGAACGTCAGCCGTCGCTGGTGGCCACCAGGACTGTCGCGGCGTCGAGCTTTCGAGGATGCTTTCCATGAAGGCGCTTCTTCGCGGCTTCAGCGGCCCGACTGCGCCTCTCGGGCGACCATTTGGCCATCCTGTCCGCGTGGCGAACGAGGCGCGCGGGCGAGATCGTCAGATCCGCCTTTCCGGCCTTGATCGTGTGGGTCGTCCAACTCACTCACATCATTGGTCGAGGATGACCATCGACCGCGCATCCATCGTAAAGCGCGATCCAGTGGGCCGTCGCCCTTCGATTGTGGCAAGAACTCAATCCCGGCAAATTCTCCTTGCCGCCAGACCACCCGAGCTTCCCGGGCAATGCCCAAGATGGGATTCATCACCCAGAACCGTTCGGGAAGCGACACCTCGGGAGGCAGTTCGATCTTTGCGCCGGTGTCCGACAAGTCCCGCGTGGTGCAAGCTAGACGCCAGAACAAGGAACACGCTCTGGTGGATCGCCGCGCGCGCGAACTCGTCGTTCCCCAGATGGCAGGGACCTCGCGGTAAGGCAATTCGGCCGGAGACTCTTCGGCTAGAGGGGCGCATGGTTGCCCAATGATGAGCGCGGCTGACTGCCGGGCGGAAGCCCGTGAGGCCCAGACGAACGCGCTCGTCTCCGATCCGAAGATGAGACTCCATTGGGAGGCGACCGTCCGCGAGTGGATGCAGCTCGCGGTGACGGCCGAAGCCCAGGCACGCTTGGAGCGCGATCTGCTCGACGGAAATTTAAGCTGAGACGCCAACCACCGAGCGACGCTCCAATTGCCAAGAGATCGTAGCGCGGACGGCCTACGGCAATTCGTTGTGATGAACGGCGTGGCGACTTTCATCAACCAGCGAGACCAGCGCGCCGGCAAGGCGGTTCAAGGAAGCTCGCAGGCTGGAAGAGGACGCCAGCAAGTCGTCCTCGGCGCTCCCTGCGGCCTCACCGACATCGCGATATCCGAAGGTTCCCGCGGCCCCGGCCAGTCGGTGGACCAGAAAGCGCAATGTCTCCGAGGCTAGTTGTTCCCCATCCAGGTGTCGTCGCAAGGCCGCCAGGTCGTCGGCCGCGCGAGCCACGAAACGGGCGCGCAACTGCCCGAGCGCTTCGGCCTGGATTGTCATGCTGCCAGCGTCGAGGCCGCAAGGACTGCCCGCAGATCCTTGGCCAGCAACATCGGGTCGAAGGGCTTGGTGATGACACCTGCCGCGCCCAGGCCGATGAGACGGCCGCGCTCGTGACTCTGCGCCCGAGCGGTGATGAAGACGACCGGCGTGTCGGCGGTGCCCGGCATCTCTCGTAGGGCCTTCAGAACCCCGGGGCCGTCCATTTCGGGCATCATCACGTCGAGGAGCACGACGTCGGGTTCCCAATCACCGCCCACAATCATAGCGATGGCTTCAGCGCCCGATTCCGCCGTGCGCACGGCGATTTCGCGGTCCAGCTCCAGCGACATCGCGGCGACCTCGCGGATATCCGGTTCGTCGTCGACGTAAAGGACCCTCAGCGCGCTCATGAGGCCAGCCGCAGCTTCGCCGGCGGTGGCGGCGAAGAGATCATCCGCTTCACGGCTTCGGCGAGACTCGTGAGGGAAGTTTTGGACTTCGTCATCACCTGGGCCACGCGACCCAGAACCAACTGTTCGGGATCGTGCGCCGAGAAAACGAGGACCGGTATGGGCCGTCCAGCTTCATCGTTGAGGTCGGCCAGAAGCTCCAGGCCCGATCCATCGCCCAAGCTCAGGTCCAGGATGACGAGGTCGGGCGTGCGCCGGGCCAGGAAGGCGCGCGCGGCCGCCAGACTCTCGACCGAAGCGATCTCGCCGCACAAGGCCAGCGCGGTGGCAGTGACCCGCAGGATGTCGTGGTCATCGTCGACGTGCAGGACCAAGGGTCGGCCTTCGGTATTGCGGGCGAGCGCCGCCATCACGGCCCGACGCAGCCGCGCCATGTCGATGGGTTTTTCCATCCAGTCGACGACGTTGAGCGCCCCTCCGCCCAGAGTTTCGCGGCCGCGCTCGGCCTGGGCGGAGACCACCACGATCGGCAGATCGCGCGTCGCGGGTCGGGCCCGGAGGGCCTGGATAAGCCCAAGACCGTTTCCATCGGGCAGGATGAGGTCCAGCAACAGGGCCCGATATGAATTCTGGACACCCAGAGCGGCGGTGGCTTCGGCGATGGAGGCGACCACGTCGACGGTGAACCCATCCCCTTCAAGGGTACGCCGCAGCAGCTCGGCGATGTCGGCGTCGTCCTCGCACACGAGCAGGTCCTGGGCGGAGGGGCTTGCCTGCGAAGGCTTGGCGACATCGGACAGAGGCAGATCGACGTGGAACCGGGAGCCGTGATCGACCTCCGACTCGAACCACAAGCGCCCGCCGTGGCGATCGACGAGTTCCTTGGCGATCACCAGGCCAAGACCGGTGCCGCCCTTCTTCCGGGTGTCGGAAGAATCGGCCTGGGCGAATTTGGTGAAGATGCGCGAGCGGAATTCGTCGGGGATACCAGGGCCGGTGTCGCACACGCTCAGTCGCGCCAGGCGACCCTTGCGTAAGAGCGACACGTTCACGCAGTCGCCGGTCCTGGAGAACTTGACGGCGTTGGAAATGAGATTGGCCCCGACTTGCACGAGCCGGTCGAGGTCGCCACGGACGGGGAGGTCATCGTCTTCTGCGCTGAAGCGGATCTCGACGCCCAGCTGGTCGGCATAGCCTCTGACGGCGTCGATCGACCGCGCGGCCACCTCGGCGAGCGTGAGCGACCCCATCTCGAACTTCATCTTCCCCGATTCGATCTTCTCGACATCCAGCATGTCGTTGATGAGGCGGATTAGGCGCTGGCAGTTGGCGTGGGCGATGGCGATCAGGCGCGCCGGACCTTCCGGCAGACTGTTGGCCGTTCCGACGAGCAGGCCGAGCGACCCGGCGATCGAGGTCAGCGGCGTTCGCAACTCGTGGCTGACGGTGGAGACGAACTCGTCCTTGAGCCGCTCCACCCGCTTGCGATCGGAAATGTCACGCGCATAGACGCCGATATAGAGGCCCTCGACCATTTGGATCGGTCGAACGGTGACATCCACAGCCGCCTCGCCGCCGTCGGGCCGTCGCGCCAGGAGTTCCCGCACCGGAGCGGTTGTGAGCGCCCCATGCGTGGCTTCGAGCCGCGTGAGAAATGCCTCGTCGCCCTCCGGAGCGAGATCCATGATCTCGTTGATGTGGATTCCAGCGATGGCGTCCTTTTCTCTTCCGAACAGGCGCTCCGCCGCCGTATTCATGGCTTCCAGCCCACCCTCGGGGTTGACGACCAGAATGGCGTCGCTCGCCTCGTCGAAATCTGAATTTTGCCGGCGCGCCATGTCGACGTAGCGGACGGAAAGCCCGTCCTTCCAGCGGAAGAACAGCTCGGTGAGGACCGCCGCCGTCAGCAAGAAGACGCCCAGCGCCGCGACGAGCCCAACAGTGAGCGATCGTGCGCTTGACGTCGCCGCTTCGTAGCGCCGGGTCGCCGTTTGCGCGGCGATGGCCTCGGCTCGCCGCAGACCGCCGATGGTGGCGCGGATGGCGTCCATTTCTTCCTTGCCTTCGCCCTGGGCGACGATGCGGATGGCGGCGGCGGCGCCCACGGTGTCCCGCACGCGGATGACCCTGGCCATTTCGTCGAGCTTGGCAGCGACCTGATCACGCAGGGTCCCGACCCGCGCCGCCTGAGTGGGGTCTCCACGAGGGACGGTCGCCGCCATGCGGGCCATCGCTTTACCGAGCTGGCCTTCGGCGCTGCGGTAGGGCGCCAGGAATTCGGGGGCTCTGGTGAGAATGTAGCCGCGCTGGCCCGTTTCGGCATCCTGCAGCAGGGAGAAGACCGTGTCGGTTTGCGAGGCCGCCGCCTGATTTTGGCGCAGGTCGCGCCAAGCGACCTGATTGCGCTGCGAAGCACGCTCGGCGAGCATCCAAGTCGCGATGATCGCCGCGGTCAGGAGCAGGAAGGCGACCAGGAACGGCAAGCGGGGCGTTCGCAGACGCACCTGGGAGAGCCGCTTCGCTTGCTCTTGCAAAATTGGCGCTTTGCCGGCCATTCTAGTCCCCTCGCCGCGATTTGCCGCGAGTGAAGACATGAGCGGTTTATAATTAAGTCGTAATGAATTTGGTTCGTGGAGGTGGGTCTTCGCGCTCGCTTGGACGTCCGATGCGAGTAGAGTGGATCGCTGATGGGACGAGCCGAGGCTGCACGGAGGAGCACGGGTGTCGAAGCTGATCTGCGTGGTCGATGACGATGAGCTCGTCCGGGCCAAGATCGCCCACGATCTGCGTGCGCAAGGCTTCGACACGGTCGAAGTCCAGGATAGTCGCGACCTCAAGAGGGTCATGAACGACCGACCGGTCGATGCGGTGGTCGTTGATCTGGTGATGCCCGAGAAGGACGGCGTCGAAGTGATTTCGGATATCCGCCGAGACTGGCCGAAGGTGCGGATAGTGGCCATCTCGGGCGGGGGGCGGATCGGGCCGGAGCTTTACCTCCAGATCGCCCGGCAAATGGGAGCAGACGCGTGCCTGGTCAAACCTGTTAGCGCCGAAGACCTGGCTGCTGCATTGGTGGACGCCCCCTGAAAGTGACGCAACGGTTCGGCACCGATCCCTTTCACATGCGGGACTCCGCTAGTTGCAGGTCTCTGGCGCCGAGTTCGAATCAGGGCGTTGGCTGACGAGAAGACCTCGGAATCATTTCACTTTTTGGCGTCGGCCGACCCTCATGATCGCGTTGCCTTTTTGTCACCGGGGGTGTTGGCCGTCCTCAGAGCCGCGAAACCGGAAGTCCTGCGCTACTCGGGTGACTCACTCGGGGCGCAGCTGCGTCGCCGGCGGCGCGAACTGGGGATCCGCCAATGCGACGCGGCGAGGACGATGGGCGCTGATCCAAAGTCGGTTTGGTGGTGGGAGAGGGACGGGCGGCCTCCATTGGTCCACATGTATCCCGCCATCATCGCGTTCTTAGGGTACGAGCCCTGGCCCGAACCAGAGACGCTGGGTGAAGCGTTGCGAGCCGAGCGCCGCCGGCGAGGGTTGGCAGTGAAACAGGCCGCCCCGCTCGTCGGCGTCGACGAGGGCACCTAGCTCCGATGGGAGCTTGGCGAACGTCGTCCGGGCGCGCGCTCGCGGAAATTGATCGGGGAATTTCTGGGCGGGAGGCATCGGTACGCGATGGGGCGGGCGTGACGCGTCTGAGGCGTCTGGAGAGTCCGCTCTCGGGTGCCAAGGCAAAGACCGGAGTCGATCCAAAGCGGACCGACCGGGACCCGTAGAGCGTCGCGCCGTAGGGCCCTTGTCGTTCCCGCGCTTGTCTCTAAGCATGTGTCGGATGCATTCCATCGCGCGACCTGGCCCGCGTCTCGGTACGCGATTGGCCTTCGTGGTTGCCGGGTTCATCAGCGCCTGCTGGGTTCCCCTGATACCGTTCGCGAAGAGCCGCCTCGAAGTGAACGACGCCGAGCTTGGGCTGTTGCTGCTGTCTTTCGGGGTGGGGTCGCTGATCGGAGTGAGCGCCGCCGGTCTCGCGGCTGCACGGATCGGAAGCAGGCCCGTGGTTCTTGCTGGCGGTGTCGGACTTTGCTTCCTCCTGCCGGCGCTATCGGTCGCCACAACCCCGCTCACGCTCGGCGCGCCGCTATTTGTGTTTGGCGCGTCTCTTGGGGCTCTCGACGTCGCAATGAACTCTCATGGCGTGGAGGTCGAGACGACAGCGGGCGTCCCACTGATGTCGGGATTTCACGCGCTCTTCAGCCTGGGCGGCTTCGCCGGCGCGGCCTGGATGACGCTTTCGCTGCGGTCGAGCGTGTCGCCTCTGGCGGCCACGGTCGCCGCTTCTCTATTGGGAATTTGTCTGATCGCATGGGCTGCAACCGGCCTGCTCAGGACACGGCCGGCCGGCCCTCGCGTCGCTTCGTTTGTTTTGCCGAGCATGGTGGTCGCGGTGATCGCGGCCCTCGCGGCGACAATGTTCCTCGTCGAAGGCGCGGTCTACGATTGGAGCGCGCTGCTGGCCCTCGACCGCCGAGTCACGGGCGAAGCGGATGCGGGAATGGGCTTCATGTTGTTTTCGATCGCCATGACGGTTGGCCGCCTCTCTGGCGACGCCGTGGTGCGGCGACTGGGGGCTCGCCGCGTGCTGCGGTACGGCGGCGGGATCGCCATCCTGGGCCTGGCGCTGGTGCTGACGTGCCCATCCGCGCCCTTGGCGATCAGCGGATTTCTGCTGGTGGGGCTGGGCGCGGCCAACGTCGTCCCGGTTCTGTTCAGCGCGGCGGGACGACAGACTTCAATGCCGCCGACCCTGGCGTTGGCCGCGGTCACGTCGACCGGCTATGCCGGAGTACTCGCCGGGCCCCCTGTTCTCGGCTTCGTGGCGCATGCGGTGGGGCTTCCAAATGCGTTCTGGCTCCTGACAGGCCTGCTGCTCCTCGTGCCGTCATTGGCCGGGATCGCCACAGGCTGATCTCAAGAGCGGGCTCTTGGGAATTTCCCCGAGCGGGCGCCCAAGGTCTGGAATCCACCCACAGGCGAAGTTGGGAACGACCGCTTTCAGGCGAGTGCGCCAACGAAGAGCGGGGGCGAATCTCGTTCCGTGGCGGAGGCATCGTATCCATTCACTCTGCCTGGTCGGGCCGATCACAACCGGTGACGGAAGAGACCCCCGGAACGGTTCACTTCTTCGCGTCGGCCGACCCTCATGGTTGCGTTGCCTTTTTGTCACCGGGGGTCGCGGTGACTCTGCGGGCCGGAAAACCGGAACTGATGGGTGAGATGGGCGCGACGCTGGGTGCTCGCTTGCGCCGTCGGCGACGCGAACTGGGTCTGCGACAAACCGACGCGGCGAAGCTGCTCGGCATCGATCCGAAGTCGCTCATGTGGTGGGAGCGTGACGCGCGCGAGCCTGAAGACCATCGGTATCCTGCGATCATCGCATACCTGGGCGAGGAGCCGTGGCCGGATCCTTCCGGCCTCGGCGATCAGCTTCGGGCCGAGCGCCGTCGCCGTGGCCTATCGCTGAAGGAAGCGGCACATCTGCTCGGCGTGGATGAAGGCACATTCTGGTGGTGGGAGACTGAGCGGAGGCGACCACGCTACCCACGCACCAAGGCGCTCGTCGAGAGTTTCCTGCAGGGGCACGGCGAATGAGCGGTCGGCCTGAACTGGGTACGAGTAGCCTGCAAGGACGACGCCTCCGCGATGCGCCCGAAGGGACGCGCCCGTAGGAAGCCACGAAGTGACCGGAAGTGAACGTAAACGGAACATTGATTGCACTGCCGAACCATTCTAGTGTTCCCAATGCGACACCACATACCGGTTGGCCACCGTGCCCATCTACAACATATGGTGTTGACTTTCGGCGAATTCGGGCTATTTTAGCGCAGCGCCCGGCACTAGCAGGACTAGGGTAGACTCCGAGATTGGTTGCCGCTAAAAGCGAAGGCGGGCCGGATGTCCGGCCCGCCTCGTAGCGTTCGGGTCTCAGTCGAACGGCGCTGACGCCCTGACCAAGATCGCGTTTGTGGATTGATTCGCACCCATTCCGTATCGCGGCGGTGAGGCTCTGGCAACAGCCGTGGAGGTCTTCCTCATGAAGACGCCACCTCTAAAGCCGGGAGAAATAACTCCCGTCTCTGGCCTCTATGAACGTGTCGGACCGCGTGGCGGTGCGACCGGCTATGAGGTTACGTCAACCGAAGGACACCCTCTGCCCCCGACCGAGAAGTCTGGGCAGCGGTACGTGCTCGTCGATCCTGCGCGGCACAAGGACTAGCCGCGTCGTCAGGTGAGGGTGTCGCTGCTCCGGCGGCGGCACCCGATCCTTCACCGACCCTCCTCTTTCCGTCCTAGGATCCTGTGATGCAGAACGACGAACAGAAACCAACGATGGCGAACGACAGCGTTACGACCAACCATTTGTCCGAGGCCTTGCTTCGGAAGGCGCTCACCACAAACCACCTGCAGAGTCGGCTAGCCAGTCAGGAGCGCGCGCCAACTCCCTCCGATTCGACCGCTTCGCCTGTCCGGACGCCTGCGGTGCAATCAAAGTCAAAGTAGGTGCCGGTGCCGTTCGACGCCATTGGACTCGCATCTCTGGCGGTGGCGGCAGTCGCGCTTGTGGTGGCCCTCATGGCACTGAGGCGCTCGGACCGGAACACATCGGCCGGCACGTTGGTGACGCTGTATGAGGCCTTCCGACAAGCCTGGAATCGGTTCCTGAATGCCGAATCCGAAGATGGGTATGAATTCGCCGAGCTGATGAACCTTGTCGAGATTGGCTGTGCTGTCCATCTGGATGGTTCCGTCCATGGTGTATCCAGGGAACTGCTTGAAGAATATCTCTGCGAGACCGTGTCTCTAATAGAAAGTGATGCTGCCGCCCGAGGGCACATCTCAAGACTCAAAAGTAAACCCACAACTTTCAAATACTTGAGAAAATTCGCTGCGACGATGAAAACTCAGGGTAGGAGCTCCGAGATTGAGGCGATGATTGCGCCACCGGGGCCTGCGTATGCGGCCGCGCTACCCACGGACCAGGGCTCTGGTTGACCGGTTTCTAGAGGGGGCAGGCGGATAGACGGCCGGCCTCAAATCGAAAAATAGCCTGCAAGGAGGACGCCTTTCGGGCGGCCGGGAAGCGGCGGGATCGGCTTGCGACGCGAAGCGCCCGAAGGGACGCGCCCGTAGGAGGATGCCCTCTCGCATCCGGGACCGAGCGCGGTCGCAAGGCGATCTCATCGTCGACGACGCTCGTCGGCGGCGTGAGGGATCGTGACCCGAATGGGCGAAGACCCTGTCCTGGGGCTTCGTAAGGAGCGCCAACTTGCGCGACGCATAGAGCCCGACCCGACGGGCACGCCCAATGCCGTTCGCGTTTTGGGGGCGGCGCGTCCCAGAGCTCGCCCAGGGCGTTAAATGGCGTCATCTTTGCCGCTGGCATTCGGCGTAGCTTGCGCATTCGGTTTGAAATCATTCGGAAAGTGATTGATGAAAGTTTCAATCATGTGCCCGTGGTAGAAAGAATAGACTGCGCGACGATCGCTCTCATTTTCTCTGAAAATGATGGTGAATCTCAGTGACGTTGCGGAAACCACTTCTGGACGAAGCCAGGCCCGACTTCTCCACTGCACTGCTTTGTGCGTGAAATCGCCTTCACTATCTTCCGTCCAGGTAGTTATATCGTCGTCCCTGATCGCCTTGCTAAGGGAGTTCAGAAGGGCCTGGGGCCGGGTGGTCGGAAACGTGAGCATGAGGACTCTCTTGGGATCGGAGGAAGGAGGAAGTCTAGGTGTACGGTCGGCTACCTACTTTGAGGCCTCCGGCGCGGAAATCGAGCATCACCTGCTAGGCACATTCCGGCAGCGCGAGGAGGTTGTCGTTCCAAACACCGTCCGCGTAGGTGCGAACGTATTTGCTGTGCGGGCCATCGACGACGCCTACGTTGGCGCGCTTGCCACCGACTAAGGTGTAGAACGTATTGGTCTTGGCTTCAATGGAGGCAATGACTTGGCTTCGCGTCCACTTCCATCTCGCCCCTCCTAGATTCGCGATCCCTTCGTGGGTGTCGTTCCGGGGCTGCTTGTTGATACAGGTAATTTGAACGTCGGGCATGAAGGCCTCACAGTTTGGGTGCCGGGGCCCGGTTAACCCCGGTTCGTTCCGGCGCTAGCTCAGAGTGTACTTCCGCCAGGGGATGGACCCGATCGGGACGCCCGCCATGAACTTCGCGATGTCGGACCGACCGAAGTAGGTCGCTCGCCCTCCGGCGTCTTGGGCCATGAGCACGACGGGGATTCTCGGGAACACAGGCCGGAAGCTGCGCACCGCATCTTCGGCCGCGCGCGCGTCGTGCACCACGTGAGCCTTCACGACCACAAGGGCGAAGGTCACGCCCTGCTCTTTGATCACAGCGCCTTCGAACTGCATGTCCGAGCATCCTCATACGACTCACGATGCGACTCGCGTCGCACGGTCCGTCAGATAAATCAGACGTGGCACGGCGTCAACCTCAGTGTTACGATTCGGCCGGTATGGACGTACGCGGGCTGGGTGCCGCGAGGGAAAACGCGTGCCGCTTCGGGACAAGATTCTAGCGCTTCGCTCCAGATCGAGGGAGTCGCTCCAACAGGTGGCTGACGCGGTTGGCATATCGAAAGCCCACATTTGGGAACTGGAGACCGGCCGGAGCGAGAACCCCTCGCTCGAAATCCTCAAGGCGCTCGCGACCCACTTCAGGGTGACCCTGGCCTATCTCGTGGATGACGCCCCGCTCGGTGAAGCTAGGGCGCAACATTTCTTCCGTCGCAACGAAGGCGCGCTGCAGGACATGAGCGACGAGGATATGGTCTTCCTTGAGGATCTCATGAAGCGGTTTTCCGAGAGAAAGTAGATGACGGCTCTGACGCTGGATCGCATCGCGCTCACGGACATCGGCGGTCAGCCACGTCACCTCGCGGCCGAGATTCAACGCCAGATGCGCGAGCACCTCGGCGAGCTGCCGCTGCCCATACCCCTGGGAAACATCGCGACCGCCCTCGGGATCGAAGAGGTCATCGAAAGATCAACGGAAGCGTTCGAAGGGATGTTGGTTACGTCGCCCGACAAGAGCCGCGGGACGATCGTGCTGCGTGCGGGAATGGTGAGAGGCCGCCGGAATTTCACGTGCGGGCACGAGATCGGGCACTTTGTAAACCCCTACCACCAACCTCCGACACAGGGGTTCGTGTGCGACAGCGCTGGCATGAAGGCCCAGCGCAAGAGCGCCGAACCGTGGGCGTCTCGATCCCCATTCGAACGGATGGAGGTTGAAGCGAACGAGTTTGCGGTGAGCCTGTTGGTGCCGCCGCTGGAATTCAGGCGCGAACGGGGCCTGCTGGCGGGATGTGACTTGCGGCACATCGAGCCGCTCGCAAAGCGCTTCGGCACTTCCAAAGAGGTCATGGGTCGCATCTATGTGGATACCGCCAGCGAGACGATTGGCATCCTCACGTCGCGGCACGGGACATTGCAGCGCTTCATTCTACCCGAGAAGTTTCCCTACCTCGGGCTCTCAAAGGGCCGGCCTCTGCCGTCGCGATCGCGTAGCGCATCGTTCTTGGGTTCTCAGGTTGTCGGAGCCGCTTCGGAGTTGGAGGCTGTGCCGGCCGAGGCCTGGCTGGATCGATCAGACAAGAGCATTGAACTCTTTGAACAGGCCGCCGTCCAGAGCGACGGGTGGGGGATGACACTGCTTCTGGCCGACGAACCGAGCGACGACCAGAGGGAGGAGGATGAGGAAGTCGAGCGCCGTTGGTCTGAGCCTCGGTTCGCCTATGGTCGTTGAGTCGGATCCGGAGTCGTCGGGAGCCAAGCCGGCAATCCCGCAGTCTCGCTTGGAGCGATGCGGCCATTCGTATATGGCAACGGAGCTGGGTAAAGTCACAATAAGCGGCGTGATAGAATTGTCGACATGAAGCAATCGACTGCACTTCAGCGGAATGGGGACATGTTCTCTACAGCACCGATGGGGACGAGCACGTCTATAGCACCAAGTAAGACACAGCTCGGACAGTTCTTCACGCCAAAAAATATCGCACACTTCATGGCGAATCAATTCGAGGGGCCCTTCCCTGAGATTGTCCGTTTGCTCGATGCCGGGGCTGGCGACGGCAGCTTGACGGTTGCGTTCATCGAGCGATGGCGCGAGGCAGAGCGGAATGGGAGACTTGTCGCGCATGCGTACGAATTCGATGATCACATCGCCAGCGACCTGCGCACCAATTTAGCAATTGCCGCTCAAGGCGGAGCCGTTGAAGTCTCGGTGTTCGACGGAGATTTCATTCAGCGTGCAGCCACGATGGTGCGGCTCCAACGGGGTCCGCGCTACACCCATGCCATCCTAAATCCGCCGTACAAGAAGATAAGCAGCGCCTCGGCGCACCGATCGCTCCTAAGCGCCATCGGACTGGAGACGGTCAACCTGTACTCCGGCTTTGTCGGTCTCGCGGTTGAGCTGCTGGAACCGGGTGGAGAGATCGTCGCGATCATCCCGCGCAGTTTCTGCAATGGTCCATACTACCGGCCGTTCCGTCACTACATCTTGAAACGGGCGGCCATCCGCCAAATCCACCTGTTCGAAGCACGAAACAAGGCCTTCAAGGACGATAGCGTGTTGCAAGAGAACGTCATCATCCGGCTGGAGCGCGGAGCGGCTCAAGGCGACGTCGTCGTCTCGACCTCGCATGACAACCAGTTCACCGACTACGAGACGCTCATCCACCCTTTCAGCCGTATCGTGTTTCCGGACGACGCCGGGGCGTTCATCCACGTACCCACTGGCGACGATGCCGAGGTCTTGCGGGCCACAAACTTCCGACACACGCTGAGCGAGATCGGAGTGAATGTTTCCACCGGACCGGTTGTCGACTTCCGGATGCGAGACGATCTTCGCGCAGACCCCGAGCCAGGCGCGGTGCCGTTGCTCTATCCTGGCCATTTCTCCGGGGATTCGCTGTTCTGGCCGCGTGAGGGGTTCAAGAAGCCCAACGCGATTCGACACAATCGCCAAACCGAGAAATGGCTCTATCCGGGCGGGTTTTATGCCGTGGTGCGCCGGTTCTCATCGAAGGAAGAACGGCGGCGCATTGTGGCCAGCGTCGTGGACCCAACCCGACTTCCCCCGGGAATGATTGGCTTTGAAAACCATCTGAATGTCTTCCATGGAGGTCGCCGACCCTTGCCGGAGGACTTGGCGAGAGGGCTCACCCTCTACCTGAACACCACACCGGTCGATCGATACTTTCGGCGATTCAACGGGCACACCCAAGTGAATGCGACTGACCTGCGCACGATGCGCTACCCGAGCCGGGACGCTCTGAGCGCACTCGGTGGTTGGGCGAAGCGCCAACTTTCGCTCTCGCAAAGCGACATCGACGCGAGAGTCGCCGCAATCGCATGAACCATCCCAACAAAGATGCCGGCCTACAGATCCTCTCCGACCTCGGCCTCCCAAGGGCTCAGCGGAATGAACGGTCGGCACTGACACTCCTGGCGCTGCTCGATCTTCGACCCGGGCGCGACTGGAGTGCGGCTGACGCTCCGTTGATGGGCATCACGCCAATCATGGATTGGACGCGGGAGCACTACGGCGCCGACTACGCGCCGAACACTCGCGAGACGTTTCGCCGCCAAACCATGCATCAGTTCGTGCAAGCGGGGATCGCCCAATACAACCCCGACAACCCCAGCCGTCCTGTGAACAGCCCGCGTGCCGTCTATCAGATATCGCCCGAGGCGCTCACGCTGCTGCGGACCTACGGCAGCGAAGAGTGGGATACCGCCCTCGCTGCGTATCTCAAACTCTGGAAGACGCTCGCGGAGCGGTATGGGCGGGCGCGCGAGTTGCAGCGGGTACCCATCCAAGTCGCTGAAGGCCAAACCATTCATCTCAGCCCTGGCGACCATAGTGAACTCATTCGCGCCATCATCGACGAATTTGCACCGCGGTTCGCGCCAGGGGGCGTGCTGATCTACGTCGGCGATACCGGCGCAAAGATGGGCTATTTCGATCGTGAGCGCTTGGCCGCGTTGGGCGTGAACGTCGATAGCCACGGGAAAATGCCAGACGTCGTGATCCACTACACCAAGGAAGATTGGCTGCTCCTCATCGAGTCCGTCACGAGCCACGGCCCCGTCGATGCGAAGCGCCACGAAGAGCTCATGCGCCTGTTCGCCGGGTCAACGGCGGGCATCGTTTACGTGACCGCGTTTCCGACTCGCGCCGCCATGTCGCGCTACCTTGGAGAAATTGCGTGGGAAACCGAGGTCTGGGTGGCTGACGCTCCCACGCATCTGATCCACTTCAATGGTGAGCGCTTCCTCGGGCCATACGGCGAGGCTGGATAGGAAGAGCGCGGTCGGACGGGGGCTGAATCTGACTCGATCGCGGCCGTCTCGTCAAATGCGATGTGGCTACGTGCGTACGTGAGGGTGTGGTCGCTTTGGACGGTCAGAACACGGACTGGCAGGCGCTCGGAGCGTGGTGGCTTGGAGCGATCGTCTACATATTCTGCCTGCGCCGGCTGAAACCTACAACCGATGTCGCCATGCTCGCTGCCGGGGCGGCGTGTTGGCCCGTGTCGGTTCCCGTCCAATTGCTCCTTGCCGCTGTAAGAGCATTGCGGCGGCGCAACCACGGCCAGCCGGTGCCCATCGTGCTCGACTTGCCGGCGGGGATTGCTAGCCGTCGAACGGCCCCATCCATCGCTTTGGTTACCGTCGTTGCGGCGCTCGTGGCGCTGATCCCGATCGAAACTAAGCTCTTTACTCGACATCAAGGCGGCGATCTGAGGGGGGTGCCGACCATCGCCACACCGGGCGACACGGACCTGGCTCGCGGGGGCGAGCGGGACCTGCCGGATCGTGGCTCAACCCCCGGCGCAACAAGCCCGGCCGTCACACAAAGCGACATTCGGGCAACCATTTGCGTGTCCGGCTACACAAGAGCCGTTCGGCCGCCCTCGGCATACACAACCGCCCTCAAGCGGAGGCAGCTATCAGACCCTTCGCGAGGCTACGCCGATCAGAACCTGCGCGACTTCGAGGAGGATCACCTGGTTCCGTTGGAACTCGGTGGCGACCCAACGGACCCTCGGAACCTCTGGCCTGAGGAATGGGCGGGCTCTTGGGGGGCTCGCGCCAAAGACCGGTTAGAGAACGAGCTGCACCGTAGGGTGTGCTTGCCGTCGAGCGACCCGGATTGGGTCAGCCTGCGCGATGCCCAGCAGGCAATTGCATTTGACTGGATAGCGGCTTACCGGAGATATGTCGATCAATGAGAACTGCGAGGTGCACCGCAGAATGGTACACTGATGACTTCCAATAGATTGTCGCTAATTAGCGATGGGAAAGAAAGTACATAATCAGCAAGGCGATGATGATTACCGCAAGGCACCCGAAGCTTTGGCCGCCTGTGTTGGTTGTGCGGAGCCTAGTCGGAACCGGCGGATCCTCCAGGGCGACTCCCTCGGCCCTTCGATCCAATATTATTTCGAGTTCGTGCTTGCCGATTGTGACGATTTGGGCAACCCGGGAGTTCAAACCCTGAGTGTCAGAAGCGAGGTGTTCAATCAGCACGGGCGTCTGTAGCCTGATCGATTCGGCGGCAAGAAGCTTCTCGGCTTCGACCAGCTTGTTAAGCAGGGCTTGCTTCGTCGCCACATCGTCACCGGCCAGCCATGCGAATCGTCGTTCAAGCTGGGGCGACAGCTTGAACGAGGTCATGGCTTCGGTGAAATATCCTCGAAAGGCGGACACCACCGCGTCAGGGGCAACGCCGGGGCCGACCCTCATGATCTTCCGGGAGGACGGTCCGTGGAGCTTCCATAGCGTTTCAGTCAGGCGGTATTTGTCGGCCAAAGGCATGCGGGGTGGCAGCAAGTTGAAAAGCCGCTCTGCAACCATCCCGCTCATGTGAGTTTGGCCGGATCGCCACTTGGGAAGGGTTAGTGCCGCGCGACAATCAGGATGAGAGTGGCGCGACAATCTGGATGAGAGGGCCGGAGAAATTCGGCTGCCGCCCCCGGGGGCGGCTGGCGATCGTGACCGACCGGATAGGGATGGATCTTCTCTTCGAGGGGGATCCCGC
>DASRLN010000251.1:0-14941 GCA_035648435.1 Caulobacteraceae bacterium
GGTGAAGGAAAACAGGCAGAAGCGGACGTCGCTGGACCGACGAAACGCTTGCGCGAGGCTGCCGTCGTGGCTGGCGGCGAGGTCGAAGTAGTCCATGGCCCGGGTGATGTAGAGATAGGAGTTGGCGTCGAAGCGATCGACGAAACTCAACCCCTGGTGGCGCAGGTAGCTTTCGACCTGGAAGTCGGCGTCGAACCCCCAGGATAGTCCGTCGCGCTGGAGTTCGCGGCCGAACTTGCGCTGCAGGGCGGCCTCCGAGAGGTAGGTGATGTGCGCCGCCATTCGGGCCACGGCCAGGCCCTTCTCGGGACGGGCGCCGGAGGCCGCGTAGGCGCCGCCGCGCCAGTCGGGATCGGCCATGATCGCCTGTCGCCCGACCTCGTGCAGGGCGATGTTCTGGGCCGAATGACGCGCGGCGGCGGCGATGCAGACGGCGGCGAACACCCGTTGTGGATAGTCGGCCGCCCACTGCAGCACCTGCATGCCGCCCATCGATCCGCCGATGACGGCGAACAGTCGTTCGATCCCCAGCGCGGTGACCAGCATGGCCTGGGCGCGAACCATGTCGGCGATGGTGATCATCGGAAAGGCAAGGCCGAGGGGCTTGCCATCGACCGTGCTCGGTGACGACGGTCCGGTGCTGCCCATGCAACCGCCGATCACGTTCGAGCAGACCAGAAAATGACGGTCGGGATCCAGCGGCAGTCCGGGGCCGACGAGCGTCCGCCACCAGCCCGGCTTCCCGGTCGTCGGATGGTCCGAGGCGACGTGCTGATCGAGGGTCAGGGCGTGACAGATCAGGATGGCGTTCGACCGTTCGCTGTTGAGGCGACCATAGGTCCGATAGGCGATTTCCAGGCCGTCGATGCGCTCCCCGGAATCCAGGTCGAGGGCGCTCGCGGCCGGAAAGGCCATCACACCGCCGGCGCCGTCCGCCCAATCGCTCTGTTCGTCGCGGACCATTGATCCCTCGCGGATGGTAAGACCGATCGGCGACGGCGAACGTCGCGAGGCCCGATCAACTAGCCTTGCCACGCGACACCGTCGATGGGACGCGGTTTGAGGACGTCCGCCGAGCGTCTATGAGCAGACGCGGGAGATTCCGCCACCATGCGCCGCTTGATTCTCTTCCGACACGCAAAGGCCGAGGCGAACTCCGGCCGCAAGGATTTCGATCGGCCGCTCACCCCGCGCGGCCGCATCGACGCGACTCTGATGGCGCGAGCGGCCGCCGAGCGCGGC
Source organism: Caulobacteraceae bacterium (assembly GCA_035648435.1). GTDB lineage: Bacteria > Pseudomonadota > Alphaproteobacteria > Caulobacterales > Caulobacteraceae > Acaudatibacter. Next base: position 1,243 of record DASRLN010000251.1, read on the forward strand.
CTGGCGCCGGATGTGGTCCTCCTGTCGCCTTCGCTGCGAACCCGCGAGACGTGGGACTGCGCTCGCTTCGCCTTCCTGGAAACCCGGGTTGAACTTCGCGCCGGGCTGTACGACGCCACCGCCGAGGAGATCATGGCCGAGGTCGAAACCGTGGACGGTGCGCCGGACTCGGTGATGGTGATCGGGCACAATCCCGGGCTCCAGGAAGTCGCCGTCAACCTTCTGATCGATGGCGGCGCACCGCCCTCGGACGTGGAGCGGGTGTCGGCGAGGTTTCCCACCGCGACGGTGGCGGACTTCCTGATCGACCGGAAAGGCCGCGCCGCCCTGGCCGACCTCTGTCATCCTCGCGACATCGCCCGTGGGCATGAGTAGCGGAAATCGCCGGCCCTCCGCGCCGTGACCCATATCTTCAAGATCCTGCCCGCCGCCGATTGGCGAAGGGCTCTGGCGGCCGGCCTTTTCGAGGGCTCCGCCGTCGATCTTTCCGACGGGTTCATCCACTTCTCGGCCGCCGACCAGGTGGTCGAGACATCCCGCCGGTATTTTCGTGGCCAGGGGGACCTCGTCGTCCTCGTGGTCGAAGCGGAAAGCCTCGGCGGCGATCTGCGGTGGGAGTCCTCGCGCGGCGGCCAGCTGTTTCCCCATCTCTACGCACCCCTAGACTGTGAGAAGGTCGTCGCGGTGCGCCCGGCCCCGCTCATGGCCGATGGCGTTCCGGACCTCGGCGGACTTGCGCCATGAGCCGGGCGCACGCGCTGGCGGCGGACCTTCTTTCGAGGCTCGACCCGGAATCCGCCCACCGATTGACCATTCAGGCGCTTCGGGCCGGTCTGGGACCCCGCGACCGCGAGGCGTCGGATCCGATCCTCGCCACCGCCCTGGCCGGCCTCGCGATTCGCAGCCCCATCGGGCTGGCCGCCGGCTTCGACAAGAACGCCGAGGTCGCCGGACCCATGCTCGCCGCCGGGTTCGGCTTCGTCGAATGCGGCACGGTCACGCCGCTTGCCCAGCCAGGAAACCCCAGGCCGCGGCTCTTCCGCCTGCGGGAGGATCGCGCGCTGATCAATCGGCTTGGCTTCAACAACGCCGGCCACGCCGTCTTTGCCGCCGGTCTGGCGCGGCGACCAGGGGCGGGGGTGGTCGGCGTCAACATCGGCGCCAACAAGGACTCCCCCGATCGGATCGCGGACTATGTCGCGGGCCTTCGCCGCTTCTGGGGCCTGGGCGACTATTTCGCCGTCAACATTTCCTCTCCCAACACGCCGGGCCTGCGGGCGCTGCAGTCCGGTCAGGCTCTCGTCGATCTGCTGGGCGCGGTTTCCGAGGCGCGCGACGAACTGCGTCGGGACCGCGATTGCCCGATCTTTCTCAAAGTCGCTCCCGATCTCGAAGACCGGGAGATCGCCGGTATCGTGGAGGCGGCGCTCGATTATCGGCTGCAGGGACTGATCGTTTCCAACACCACCCTGGATCGGCCGGATGGGCTCGTCAGCGGCTACCGGGGCGAGGCGGGCGGCCTTTCCGGCGCGCCGTTGATGGAGCGCTCCACGCGGGTGTTGCGCGAGGCTCGCCGGGTTGCCCGGGGGCGTCTCTGCCTGGTCGGCGTGGGTGGCGTCGCATCGGGGGCCGACGCCTACGCCAAGATCCGGGCCGGCGCCGACGCCACGCAACTCTACACCGCCCTGGTCTATCGCGGCCCCGGACTGGTCGCGGAAATTCGCCGCGATCTGGCCGCCAGGCTTCGCGCCGACGGATTTCGCGGCGTCGCCGAGGCGGTCGGCGCGCAATGAGGCTCGGAGGTCTGGCGCGGCGGTCCTGGCCATTGCTGGTCATCGGCGCCCTGGCGGTCGGCGCGATAGTCTCCGGCGTATGGCGTCGGCTCTCATTTTCCGAGCTTCGCGCCGACCATGTCGTCCTCGCGGCGGCGGTGGCGCACCATCCGGCGTTGGGACTGCTCTGCTACGCGGCGATCTTCACGATCGTCGTGGTTTCCTGCGTTCCCGGTCCTGGCATGCTCTGCGTCGCCGGCGGGTTTCTGTTCGGAAGCCTGGTTGGGGGATCGGCGGCGCTGGCGTCCTGCGTGGTGGGCTCGGCGGTGGTCTTTGGCGCCTGCCGCACCGCCTTCGGCGACTGGGCGGCGACCCGCGCGGGTCGCAGCGTTCGAGCCGTGGAAGCGACGTTGTCGAAGAATGCCTTCACCTCGCTCCTCACTCTGCGACTTATGCCCTTCCTTCCCTACTTCGCGGTCACGGTGGCGGCGGGATTGGCGCGCGTGCGTCCGCGCACCTTCGCGGCGGCCACGCTGATCGGCAGCGCCCCGGTCTGTTTCCTTCTGGCGCGATTGGGCGATGGGCTCCGCGTCGTCTTCGAGCAGGGCGGCAGAATCGACGCTCATGTTTTTCAGCGACCGCGGATACTGGCGCCGCTCCTCGGGCTGGCCGTGCTCTCCGCGGCGCCGCTGGCCTGGCGGCTGATGCGCGCGCGGATGCGGTTCGCGGCGAGTCGTCGCCTTGCCGCTTCATTGCCCCGCGACGGCTGGTCGAGTAACGGGACGCGGATGGCGGAAGCGGCGCCCACGCAAGAGCCACAAGCCAAAGCCGGGCCGCGCTTTTTCCCGTTCCGCGGGCTTTCGGCGCGCCTGCTGCTGCTCACCGTCCTGATCGTCGTCGTGGCCAATCTGCTGATCCTGCCACCCAACCTCGCCGCCTTCGAGGAACAGCGGCTGCTCGATCGGCTGCGGGCGGCGGAACTGGCCACGCTGGTCGAGGAAACCGCGCCCAACGGGGTGGTTACCGCGCGGGTGTCCGAAAAGCTCCTGGCCAGCGCCGGTGTCGTTTCCGTCGCCCTGGGCGTCGAAAACGAGCGGCGCCTGGTGCTCCAGGCGCCGCGGCTCAAGCGCACGCCCTATCTCGTCGATCTGCGGCGCTCCAATCCGATGTCATGGCTGGCGCCGTTCCAGACCTTGCTGGGCGGGGGCGACCGCATGGTCCGGGTGATGGCCAGGCCGCGCTTCCGGCCGGGCGAGTTCGTCGAGATCGTCGCGCCCGACGGACCACTCAGGCGCGATCTGCTGGCGCAGCTGGGCCGGCTGCTCGGCATCGCGGCCTTCACCTCGGTGATGGCCGGAGCGGTGGTCTATCTCTCGCTCAACTTCTTCCTGGTCCGCCCGATGCAGCGGATCACCAGATCGATGGAGCGGTTCCGCGCCGATCCCGAGAACCCGGCCTCGCATATCGCGCCCTCGGGGCGGCACGACGAGATCGGCACCGCCGAGCGCGAACTGGATCGCATGCAGGCCGACCTCCGCGTCGCCCTGAGTTCCCGCGCCCGCCTCGCCGCGCTGGGCGAGGCGGTGGCCAAGATCAACCACGATCTGCGAAACATGCTGACCAGCGCCCAGATCGCCTCGGAACGCATGGCCCTTTCGGGCGATCCGAAGGTGACCCAGGCTTTTCCGCGCCTGGAACGCGCCCTTGATCGGGCGATCACCCTGGCCTCGAACGTCCTCAGTTTCGGCAAGAGCGAGGAGCCGCCGCCGGAAAAGCGTTCGGTCGCCCTGCGCGCCGCCCTGGACGCGGCGGCGGAGGATGCCGGGCTTTCGGAGGATGGCGTGAAGCTCGAAACAGCGATCGGGTCCGGGGAGCATGTCGAGGCCGATCCCGAACAGCTTCACCGAATCCTGGTCAATCTGCTGCGTAACGCCCGCGAAGCCATCGATGGGCGCCCTGTTCGGCCCGGCGTCGGCGGCGTCGTCGCCGCGCTCCGCCGGGAGGAAGGCGCGGCGATACTCTCGCTCGCCGACGACGGTCCTGGCCTTCCCGAGCGCGCGCGGGCCAATCTGTTCGCCCCTTTCACCGGTTCGGCCCGGCGCGGAGGAACGGGCCTTGGTCTCGCCATCGCCAGGGAACTCGCCCAGGGTCACGGCGGAGACCTCACGCTTGTCGAAACCAGTCCGGCGGGCTCGGTGTTCGCGTTGCGCCTGCCCGATCCCCCACCGGTCGCCCTGGCGGGTTCCGGCGCCCCGACGCCGGCCGCCTAGCAGCAGGGCCGCGCCACCCCCTCGCGCCGTGGGTCGGCGCCGCCTTCGGTCTTGCCGTTGCGGATCATCACGCCGTGCAGACCCGATCCTTCGCCGGCGGAGCCGCCGTAGAGCTTGATCCCGCGGTCGGCCAGGCCCTGGACGACGCCCGGTGCGAACTTCGCCGGCTCGGAGGCGTAGAAGTTGCCGATGGCGATCAGGTTGGGCAGGGCGATGGCCTCCTGCATCGACAAATTCCAGTCGAGGATGCCGACGATCGCCTTGAGCACATAGGCGGGAATCGCCGGTCCGCCGGGAGAGCCCACGGCGGCGACGAAACGACCCTGGCGGTCGAGGATGATCGCCGGCGACATCGACGATCTGGGCCGCTTGCCCGGCGCCGGCGCGTTGGCGACCAGCGCTCCGGAGGCGTCGCGCGGGACGAAAGAGAAATCGGTGAGCTGGTTGTTGAGGAAGAAGCCATCGACCATCCGGCCGTCGCCGAACAGGCTCTCCACCGTGGTGGTCATCGAAACCACGTTTCCCCGTCGATCGGCGACCACGAAGTGGGATGTGCCTCCCGGCTCGGCGGTCGCGTCGGCCCCGGTCACCGGCGCGCCCGGCGGCTTACCGGCCTTTGGCGCGGGTCCGGCTCGCTCACCGATCAGTCTGGCGCGCTCGTCGAGATAGGCGGGATCGAGCATGCCTCGCACCGGCACGTTCACGAACGCCGGATCGCCGACATAGCGGTCCCGGTCGGCGTACATCAGCCGCTCGGCCTGGGCGAGTTCGAGCCAGGCCCTGGGATCGGCCGGTCCGCGGCCGGCGATGTCCGTCCGCTCGAGCAGCCCGAGGGCCTGCAGCGTCGCCGTCCCGCCCGATGGCGGGTTCGGCACGCAGACGATCCACACCCGATAGGGGCGGCACAGGGCCGGCCCTTCGAGCGGCTTGTAGCCGGCGAGGTCCGACAGAGACATGGTTCCAGGCAGCGGCGGCTGATGGAGGCGTACCACGATGTCCCGCGCGATCGACCCCTCGAGGAGCGCCGCCGGACCCTCGGCGGCCAGGCGCTTGAGGGTGGCGGCATAGGCGGCGTTGACCAGCCGATCGCCAGCGTGGAGCGGCGAGCCATCCGGCCGCCGGAAATAGGCGACGACGTCGGGCATTTTCGCCTGGGGAGCGGAGCTGGCGATCAGGCTGACCAGTCGTGGACCGACGACGAAGCCCTCGCTGGCCAGCCGCTCCGGCTCGGCGAACAGCGAAGACCACGGGCGCCGGCCGTGTTCCTTCTGGGCGAGAGCCAACATGGCGATCGCGCCGGGTACGCCGGCCGAACGGCCGGACACGAAGGCGGTTCCCCGCGTCAGGGGATGTCCCTGGTCGTCGAGGAACAAGTCCGCTCCGGCGCCGGCGGGGGCGACCTCGCGGCCGTCATAGGCGGTGACCTTGTGGGAGCGCGCGTCGTAGAAGACCATGAACGCCCCGCCGCCGAGGCCCGAACTCTGCGGCTCGACCAGGCCCAGGGTCGCCTGGACGGCGACCGCCGCGTCGATCGCCGATCCGCCGGCCCGCAGCACCTTCAGGCCGGCCTCGACGGCGGCGGGATTGGCCGCCGCCACCATCGGCCGGGGAACGCCGCCCGTGGTCGGCGCGGCCCGGGCCAGATCCATCCAGGCGAGCGCGAAGAAGACAACGAGAAGTGTCCGCATGGCGAGGTCCCCATGAAAGCCGGGACCACCCTAGCGGCGTTTGCCGCTCGGGGAACCATCACCGGACGGCCGCGATGGACAAGCCGTGGCATGGCGTGCTTCGTCGCGCCATGGCCGCCCGCCCCGAACCGCTCAATCTGATCACCGACGTGCCTGGTCTGGCCGTGGGCCAAGCGGCCGACGAGGCGGCGCGGACGGGGGTTACGGTCATACTTCCCGATCGGCGCGCGGTGTGCGGGGTCGATGTCCGGGGCGGTGCGCCCGGCACGCGCGAAACCGACGCGCTTTCCGCCGATACGCTCGTCGAGGCGGTGGACGCCATCGTCCTGGCGGGAGGTTCGGTCTATGGCCTCGCCGCCGCCGACGGGGTGGTCGCCTGGCTTGGCGCGCGGGGCCGCGGCTTCGGGATGGCGACCGCGGCCGGGACGCCGCTCTCGCCAGTCGTGCCGGCGGCCGTTCTCTACGATCTGGGGAATGGCGGCGACAAGTCGTGGGGATTGGAGCCGCCCTATCGGGCTTTGGGGTTGACGGCGGTGGCGGGGGCCGCGCGAGATTTCGCCCTGGGCTCGGTGGGAGCCGGCGCCGGGGCGATGGCGGGGCGCCTGAAGGGCGGGACAGGTTCGGCGTCCATGATTTCGAGCGACGGGTTCACGGTCGGCGTCCTGGCCGCCGTCAACAGTTTCGGCTCGGTGGTGGTTCCTGGCGGCAAGAGCTTCTGGGCCGCGCCGTTCGAGATCGACGGCGAATTCGGCGGCCTTCCGGTCGCCGCGACGAAAGTGGATCCGGAGGATTGGGGGCTCGCCAAGCGTGAGGCCGTGGCGGGCGCCAACACCACCCTCGCCTGCGTGGCCACGGACGCGCGCCTGACCCCGGCCCAGGCCCGCCGGGTGGCGATCATGGCCCAGGATGGTCTGGCGCGCGCGATCCGTCCGATCCATTCGCCCTACGACGGCGATGTGGTGTTTGTCCTTTCCACGGGACTCCGCGTCCTGGGGGACCCGGAGGCGTTCGCCGTCGCCCGCATCGGCGCCATCGCCGCCGATTGTCTCGCCCGCGCGGTGGCGCGAGGCGTCCATGCGGCGACGGCTTGGCCGGGGGCTTCGGCGGTCTGCTGGCGCGACCTCCGCTAACGGGCGCCCGGGATGCCTGTCCGATCCGTCCCGCAAACCGCTCCGGGAGAGCCCGAGGACCGCGCCCGGGCCCTCTCGCGGATGCGGCTCGTCGCCACCGGACTGCTGGTTCTGATGGCCGGGGTGTTCGTCGCCGCCAGTCTGGGCGCGCGAGCTTGGTCCGGACTTCCGTACGTCCGCGCCTTTGCGGAGGCGGGGATGGTCGGCGCCTGCGCCGACTGGTTCGCGGTGACCGCGCTCTTCCGGCGACCTCTCGGCCTGCCCATTCCCCACACCGCCATCATCCCCCGGAACAAGGCCCGGATCGGCCAGGCCCTCGGCGGCTTCATCGCCGACAACTTCCTCACCGTCGCCGTCCTGGAAGGCAAGATCGCCGAACTGGAACTGGCGCGCTGGGGCGGCGCCTGGCTCGGCCGCCGGCATAACGCCGAACGCCTGGCGCGGCGCCTCGCGGCGCTGCTGCCGGGGCTGATCGGCGCCTTGCCGCCCGGGGCGCTGCGAGAGGCGGCGGCCTCTGGCGCGCTGGCCCTGATCCGGCGCGCGCCGGCGGCGAAGCTGGCCTCGATCGCCCTGGCCGCGGTGTGGAGCGACGGACGCGCCCAGCGCCTGCTCGATCGCGGGATTGATGCTCTCGCGACCTGGGTCGGCGAGCGCAAGCCCCAGATCCAGGCCAAGGTCTCCGAACACTCCTATCGCTGGCTGCCGAGGTGGATCGATCGGGTCATCGCCGAGAAAATCGCCTCGGGACTGATCGACATCGTCGAGGAGATGCGCGATCTGGACCATCCCTGGCGACGCGAGCTTCGCATCGCCGTGGAAGGCTACATCGAGCGGCTGGCCAACGATCCGGATCTGGGCGATCGCGCCGAAGCATTCAAGCTGCGCCTGTTGGCCGACGCCTCCCTGAGCGAACACGCCGGCGTTCTTTGGTCGGAGATCGAAACGCTGCTGGCTTCGCCCGCGCTGGACGACGACGGGGTCATTTCCGGCCGCTTGACCGACCTTATCGTCGCCGTCGGTCGATGGCTCGACGCCAACCAGGGCGCCCAGCGGCAGCTCAACGGCTGGGCGCGGATGTTCGTGCGTCGGGTGGTGGCGCCACGTCGCCACCAGATCGGCCTCTTCATCGCCCAGGTCGTGGCCAGTTGGGACACCCGAAACGTCGTCGACAAGCTCGAACTCCAGGTCGGGCGGGACCTGCAGTACATCCGCATCAACGGTACGCTGGTCGGCGGGCTCGTGGGGCTGGCGATATTCCAGGCCTCGCGGTGGCTGGGCCTGACTTGAGTCCGGTGAGTTTCTGGCCGACCGAGGGACTCTGGCGGCACGGCGATTTTCTCCGGCTCTGGGCGGCCGAGGCGGGCAGCGCGTTGGGCGCCCGGATCACCCGCACGGCTCTGCCGATCATCGCCGTCCTTTCGATCGGCGCCTCGCCGACACAGGTCGCTGTGTTGGCCACGCTCGGGGTCGCCCCGGGGGTGGTGGTTGGTCTCCTGATCGGCGGGCGGGTCGATCGCGGCGCCAAGCGCCCGCTGATGATTGGATCGGACCTCGTTCGCGCGGCGCTCATTCTCACCGTGCCGATCGCCGCCTGGATGGGACGGCTGGGCTTGCCGCAGCTCTATCTGGTGGCGGGATGCGTCGGCGCGGCCACCACGCTTTTTCGGATCGCCCACGCCAGCCTGCTCCCCTCGCTGGTCGGTCCGGATCGGCTGGTCGAGGGCAACGCCAAACTAGAGGGCACGGATTCGGTCGCCGAAGCGGCTGGACCCGGGGTCGCCGGCGCCCTGATCCAGATCCTCACCGCGCCGATGGCGATGATCTTCACCGCCTTCACCTACGGATGGTCGGCGTGGATGCTGAGCCGGATTCGGGCGACGGAAGCGCCGCGGTCGGCGACCGGTGAAAGGGCGGGGATGGTCCGCGACATCGCCGCCGGCCTGGTCGCGTCCGTCACTCATCCGACGGTCAGGCGTCTGCTGGTCGCCGACGCGCTCGCCTCGCTCTTCGGCGGTTTTTTCATCGCCCTGTACATGATCCTGGCGCTGCGACTGCTCGCCCTCTCGCCGGCCGTCACCGGGCTGGTGATCAGTGCGGGCGGCGTGGGGGCCTTCGCCGGAGCGGCGATCGCCGGTGATCTGGGCCGACGATGGGGCGCCGGACGGGCGATGATCGCCTGCCTGGCGGCCGGCCAGGGCGCCAACCTGTTCATTCCGCTCTCCCTCCACGCCGGCCCCTGGGCGATCGCGGCCCTGCTCACCCAGCAGTTGTTCGGCGACGCCTTCCTCGTCGCCTTCGCCATCCACGCCGTCAGCCTGCGCCAGAGGGTTATCGAGCCGGCGGTTCTGGGGCGCGTCAACGCGACATTCCATGTCGTCGTCGGTCTCACCCTGCCGATCGGCGCCCTTGCCGCCGCCCCCCTCGCCGGCGCAATTGGCGTGTCGGCGACCTTGTGGGTCGGCGCGGTCGGGAGCCTTTTGGCCGTGCCGGCGCTTCTTGGGTCGGGCGTTTGGCGCCAGCGCTGACAGATCTTGGCGAGGAGAGACGAACCCATGCTTCGGATCGGAACAGTCACCTTCGCGGCCCTCGGTGTCGCTGGCGCGGCGGCCTCGCAGGTTCGCGTCGGCTCGGCGGCCTACGGTGACTGGCGCGCCGACGCGCCCGGAGTCACCCGCCTGATCCGGGCCGGCGACATTCCCGCGCCTACCGCCAGGCACGGCGTGGCGCCGTCGAGCATCGTCGCCCGGCCGGCGGGAGCGGCCCTGAGCGTCCCCCCCGGCTTCACCGTCGCCGCCTTCGCCAAGCTGGACGGCCCGCGCCTCATCCGGGTGGCGCCGAACGGCGACATCTTCGCGGCGGAGACCGACGCCGGGCGGATTCGCGTGCTCCGCGCCGCCGATGGGGCGGCCAGGCCCTCGATCATCGAGACCTTCGCTTCGGGTCTGGACCGACCCTTCGGGATCGCCTTCTATCCCGTCACCCATCCTCAGTGGGTTTATGTCGCCGACAACAACGCCGTGGTGCGGTTCGCCTATCGCGCCGGCGATGTGAAGGCGCGCGGAACGCCGCAGACCGTGGTGGCGCGGATCAGCCCGACCTCCGGCCACCACACCACCCGCGACGTGGCCTTTTCCCCCGATGGCAGACGAATGTTCGTATCGGTGGGATCGGGCTCCAACATAGCCGAGGGCATGGCGGTCAAGACGCCGGCCGAGGCCGCCGCCTGGGACGCCCAGCATGGTCTGGGCGCGAGCTGGGGCGGGGAGACGGACCGCGCCGATGTGCTGGTGTTCGATCCCCAGGGCCGGGGCGGGCGCATCTGGGCCGCCGGTATTCGCAACTGCGTCGGTCTCGCGATCCAGCCGGCGACCGATGATCTTTGGTGTTCGACCAACGAGCGCGACCTGCTCGGTGACGACGTGCCGCCGGACTACGTCACCCGGGTTCGCGATCACGGCTTCTACGGGTGGCCATGGTACTACATCGGCGATCATGAGGATCCGCGGCACAAGGGCGAGCGGCCCGATCTGGCCGGCAAGGCCGCCGTCCCGGATGTGCTTCTCCAGCCTCATTCAGCGCCCCTGGAAATGGTCTTCTACACCGCCGCCTCCGGCCCCGCGGCCTTTCCGGCCAGGTATCGCGATGACGCCTTCGTGGCCCTCCACGGGTCGTGGAACCGGACCCTGCGCACGGGCTACAAGGTCGTTCGGGTGATCCTGCGGAACGGGGCTCCCACCGGCCAGTATCAGGACTTCCTCACCGGCTTCGTGGTCGATGAGAAGAGCGTGTGGGGCCGGCCGGCGGGGGTCGCGGTCGCCCATGACGGCGCCTTGCTGGTCTCGGACGACGGCGGCGGCGTGATCTGGCGCGTCGCCTACGACGGCGCGCCGGGAGCGGCGAAATGACCGTCGGGCGCCTGCTCGCCGCCACCGCGGTCCTCTTCGCCGGCGTCGCGCCGTGCGCCGCGCGGGAGGCGGGAGACGCCGCCAAGGGCGCGGCGGTGTTTGCCGACCGTTGCGAATTCTGCCACGCGGCCGACGGTGGTCAGGGACCAAGCCTTGCCGGGGTAATCGGCCGCAAGGCGGGCGGCGTCGCCGGATTCGACTATTCGCCGGCGATCAAGGCTTCGGGCATCGTCTGGTCCCGGCAATCGCTGAACCGGTTTCTCGCCGGCCCGGCGGCGATGGTTCCAGGCACGGCGATGCAGATCAGTCTGCCGGACGCGGCGATGCGCGACGACCTCATCGCCTATCTGGCGACGCGGAAATAGCCGCCGACGGGCGGCTCGGGGTGGCGGGACATCGGCGGCGGTTGCTATCGTCGCCGGCGATGAGACTCGGAGGAGGGGCCTTTCGTGTACGCCGCGAATTTCGACAATCCGCTGGTGCGGGCGGTCGCGGAGGCGCGCCGGCCGGCGTCGGCCTGGGCCGTCGCGCTCGCCGCCGCCGTCTTCGCCGCCGCCGTGCTGCTCGCCGCCAGCCGGCTGGCTGGCGCGGCGGCGACCTGGGTCGCCGCCGCCCTGCGCCAGCTACCCGGCGCCTGGCCGGATATCGCCGGGGAGGCGGCGGTGGACCTGCCCCTCTATGGCGCGCTCATCCTGGCGGCGGTCGTCGCTACGTGGATCGAGGGCCGGCGGCTCTGGCCGCGGGGCCGGCGACCGCTGGCGGCGGCGGCGGCCGGCGTCCTCATCGGCGCGGCCGGCTTCGGCGCGGCCGTGGCCATCGCCGGCATGGCCGGCGTCGTTCACCGCGGCGCCTACCCGCCGCTCTCTGGACCCGGCGGCGGCATCCTTGCCGGGTGTCTCATGGTGGCGTTCCAGTCGATCGCGGAGGAAGTCTATTTCCGCGGCTGGGTTCAACCGGTGCTGTGCGCGCGATGGGGGCCGTGGTTCGGTCTGGCGGCGACCTCGGTGATGTTCGCCGCCCTTCACGTGGTGGCCGGGGCGCGGGCGCCCCTGGCCGTCCTGAACCTGGTGCTGGGCGGCCTGCTGTTCGGCCTGCTCGCCCTGCGGACCGGAGGCCTGTGGGCGCCGGCGGCGGCGCATTTCGCCTGGAACTGGACCGAGTCCGGCGTTCTCGGCCTGGACCCCAATCCCGGCGTGCCGATCACCGGGTCGGTGTTCGACCTCGATCTCGCCGGGCCGGCCCTTTGGAGCGGCGGCGCCGACACCATGAACGCCAGCCTGGCGACCACCTTGATTCTGGCCGGGCTGGTGGCGGCGATCATGGTGTCGGGGCCACGCCCGGCCTCGCGCCCGCTGATCGCCTGAGCGCGGCTACCCGTTCTGCGCGGCGCGGAGGGCGTCGATCCGGTCGCGTTCCTTGAAGAAGGTCTTCAGGGCGCCGCCATCCAGGGACCGCCCGGACTCCATTTTGATCGCCATCGGGTCCGTGGGCTGATTATCGACGTGCAGTTCGTAGTGGAGATGCGGTCCGGTCGAGCGTCCCGTGGTGCCTATGGCGCCAATCTGCTGACCCTGATGGACGCGGACCCCCTGGGTGATGCCGGGGCCGAAGGCGCTCATGTGAAGATAGAAGGTCTGCCAGCCGTTGTCGTGCTGGATCTCGACGTAGTTGCCGTTGAGCGCCTTCATCTCGGCGTGCAGCACGGTTCCATCGCCGGCGGCGTAGATCGGCGTACCGGTGGGAGCGGCGAAGTCCACGCCCTTGTGCATCTTCATGAATCCCAGGACCGGGTGTTCGCGCATCCCGAAGGTCGAGGAGATGCGCGCGCCCTCCACCGGCGTGCGCATCAGCGAGCGCACGGTGCTGCGGCCGTTGGTGTCGAACCAGCCGCCGTCGCCGCCGCCCGGTGGCTGGAACCAATAGAGGGCGCGCGATTTGGCCGGCGTCTCCAGGGAGACGTAGAGCAGGCGTCCGACGCCGACCGATTGGCCCTGGGCGTTCTGCCGGTCTTCGAAGGCGGCTTCGAAGATGTCGCCGGCGTGGATCTCGCGCTGGAAATCGAAGTCGAAGGTGAGAGCCTGGGCGAAAGGCGAGATCAGGGAATCGGTCAGGTGCTGGGCGACGGCCGAGGAATAGAAGCTGTAGGCGTCCATCTCGCCGCGCACGACCTTGACCACCGTCTTCAGGTCGGCCGCGGTGGTCCGCGCCACGAAGTCGCCGCCGCCCCCGGCCGCAACGACGACGCCGGCGCCGTCGTCGTGGCGGGCGTCGAGGTTCACGAGGTGGCTGCCGCCGGCGACCGGCTTGAGCATCAGGATCAGCGTCAGATCACCGGCGCCGGGCGCGAGCTTGGCGGCGGCGGCGGCGGCGACGCTCGCCGCCTCGGCGGTCGCGACCCCCGCGCTGGTCAGGGCGGCGGGGATGTCGCCGGGGCCAGAAACCACCAGCGTCCGCCGCTCGATCCCCGTGGGGGGTGGCGGCGCCGGCGGCGGCGACCCGGCCGGGCGGCTACCGCTTTCCAGGCCGAGATGGCCCCGAAACGCAAACAGCAGGCCGCCCGCGACGACCACCGCGACGGCCAGGGCGATGAACGTCGCGCCGACCCGCCGCCCACGCGTCGGCCGCGCCTTCGATGGCGCGGAACTGGCGCCGGCCGCCCAGGTCTTCGGATCGAACGACGTTCCGCCAGAGGCGGGTCCTGGCGGCCTCGCGGGCGCCGCGGTCGCCGGCCGGCCGGGCTGCGTCGGCGGCGCCGACCCGCGCCGCGCCGCGCCCCAGGTGCGGGGATCGAGAGAGGGCTCGTCGGAGGGAGGATCAGCCATGCGGGGCGTCTCTGCCGCGGTGCGAGGGGAGAGCCGGGGATCGCCGCCGCCGCCGCATCAGCGTGGCGGCGCCGACGCGTCGATGGGGGGCGCCGCCGGCGGCGCCGGGAGG
>DASRLN010000252.1:0-8548 GCA_035648435.1 Caulobacteraceae bacterium
GTGGCCAGAAGGACGCCGGCCTGGTCGGGCGTCGTCGTCCCGGTGGTGTCCAGCCCCTGGCTGGCCAGCGTCCCGGTGACGCCGACCGAGGTCGCCGAGCGTAGCACGATGTCATCGCCCGCCTGGGCCGAAATCAGGGCGAGCGAGCTGTCCAACGACCGCACGGCGATGTCTCTGCCGGCGACCATGATCCCGCCGATGACCGCCCCGCCGCCATCGACGAGCAGGTCCTCGCCCGCGCTCACGTTCCCCAGCGTCACCGCCAGTGGCGACTGGAAGCGCGCGTCCGACAGGGCGCCGGCCGCGGTGACCGCGCCGCCCACGGCGATCGCGCCGCCGGCGACGACGTCGATGTCCGAACCGGGACTGACGCTGAACGTGGCCCCGAAGGCCTTCAGCGGATCGGCCGCCGCCAGCAGATCGCCGGCCTGGTCCGGCGCGACCTTCGGCGAGACGTCCGCGCCGCCAGTCGTCAGCGCGCCGGTCACCCTGATCGTCGAGGCGGATCGCAGCACGATGTCGTCGGCCGCCTGGGCCGACGCCAGGGTGACGGTACTGAACGGCGACTGGACTCCCACATCCCGGCCAGCGTCAAGGACACCGGCCACCACGCCGAAAGCCACGAAGGTTCCGGCGTCGGTGAGGTCGGCGTCGATCAGGATGTCGCGACCGACTGTCACGCCGCCGAGGGTGATCGCGTCGTTGGCCTGGAAGCGCGCGTCGGCCAGGGCCCCGGTTCCGGTCGTCTGGCCGCCGACGCTGATCGTGGTCCCGGCCACCGCGTCGATGTCAGAGCCTGTAAGCGTGAAAGTGTGGCCGAAGGCGACCATCGGCTCGAGCGTGGCCAGAAGGACGCCGGCCTGGTCGGGCGTCGTCGTCCCGGTGGTGTCCAGCCCCTGGCTGGCCAGCGTCCCGGTGACGCCGACCGAGGTCGCCGAGCGTAGCACGATGTCATCGACCGCCTGGGCCGAAATCAGGGCGAGCGAGCTGTCCAATGACCGCACGGCGATGTCTCTGCCGGCGACCATGATCCCGCCGATGACCGCCCCGCCGCCATCGATGAGCAGGTCCTCGCCGGCATTCACGCCAGCGAGCGTCACCGACAGGGGCGACTGGAAGCGCGCGTCCGACAGGGCGCCGGCCGCCGTGGCCGCGCCGCCCACGGCGATCGCGCCGCCGGCGACGACGTCGATGTCCGAACCCGGACTCACCGAGAAGGTCGCCCCGAAGGCCTTCATCGGATCGAGCGCCGAAAGAAGATCCCCTGCCTGGTCGGGCGACACCGCCGGAGTGCTGTCCGGCCCGGTCGTCGCCAGGCTGCTGGTGACGTCGATCGTCGATGGCGAACGCAGTACGATGTCGTCGCCCGCCTGGGCCGATGCCAGCGTGATCGAACTCAATTGCGATCGGATGCCGATGTCCCGGCCGGCGATCAACGCCGCGGCGATGACACCGGTGGGAGTCCCGCCTTCGAGATCGCTGGAATCGGCGTCGATCAAGATGTCCTGGCCGGCCGTGACCCCGGCGAGCGACACGCCGTATCCCGATTGGAAGCGCGCGCTGGACTTTGGCCCCCCCGCCGTCACCTGTCCGCCGACGGTGATCGGGAAGCCGGCCATGACGTCGATGTCCGAACCCGGGCTGACGGCGAAACTGGCTCCGAAGGCGGTCATCGGTTCGAAAGCGGCCAGCAGATCCCCGGCCTGGTTCGCCGCCTTGGCGACCGGCGCGTCCTGGCCCAGAGTGGTCAGTGATCCGGTGACGGTCAGGTTGTCTCCGGCCCGCAGGACGATGTCATCGCCAGCCTGCGCCGACGCCAGGGTGAGATCCGCCCCCGCCGCGATACCGACGTCGCGCCCGGCGCTGACCGCGCCGACGGTGGCGAAGAGGCCGCCATCGACGAACACGTCCTCTCCGGCGGTGATCCCGGCGAGCGTGACGATGGGACCCTGGAAGCGCGCGTCGGACTGGCTCCCCGCCGCGGCCACCTGACCGGCGATCTTGACGCCATCGCCGGCGACGACGTCGATGTCCGAGCCCGGGCTGACCGGGAACGTCGCCCCGAAGGCGTTAAGCGGATCGAGCGCCGCCAGAAGATCTCCGGCCTGATCCGGGGAGGTCTTTGGCGAGACGTCCTGGCCGTTGGTGGTCAGCCCGCCGCTGACGCTGATCACCGTCGGCGCGCGCAGAACGATGTCGTCTCCGGCCTGGGCCGAGGCCAGCGCAATGGAGAAGCCCAAGGATTGAACGCCGACGTCGCGCCCCGCCACCAAGGCGCCGCCGACCACCGCGCCGCCGCCATCGACGAGCACGTCGGCGCCGGCATTGACGGCGGCCAGCGTGACCCCATTGGCCGTCTGAAAGCGGGCGTCGGAAAGGGCGCCCGCCGCCGCCGCCGGGCCGCCGACGGTGATCGCGCCGCCAGCGACGACGTCGATGTCCGAGCCGGCAAGAGCAAAGGTGTGGCCGAAGGCGACCATGGGGTCGGAGGCGACCAGCAGGTTGCCGGCCTGGTCAGCTGTCGGAGCGGCGTTCGCGCCGCCGGTGGTCAGGGCGCCGGTGATATCGATGGCCCCGACGGCCCGCAGCACGAGGTGGTCGCCGGACTGGGCCGACGCCAGGGTCACGGCGCTATCCAGGGACTGAACGGCGATGTCCCGCCCGGCGACAAGCGCCCCGGCGGTCACGCCGGCCGGCGCCCCGGCGTCGGTGAGATCGCCGTCGATCAGGATGTCGCGGCCGACGCTGACGCCGCCCAGCGCGATCCCGTCATTGGCCTGGAACCTGGCGTCGGATTGGGCTCCGGCGCCGCTGCTCTGGCCGCCGACGCTGATCGTGGTGGCGGCCAGCACATCGATCTCCGAGCCGGGGCTCGCCGCGAACTTGAAGCCGAAGGCGGTCATCGGATCGAGCCCGGACAGAAGATCTCCTGCCTGGTCGGCCGACGACGCTGGGGTCACATCGACGCCGCCAGCGGCGAGCGTTCCACTGACCGTGATCGACGCGGTCGGCGACCGCAGCACGATGTCGTCCCCCGCCTGGGCGGAAGCCAGAGTGACGGAATTGTTGAGCGAACGCACGCCGACATCGCGGCCGGCCACCAGGGCGCCGCCGGTGACCCCAGATCCCTGATCGCCGTTGCCATCGGTCAGATCGCCGTCGATGAGTATGTCGCGACCGGCGCTGACGCCGGCGACGGTGATGGCGTTGTCGGCCTGGAGGCGGACATCGGACTGCGCCCCGGCGGCGGCGATCTGACCGCCGATACTGATCGCGCCATCGGTCCCGCCGGCCCCACTCTTCACGTCGATGTCCGAGCCGGTGAGATCGAAGACGTGGCCAAAGGCGGTGATCGGATCCGCCGCCGACAGCAGATCGCCAGCCTGGTCCGCCGCCGTGGCCGGCGAGACGTCCAGGCCCAAGGTGGCGAGGGCGCCGGTGACGTCGATCGCCAGGGTCGAGCGCAGGACGATGTCGTCGCCGGCGGTGGCGGAGAGGAGGCTGATGTCGGCGTTGGTCGAGCGCACGGCGATATCGCGGCCCGCCGAAAGGGCGCCCTTGGCCACGGCGCCGACAGCGGCGCCCGAGTCGGCGTCGGTGAGATCGGCGTCGATGAGCACGTCGGCGCCCGCCGTCACCGCGCCCACGGTGACGCCGTCCTTGGCCTGGAACCGCGCGCTGGAATTTGGCCCGGCGGCCGTCGCCGCTGCGCCGATGTCGATCGTCGTGCCGGCGATCAGATCGACCTGCGAACCGGGGCTGACGGTGAAGGCGTGGCCGAACGCCGTCATCGGCAGAAGCGAGCTCAGCAGGTCGCCGGCCTGGTCGCCGGCCACCGCGGGCGAAACGTCCAGGCCCTGGGTGGTCAGGCCGCCGGTCACGGTGATCGCGGTGGGCGAACGCAGGACGATGTCGTCGCCGGCCTCGGCCGAGGCCAGGGCGATCGAACCGGCGCCTGGGTGAACCCATACGGCCACGTCGCGTCCGGCCGTGAACGCGCCGCCCGTCACCGACCCCGCCCGCAGGCCGGCGATGACCAGGATATCCCGGTCGGCCGTGATGTTCGCGACCGAGACGCCATCCAATGCCTCCAGGCGGACGTCGGACGACAGAAACCCGCTGGTGGCGGGCGCGGCGGTGATCGGCCCGGTGACCGCGATCCCGGCCGGCGCGATGATGTCGATGTCGTGGCCGGTGAGATCGTAGTAGACGCCCGCCAAAGTGAAGGCTCCCGCCGAGGCGATCAGCCGATCCGCGGCCCCGATGGTATCCACCGGCGCCTGGCCGGCGACGCTCTGGCCGCTGGCGATCGAGGTGGCGGAAAACTGCGCCGCCCGCACCGCGACGTCGTCGCCCGCGGTGAGCGCCCCGACCGTCACCGTTCCCCCATCGAGGGCGATGTCCACGCCGGCCATGTTTCCGCCGCCCGACGTGAGGGAGTTGATGTTGTTTCGCGCCAGGATGTCGATGTCGCCGGCGGCGTTGGTGATCCCGCCCACGTCGGTGTCGCCGGCCGACCGGATCATCAGGCCGGCGCCGACGGCGGCGGCCGGATCCTCGACCCCGGCCGCGGTGGTGTTGACGAGGGCGGTGTCGATGGTGACCGAACCGCCCGTGGTCGTGGTCGTCGCGCTGGCCTGCACCGCGCCGCCGGCGAGTTCGGCTGATGGCGCCGTCCCCGCCACGACATTGTCGGCGGCCATGAGGACGATGTCCTGTCCATCGCCTCGCGCCGCGGTCGCGGTCAATCCTCCGCTGGCGATGATTGCGGCAGGCGATCCGACGGCGGCCCCGGCGACGAAAATCCGCCCAGCGGTGATCTGCGATCCGGCCTGCAGATCGACCGTGGAGTGAGGCGGCGGCGGACAGACGTTGATGCATTGCACGGGCGCCGGCGCGCTGATGGTCACGCCATCGAGCGCGAGCACGGTCCCAACGTCGGTGAACACGAGGCTGACGTCCTGGGCCGCGACGGCCACGAACTGGGTCGATCCGCCGGTCTGAACGACCTTGCCGCCGACGGTGACCTGAGGCGCCAGGAAGGCGACGATGCCCTTGGAGGCGTTCACCGTGCCATCCATCACCACCGAGTTGGCCGCGCCGCCGAATTGGAACGCCAGGCTGCCGCCCAGGAACGAGCCGGGAGTGGCGGCGCCGTCGCCGGTGAGATTGAACGATGCGGCCGTCGATAGCAGAAGCCCGGCGACGTCCAAGACGCCGGTCTTGGAAACCGCGATGCCGGAGGTGTTCAGAATCCACACCTGGCCGTTGGCCGCGATCATTCCGCTGAGGCTCGAGGCCGGGATGACGCCGTTCACGCCGACCACGCGATCGACGAGAATCCAATCCGGCTGCTGCCCGTTCACCGTCCACGTGCTGCCGGGCGTGACGTTGAACGATTCCCACTCGGCGTAGGCGCGCGGGGCGGTCTGGGTCACCGAACCGGTGGTGTAATGCGGATCATACCCCGCGTCGGTCGTCACATGCGTCCAGTTCGGCCGCAGGCCGTTGGCCGGATTGACCGCGGTCGGAAAGGGAATGTTGACCGGCCGCGCCTGTTGGCCCGACGTCGGTCCGGCGCCGATGGCGATGGCCAGGGCCAGGGGCGCGCTGGAGGCGAGCAGGCGAGAGTGATGTCCAAATCGGCGGCTGGCGGAGTTCAAGTCGGCCATGGCGGACCTCAGTGGAACGAGAAGACGCGGGTGAGGGTGAGCAGCAGCCGGCCGGGGGGCCTGACCGCGCCGGGGAACGGCCGGTCGAGCGGATCGCCGTAGGCGGCGTCGAGGCGCAGCTGCCAGGGCAGGCGAACCCGAGCCCCGCCGCCGACCGATGAAATCGTGGTCGTATAGCCACCGGCGTAGAGGTTGGTCAGGTGGGCGACGTCATAGAAGACGTAGGGTTCGATCCATAGCGGCATGGTGCGGCCGTGCGGCCTGGCCGGAGCATAGACGATCGGCCAACCGGCCTCGAACTGGGCCCCGATGGCCCGGTCGCCGGTCGCGGCGCCCGGGCTGTAGCCGCGGCCGATGGTGTAGTTGCCGATCTGAAATTCCTCGTAGGCCAGCAGCGGATGATTGGTCCATTGTCCGGCCGCGCGCGCCTGGAGCCAGGGACCGCCCATCTGGTCGGGGTTGGGCCGCCCGCCGAAGGTCCAGCGGAGGGTTCCGTCGGCGCGCAGCTCCGTGGCCTGCGGATCGCCGTCGCCGCGGGAGAGATCGGCATCGCCGGCGCGGCTGCCGCCAAGGCCGCCGACACCCTGCCGCGCCTCCAGGGTGAAGTCGGCGGTGAGCGGCGTCAGGTCCGGCGGTCGCCAGCGCCCGTCGAGTTCGGCGGAAACAATGCGAAGTTTGTCCCGGAACAGCAGCGGCGCGCCGCCCGGCAAGCCCTGGAAGACGCCGAGATCGTTCTTCTGGTCGATGGTCTCGAAGTGCAGCCCGCCGACCAGGTTGAAGGTCTGGGAGCGAAGGAACGAATAGGTGAGTCCGGTTCGGGTGCTGAGGAAATCGCCCCTCAGATCGACAGGGGCGAGGTCGGCGCCAGGGTGGGTGGTGGCGTAGTTGATGTCGAAGTCGGCGTTGAGGCCACTGTGGCCGAGGTAGGCGCTCTCGGTGAACTCGACCACCTTCTGCGCCCCGGTGGTCGTGCCGTAGAGTACCAGCGAGGTGCGCTCCCCCAAGGGCGTGAAGCTGTTGGCGTCGAAACGGGCGTAGAGCGCGGTCGACCCCAGCTCGTCCGAGCCCAGGTGCTGCAGGCCGGCCGAGACGTCCAGCCGCCGGCGGTCGGCGGAATCGGCGACCAGCTCGACCGCGCCCGGATCGCCGCCCGCCTCGGCGTGCAGCCGGATGCCGACCTCGGCGCCGGGAATGTCGCGGGTGAGCAGCACCGCCCGCTCGATGTCGTCCCAGGGTGTCGGCCGCTCGCCAATGAGGCCCGACAGATATTCCCGCGCCAGAGCGCCGGAGGGACCCATCCTGGCCAGGCTCCTCAGATCCTCGGCGGCGATGAACCCCTCGGTGGCCCGCAGATGCAGCACCCCGCCGGCGATTCTCTGGGCCGGCAGATCGACGCGGGTGAGCCGGTAGCCCTTGGCGGCGAACAACGCCGCGACCTTGTCCCGCACCGCGCAGACGACGCCGAGGTCCGACTCCTTGCCGATCCACGGGGCCACGGCCGCGTTGATCGCGGCCGGCGTCACCACCGTGGCGCCATCGACGACGACCTGGGTGAGGGTCACCTTCAGACCGGCGCCGGCGAAGGGACAGGCGCGGGACGGCGGCGGCGCGGGCAGAGGACGCGGGGCCGCACGCGGCGCGGGCAGCTGGTTGGCGATGGTCGGCGCGACTCCCGCCGCGCCGGTCGGTGCGGGGGCGCCGGCGCCGTCTTGCGCCGCGGCCGGCAAGGCGGCCAAGCCGAGCGCAGCCAGGGCCAGACCGCTCTTCAGAAGGCTTCGCGAAACCGCCCCGACCATGCAACCCCCAGAAACCGGTTCGCCGGACGGTTTCGAGTCACCGGAGCCTGGCTTCGGCGGCTCTCGCGCAAACGACCATCCAGCGCCATCGCGCGCCGCCCCGAGGCGACCCGCCGGCGGATCGCCGACCATCCGCCCCAACGCCAGCCCGCGATGGGTTGGAACGGAAGACCGCCGCCCCGCGCCTTGTCAAGACGCAGCGCAACCGAACTGGCATGCGCCCGGCGCCTTGCGGCGGGCGGTGGCGGCGGTAAGGTGATCGGCGACAGGGAACCGACGGGAAACACCCATGGCCGATTTCGGCGGAACCGACCTGGACGCCTTCCGCGCCGAAACCAGGGCGTGGCTGGCGGCGAACTATCCCGCCGAGCTGCGTGATCCCAAGGCGCGCACCGATCCGGAGGCGCCCTGGGGCGGCCGGCCATTCGCCGGCAGCGACGATCCGCAGATCGTCTGGATGGGCCGCCTGGCGGCCAGGGGCTGGACGGCGCCCACCTGGCCGGCGGCTTACGGCGGCGCAGGGCTTTCGGCCGATCAGGCGCGGGTGCTGAACGAGGAGCTGGCGGCGGGCGGGTACCGGTCCCCCCTCGCCTCCTTCGGCCTGTGGATGCTGGGTCCGGTGCTGCTGGAATACGCCACCGAGGCCCAGAAGCAGGAACATCTGCCGAAGATCATCAGGGGCGAGATTCGCTGGTGCCAGGGCTATTCCGAGCCCGGCGCGGGCTCGGACCTGGCCAGCCTGCGGACCCGCTGCGAGGACGGCGGCGACCACTGGCTGATCAATGGCCAGAAGATCTGGACCTCCTACGCCAATCGGGCCGACTGGTGCTTCTGCCTGGTGCGCACCGACACCGCCAAGAAGCACGAGGGGATCAGTTTCGTGCTGATCGACATGGCGACGCCGGGCGTGGAGACGCGGCCGATCAAGCTGATCTCCGGCGAATCCCCATTCTGCGAGACCTTCTTCACCGACGTGAAGATCCCCAAGGACAATCTGATCGGCAAGGTCGGGGGCGGGTGGGAGATCGCCAAGCGCCTGTTGCAGTACGAGCGCCAGAACATCTCCGGCGGTTTTGGAAG
>DASRLN010000253.1:0-8332 GCA_035648435.1 Caulobacteraceae bacterium
AGGGAGGAATCTTCGGCGTCCCTGCCATGCCCTTCACCGCCTCCGTCCTCACAATGTTTCCCGAAGCGTTCCCGGGTCCCCTGAGCGTCTCGCTGATCGGGACGGCGTGGCGGGAGCGGGGGGCGTGGAGCCTGGAGACGGTGGACATCCGGGGGTTTTCCACCGATAAGCGCGGCTTCCTGGACGACACCCCCGCCGGGGGCGGACCCGGCCAGGTGATGCGGGCGGACGTGATCGCCTCGGCGCTGGACAGCATCGAGCGTTCCGGCCGGCCGCTGGTGTGCATGAGCGCGCGGGGCCGGCGGTTCACCCGGGTCCTGGCCAGAACCTGGTCGGAAGGGCCGGGTCTCGTCGTCCTCTGTGGCCGGTTCGAGGGCGTCGATCAGCGCCTGATCGAGGGTCGCGGCTTCGAGGAGGTCTGCGTGGGAGACGCGGTGCTCGCCGGCGGCGAGGCGGCGGCGATGGTGGTGATCGAGGCGTGCGTGCGGCTGGTTCCCGGCGTCCTGGGGCAGGCCGCCAGTCTGGACGACGAGAGTTTCGAAGACGGGCTTCTGGAATATCCGCAGTACACCCGGCCGCGGACGTTCGAGGGGCGCGACATCCCGGAGATCCTGCTTTCCGGCCACCATGCCGAGGTGGCCAGGTGGAGGCGGGCGCAACGGGAATCGACCACGCGGGAGCGGCGTCCGGATCTGTGGGCGGCGCATCTCGCCAATCAACAGGCAAAGGGCGATTGAAGCCCGTGAGAAGGAATTTGAAGCGATGAACGTGATCCAGGAGCTCGAAAAGGAAGAGGCCGCCCGCCTCGTCACCGGCAAGAAGATCCCGCCGTTCCAGCCCGGCGACACGGTGCGCGTCAATGTGCGCATCAAGGAGGGCGAGCGCGAGCGGGTTCAGGCTTATGAGGGCGTGTGCATCGCCCGCGCCGGCGGCGGCCTCCAGGAGAGCTTCACGGTGCGCAAGATCAGCTTCGGCGAAGGCGTCGAGAGGGTGTTCCCGGTGCTCTCCCCGATGATCGAATCCATCGAGGTCAAGCGCCGCGGGGCGGTCCGCCGGGCCAAGCTCTATTATCTGCGTGATCGCCGGGGCAAGTCGGCGCGGATCGCCGAGCGCGCCGCCGGGGCCGGCGAGCGCGAGGACACGTCCGAGGCCTGAACCCTCCCGTAGGGCGGTTCGCCCGGGCGGTGATCGGCCGGGCTTGCGCCGGATCGGGGCGGCGGCGCACCATGGGTTCTCCGAATCGGACCTCGTCGCGCCGCCTTGAACGCCGCCTCAATCAGACCCGGTTCATCGGCGCTCCGAATCGGCGCGCGCGTCATGATGGTTGGCGGATCCTATCTCGTCGCCGCTGTCGTGGTGCTGGGCGTCGTCGTGGTCCTGAAGCGAGAGATCCCGGCCACGCTTCTGCGTGATGCGCTGAGTTTCCATTTCATCGCCGCCATCGCGGCCGGCCTGGAACCCGCCACGGTCAAGGCCTCGCTGCTACGCGCTTCCGAAGACCAGGCCCCTGGCGACGTCGGCGCGCGCGGCTATCTCCTGGTCAGTGCGCTCAAGGGCCTCCTCGCCGCGCCTTTCCTGGCTCTCCTCTGGCGGTTCGCCGACCCGCACGTGGACCCGCTCGCCTGGCTCTGGCTGCCCTTCGTCACCGCGGCCGGATTCGCCGCCACCGACCTTCGCGTGCTCCTTGACGTACGCGGCCGGCACGCTTCGGCCATCTGGCTCAAGCACGGCAGTCTGGGGGGCGGCCTGCTGCTTCTCGGCGCGTTCCTGCTGGCCGGGATGCCGCTGATCTGGGCCATGGGCGCCTCGACCGCGCCGCGCCTCGTCCTCGTCGGCTTCGTCGCCTTCTCCGAACCGCGCGCCGGTCCCGAGGCGCCGCTGGGGCCGCGGATTGGCCGGCTTCTCCGTGACGTTCGCTGGGTTGAGCTGGCGGGGGCTTCGGTGATCGCGGCGGTGGGCGGCTCGGCCGACCGCGTCCTGGCTCTGCGCTACCTCGCGCCGGGCGCTTATACGGCCTATTTTCTGCTTTACGAGGCGTTCAGCCGCTTCTGGCTGCTGCCCTATCTTCTCACCCCGATCATCTTCGCGCGCCGCGCGGTGGGCCGGGCGGCCGACGCCTTCGTTCGCCGATCATGGCTGTTGACGGCGACCGCCGGGGGCCTGTTCGTGGCGGCGGTCGGCGGAACTCTGGCCGTGGCTCCCGACCTGCTGGCGAGGTTCATCGGCTCTCCGTTCCCACCGGCCATACTGGCCTTCGCCGCCGCCGTGGTGATCGCCGGTTTCACCCAACTGAGGATCGCGGAGCTGCAGGGCGCCGGCCGGGCAAGGCGCGCCGCCCTGCTTCTGGGGTTGGGGGCCGCGATCGCGATCGCGTTGTTCTACGTCCTGATCCGGCGCTTCGGAGAGTCCGGTCTGTTGGCCGCGTGGCTTCTCAAGTCGGTGATCGAATTCGCGGCGACGATGATCTGGGGGGGCGGTGGACTGGCTGACAAATCACTGTAGCTGCCCCACCGCTGGGGCGGAGCCGGCGTTCGCGATCCGCGACCTGAATTTCCGCGCCACCCCGGTGGAGGGCCGCATGATGCGCTGCCCGGCCTGCGCCGCGCTCTTTCCCGACGCCTTCCCCGCCCCCGCCGTCGTGACGCACGCCTACGCCGGCTACTACACCGCCCGCGCCGCGCGCGGCGGCTGGCGAGGCTGGCTGCGCGGTGTCACCGACCGTTGGCGACGGCCCTATCTGCGCCGCCACCTTCCGGCCGGGGCGCGGCGAGTGCTCGATTACGGCTGCGGCTCGGGCGCCTATCTGACGGCGGTGAACAAGGAAGGGCCGGGCCGCGAGACGTTCGGGACCGATCTCGGCGGGCCGCCGGCCGAGACGGGCTCCTACCGGTGGCTGGAATCGAGCGAGGTGGCGACCGCCGCGCCCTTCGACTGGATCACCCTGGGCCATGTGCTCGAGCACCTCGCGGACCCGGCGGAGGTGATCGCCGGGCTCGCCGGGCGCCTGGCGCCTGGAGGCGGACTGTGGATCGCCACGCCCAATTCCGAGAGCTTGCTCTTCCGCGCCGCCGGTTCCTGGGCGCGCGACGTCGATTTTCCGCGCCACCGCGAAATCTTCAGCCGCCGGGGACTCGACCGGCTGGTCGGTGACGCGGGCTTGTCGGCGAGGTTCGTTTCGCCGCCGAGGCTCAACGCGGCGCTGAACGCGGCCTCGACCATCGTCAACATGTTGCGCGACCCAGCCGCCGGACGATGGATCCGATTGCGGGCCGCCGCGGGGGTGTGCACGGCCCTGGCGGCGCATTGCCTGTCGCCGCGGAAGGCTCGCGACCAGACGGCGCCGGAACTGATCGCGATCTGCCGCGCGCCGACCAAGCCCTAGGGGCGGTATTTCGGCGGTATGGCGGCCACTTCTTCCGGCGTCAGCTTGGTCAGCGACCTTGCGATCAGGTGTTCCCTGATGCCGCCCAGGTCGGCCACCGCCAGATCCAGATCGAGGGGTGAGCAGACGCTGTCCGATCCGCGGGAGACCGAAATCAGATGCGCGTCCGGCCATTGGAGTTCCGGCGAGCCGGCGCTGAGCTCGACCCGATAAACCTCGTTCATATTGACCTTCAGGTAGAGCACGTCCGGGCTCGGCGCCTTCCAGCCCTGCCACTGATTGATGAAGAAGCACGGCGCGCTCTGGCCGGCCGCCGGCCCGGCGGCGGCGGCGGTCGCGGACAGGCCGATCAGACCGGCGGCGATGACGCTCCCACGAACCATTCGAGACAACATCGACATGGCGTTCTCCCTTCGAAACATGTCCCTCCCACTCCAGATGGGCGGGAGCTGCGGCGATGTCAATTTCCAGCCCCGATGGCCGGGTCCCCAGTGGCGGCCCACGGACGATCAATCCGCCGTCCGTCACCTCATCGCCTGCAGGGCCAGCGCCAGTCGCGAGGCGGCGTCCCGCGCGGGCCTCGCTGAGCGCAGCGAGTGCTCGAGTTCATCGGCGGCCAGGGCGACGCTCGCCCAGCCGAATTGGGCCGCGATCCCGGCGATGCGATGAGCGTCGGCCACGGTGGCCTCGCCGCGTTCGACCCGGGTGAGAAGCTCGGGG
Organism: Caulobacteraceae bacterium; assembly: GCA_035648435.1. GTDB lineage: Bacteria > Pseudomonadota > Alphaproteobacteria > Caulobacterales > Caulobacteraceae > Acaudatibacter. The sequence continues at coordinate 4,103 of DASRLN010000253.1, forward strand.
ATCCGCGCGCTCAGCTCGGCCCGCGCGGCGATGGTCAGGCCCCGCATCCGCGCCTCGAAGATCGCATCGGCCGGGGTCTCCTCGCCGGGCGCCTGGGCGAACAGGGACGCCAATGCCTGGCGAAGGCCGTTCGCCGACACCGGCTTTCGCAGGACCAGGCTCGCCCCGGCCCGCTCGGCCTCGGCGAGGGTGGTCGCGTCGCTGGTGGCGGTGAGGACGATGACCGGCAGGTCGGCCAGCGGGCGTGGCAGGGACCGCAGGAGCCCGAGCAGCTCCAGCCCCCCCAGTCCCGGCATCAGGAGGTCGATGATGGCCAGATCGAAGCCGCCGTTGCCGAGCCGCTCGATCGCCGCGAGGCCGCCGTCGACCTCGACGATGTCATGGCCTTGCCGGCGCAGAACGGCGCCGACGACCTGGCGGATCGCATCGATGTCTTCGGCGAGAAGAATCCGCAACGGTCGCGTGGGACCCGGCTCGTGGACGGGTGCGGCCGGCTCGAGGGGAAATCGGAACACGAATCGCGCCCCTCCCGCCGGCCGATTGTCCGCCGACAGCCCGCCGCCGAGCCGCTGGGCGATGCGCCGCGAAAGCGCCAGACCCAGGCCCAGCCCGCGGCCATCGCCGGCGTGCGCGCCGCGCTCGAACGGCTGAAACAGGTGCAGCAACTCGGCGTCCGTCAAGCCGGGTCCGGCGTCCTCGACCTGGATGGAAAGGCGCGCCGGCATCCCGACCTCGGGGGGCTCGACGGTCAAACGCACGACGATCGGCCCACCCTCACCATATTTGGCGGCGTTGGAGAGTAGATTGCGCACCACCTGTCGAACGCGCGAGCCATCGGTCTTGACCCGGACAGGAACATCGTCCGCGACTTCCAGCGACAATGTCGCGCTCCGCTGGGCGGCGAACGCCTGGGCGACCGAGCACTCCGACCGGAGCAGGTCCACGATCGCCGTCGGCCGAGTCACGAGCGGCGCCTCGCCGCTGCCCAGCGCGCCATAATCGGTGAGATCGTCAATCACGTTCCTGAGGCTGGCGAACACATCGCTCATCGCCGCCAGGTCCGCCGCGCCGGGCTCGCCGACAGCGAGATCCAGCAATCCCTGCATGGCTTGCATGGGCGTTCGCAGCTCGTGACCGACGTCGGCGAGGAATCGCGATTTGGCGCGATCGGTTCGTTCCGCCGCCACCGTCTGGGCCCGGGCCTCGATCAGGCGGTCGGCCAGGTCGTCGGTGGCGAGGCCCGGGCCCGGCGCCGGATCGAGCTTCGCCGATGCGCCCCAGGCTTTCCAGACCGCCTGGGCGCGGCGGTGATAGCGTTCCGCCAGGGCGAAATCACCCGCCCCGCGCGCGGCGTCGGCCGCGCATTCCGCGGCCAGGCCCGCCTCCAGGCGCGATGAGCCGGCGTCGGTCACGGCGACCGCTTCGGCGAAGGTGGCGAGGCAGAGCGCGCGGTCGCGCCGAGCGCGCAGGCTCTCGGCCCGCAGCAGAAGGTGCTTTCCCTGATGGTCATCTGGATTGAGCGTCGCGGCGCGCCGCACGAACGCCAGATCCGCCGGGCGGGCTCGCCGGCCGGTCCTGAGGCGCGCGAGCGAGGCGTGAAAGCGCAAGGCGACCCCACCGGAATGACTGTCGAAGGTCCGCGCGACCGCCCGGTTTCGAGCCGCCAGCCCTGCACCGGCCGTCCAATCGCCGCGCAAGGACGCGATCTCCATCGCCACGAGCAACTCGACCGGCGGATCCGTCCGCGCGGATTCCGGCGTGAATTCGCCGCCGCTTTCCCGCCCTCCGAGCAGCCCTTCCACGGCGTCCCTGACGGCGGCGATTCCCCTGGCGGTATCGACGTCGCCCAGGCGGCGGACTTCCCGTTCGGCCTCCCGGATCTGCGGTTCCAACTCCACGAGAGACGGGCTGGAGCGCCAGCCGATCATGATCCAGTTGCGGATGGCGAGGGCGGCCTGGACCGGATCGCCTTCGGCCAGGGCGAGGTCGCGGATCACCAGGCAGCGGGCGCGCAGGGACGCCTGGGGTCGCCGCCAGATCGATCCCCAATAGGTGGCGCGATACAGGGTGGCGGCTTGGGCGAAGCCATCATATTCGGCGCGCGCGGCGGCATCGGCGGCGAGATCTCCCAGGCGCGCGGCCTCGGCATAGTCGCCGGTGAAGGCGCAGAGGAAGGTGTCCGTCGCCATCCAGAACGCGCTGGGCTTTGCTTCCCGACCAGCTCGCCGCGAACTGCTCAGGGCGATCAACGCGGCCATCCGCGGGCTGCGCTCCCACGCGAGGTTGGCGGCGACGTTGGCGAGCTTGGTGAAGGCGTCCGTGCGGAACGTGAGGATGGGCGCCGCGTCTCGGCTTCGAAGGCGCCGCTCCAACGTCCACAGCGCGGCGGCCACCGCCAGCGCCCCCATTCCCGCCCTCGCTGGCAGAAAGACGCCGAAGCGGGCCATCCCCTCCTGGGCCATCGACCAGGCGCCGTCCGCGTCGCCGACCAGGCGCAGGGCCGTGACGCCCAGGGCGTAGGCTTCGCCCAGGGCCTCCTCGTGGTCCGATGACGCCACGAAGCGCCGCGCGCGGCTCATCACCTCGCCCGGATCTTTCTGGTCGGGGGCGGCCAACACCGCCTCGCGCAGGATCACGCGATCGAGGGAGGCGTCGCGCGGCCCCTCGCGGGTCCACAGCCACCAGGCGCTTTCCGCGAACCCACTCGCCGCGTCGGAGTCGAGGCGCGCCCGCGCCCGCGCCGCCCCGGCGGCGAACCGGTCGCGCCAGGCGCCGGCCGCGGTGGTCTCCAGCCCCCCCATCTGTCGGAACCTCAGGGCCACCGCGGCGACCGCCGGCCAGTCGTCGGCGGGCGACGCGGCCAGCCGGTCGGCGAGCTTGCCGGCGAATAGCGCGACGTCCTGGCCTGGCGCGTTCAGAACCGCGGCGCGCGTGCGATCGTGAAGGAAGGCGACCTCGCCTTCACGCCGCCGCAGAATGCCGGCGCCCTCGAGGATTCCCAACGCCGCCTTGAGGCGGACTTCCGAAAGACCCACCGCGCACGCCAATCCGGCGAGGGGCGCATGGTCGCCCCATAGGCCGGCGGCCAGGGCGACGTCGCGCGCGTCCTCGCCGAGCGCGCCCATCCGGTCCACCAGACTCATGGCGATGTCGCCGCGATCCAGCCGCGCGGCGCCGGCCGGATCGACCCGCCACCTCGCGCCGCCGCGAACCAGAACCGAACTCGCCTTCACGGCCCGCGCGGCGCCGAGGACATCGAACGCGAGCCTGGGGCCGTTGTCTCCCAGCCACTCGACCAGGGCCGCCCCTCCGGCGTCGCCGCCGCCCTCCACGCCCAAGGCGGCGTCCAGAAGGGCGATGCGAGCCTCGATATCCAGGTCCCCGACCTCGATGGTCGAGATGTTCAGGTCGTCGGCGAACGGATCGGCCTCACGATCATCCCGTTCGGCCAGGATCAGGGTCAGGTGCAGCGCGGCGGCCTCGCCGATCAGCAGGGCGACCAAGTCCCTGGCGACATCGGCGCCCCTTCGCCAGTCATCGAAGAAAAGGATGATCGGACAATCGAAGCGGGACAGCCAACGCGTGAGCTTCAGCGCCGCGTCGAACACCCGCGCGGCGCTCTCCCGTCGGCCGAAAAGCACCGAGGGTTCGGGGGTGGACGGCGTCACGCTGGCCTCGAAGCCGACCGCGCCCAGCACGGCCAGGGCCGGACCCAGCGCCTCCCTCATCGCCTCGACCACCGGCTCGGGGTCGTCGAGCCGGTCGAGGGCCGCGCCGACGGCTTGGGAAAGCGCCCGCATGGGCGGGCCGAGCGGCGCCGGGTTGGCCACGTCCGCATATTTGCCCGAACCGGTGAACGCGCCTCGCGCCGCCGCATCGGCGAGCGCCGCGGCGGCCAGGGCGGTCTTGCCCGAGCCCGCCGGCCCACGCAGAATCACCGCCGCGACGTCGGGATCGGCGATCGCCGCGCGTAGCCGCGCGATCTCCTCGCCACGGCCGAACAGGGTGATGCCCGAGCTCCGGTAACCGAGCCCCGCCCGGCCGACGGTATCATGACCATCGTCCACCGACGTTCCTTCGTCAAAGCACAACAGCATAGGGCGCTTCAGGCGCGAGATCACGATCGCAGGTCGCGGTTTCGCGAGGAAAATCAGCGAGCCGAGACGCCCGACCCGCCCGCCGAGGGTTCCCGCCCGAACGACCCTCACGACGATGACGCGTTTTGGCCAC
>DASRLN010000254.1:0-8526 GCA_035648435.1 Caulobacteraceae bacterium
GTGACGGAGGGGGCGTCCTCGCTATCGCCGCAGGGCGGGGTCGCCCTGCCGCATCCGCGTGCGCACGGTGAACACCCCGTCGCCGGCGAGCACCGCGCCCCGGGCGAGAAGCCGGCCGCCCTGCCAGTTGGAGAGGCCCAGTTCCGGCCGGCCGAAGGCGTACTGGCCATCGACCCAGCGGGTAAACCCATCGCCCACGAACGCCGCCTCCACGCCGGCCTGGAAGCGCGCCTGCGCCCTCGGATCGCTGGCGATCAGGCAGGCGATGAACCGCGGGCTCAGGCGGTTGAAGAGAGCCATCGCCTCGGCCAGGTCGGCGACGATCTTCAGCGACACCTCCGGCGTCTCTTCCCACTCCCATTCGACGGCCAGATCGTCGATCGCGATGGTGTCGGCGCGGGGCTCGACGCGGTCGCCCTCGGCGCGGCGGACCTGGACCTTCGCGCCCAGCCAGCCGCCAGGCAGCCAGCGCTCGTCCCCCTCCACCACATGCAGCCTGGCCCCCTGGCCCCGCCGCTGGCCGGCGCGCCGCAGGGCCTCGACGAAGACGGGCACGAGCTCGCGGGCGCGATCCCTCACGATGCAACAGACGTTGAGGGTGTTGCAGACCTTGCGGTCGAGGGAGTTTTCGACCGCCAGGGCGAAACGATCGGCCTCGGCGCTGGCGTCGGCGACCAGCCACGCGCCGCCGGTCCCGTGCGCGCTGACCGGCGTCCCGGCCTGCCGCGCCACGGCGCCCAGCTGCGCCACCGCCGCGCCCGAGCCGCGGGCCACGGCGAGCGAGAGGCGTCGGTCGCGGAACAGGGTCCAGCCGGCGGCCCGGTCGGCGCTGTCGATCAGGCAGGCGGCGCCCGGCGGCAGCCCCGCCGCCGCCAGGGCCGGCGCCAGCGCCTCGCCGGCGATGGCCCGGGCCGTCCCCAGGGCGTCGGAGCCGATGCGGAAGACCACGGTGTTGCCGCCGCGCAGAACGCCGACGGCGTCGGCGAAGACATTGGGGCGGCCCTCGAAGACGAAGCCGACCACCCCCAGCGGCGCGCTGATCTGCTCGACATTCCAGCCGTCGTGGTCGATGCGCTCGAGCGGCCGATGGCGCGGTGACGGGCTGTCGCGCCATACTCTCAGGCCCGCGATCATCTCGCCGCGCATGGCCTCGCCGACCGCCAGCCGGGTCGTCGATCGGCCGCTCGCCTTCGCCGCCTCGACGTCGGCGGCATTGGCCGCCGCGATCATCGACCAGACGCCTTCGGTCGCCAGCAAGGCGGCGAACCGGTCGAAGAAGTCGCTGATCGCCGCCCCATCGATGGCGGCCATGCTCTCGAACGCCGCCGCCGCCCGATCGACGGCCTCGGCGACGATCTCGTGAATCGCCCTGGGAACGTGCAACAGGGCGCCGGTCTCCTGATCGATCAGCAGCCGGTCACCGGCCGTGAACGCCTCGGCCAGGGCGGCGGGAACCAGGCTCGCCTTGTCGCCGCCATAGGGGATCGGCATTCCAGGCGTGAGAGTGAGCCGGCTGGTCATGGCCGGACCCTCGCCAGCTCGGCTTGCAGGGCGGCGAGTTCCTCGCCGGTGTTGAGATTGCGGAACGGACGGGGGTCGGGGAAGGGGACGGCCCGCGCCCCGATCTCGGCCAGGAACACCCGCACCGGCGGATGGCGGCCGTCGTTCAGGAGCGCGCCGAGCGAGGCGGCGGCGTCCACCCTCCACAGGGCGCACAGCGGTTGCGGAAGCCCCGGCACGGCGGCGAAGGCGGCGTTCGCGTCCATGAGCGCGGCGCCGAGCATCGACAGATGGCGCGCCTTCACGAGGGGCATGTCGCAGGGCAGGGTGAACAGCAGCTCGAAGCCCTCGGCGGTCGCCCAGGCCAGACCGGCGGCGACTCCGGCCAGGGGTCCGCGCGGGTGTTCCAGGTCATCGATGACGATCCGCCGGCCGAGATGGCGGCCCAGCGCCTCGGCGCCGCCACCGGCCGCGGCGCTCACCGCGACCGTCTCGCAGACCCCGTCCAGGGCCGCCAGGGTCCAGGCCAGCAGGGCGCGCCCGGCGAGCATCTGCGCCGCCTTGTCCTTGCCCATTCGGCTGGACCGTCCGCCGGCCAGGGCCAGACCGGCGACCCTCAGCCTAGTCATCCAAACCCTCCCTCGTGCCGGCCATGGACCGATGATAGCGCCCCCGCCGCCCGTGAACCATGGCGTCTGCCGCGGGCGTCGGTTTTCAGCGGTCGCCAAAGCGGCCTACTGTGCCACGATGGCCGATCCCGCCATCCGCACCGCCAGATCGAGCCCGGCCCAACGCTGGCGCGGCGACGGTGGCGTGGTCGAGGCCTGCACGCGCGACACGCCCGAGGAGGCGGCCATCGGCCTGGCCTACGACAGCGCCCCCTACGTCGTGATCATGGCGACGCCCGCCGATATCGAGGACCTGGCGGTGGGCTTCACGGTCAGCGAGGCCATCGCGCCGGCCGTCGAGATCGAGCGGGTGACGGTATCGCGGGTCGCCGAGGGATGGCTGGCCGACGTTCTCCTTCTCCCGCGGACCGGCGCGCGCCTCGGCGTGGCGCGACGGCGGACCCTGGCGGCCCGATCCAGCTGCGGTCTCTGCGGCGTGGAAAGCCTGCGGGATGCGATCCGCCCGATCGCCCGCGTCGGCCAGGGACCCGCCGTCAGCCACGCCGCCATCCAGGCCGCGCTCGCCGCCCTCGAAGTCGGCCAGACCCTGGGCGCCCGCACCCGCGCCACCCACGCGGCGGCCTGGTCCGATCCCTCCGGCGGCGTGGCTCTGGTGCGGGAGGATGTCGGCCGGCACAATGCCCTCGACAAGTTGATCGGCGCCGCCAGCCGCGCCGGCCTCGATCCGGCGGCGGCCTTCATCGTCATCACCAGCCGCTGTTCCTATGAGATGGTCGAGAAGACCGCCGCCGCCGGCGTCGCCCTGCTGGTGGCGATTTCCGCCCCGACGTCCCTGGCCATCGCCAAGGCGCGGGACGCCGGCATGACCCTGGTGGCGCTGGCCCGGGCGGACGGCCACTGCGTGTTCACCGGCGCCCGGCGCGTCGTGCGGCCATGAGCGCCGGCCAAGAGACCGCCACGCCGCCGGTGGCCGCCGTCCGCGGCCGGCCCCGCTACCCCCGTTCGTTCCTCGGCCTGCTGGCCTTCCTGCGCGGTGCGATCCGGGCCAGCGAGCTGTGGCTGGTGGTCATCGCCACCGCCATCGGCGGGGTTTCCGGCCTGCTCACCGTGGCCATCGCCGCCAGCGCCCACGGCCTGCAGATGGCCCTCTACGGCATCGATTTCGACGCCCGCCTGTCGGCGATTTCGGCGATTCCCGTCTCGCGCCTGATCGCCCTGCCGCTGGGGGGACTGATCCTGGGCATCGTCAGCTGGCTGTGGGTCGGCCGCCGGCCGAAACCCCCCGTCGATCCGGTGGAGGCCAACGCCCTGCACGGCGGGCGGATGTCGGGCCGCGACAGCCTGTTCGTCGGCGTCCAGAGCATCATCTCCAACGGCTTCGGGGCCTCGGTCGGGCTGGAGGCGGCCTACGCCCAGCTCGGCGGGGCTCTCGCCTCCCTGACCGGCGGCGCTCTCAATCTGCGGCGCAGCGATCTGCGCACCTTCGTCGGCGCCGGGGCCGGCGCGGCCATCGGCGCCGCCTTCGGCGCGCCGCTGACCGGCGCCTTCTACGCCTTCGAGATCGTCATCGGCTCCTACACCGTGGCCAACATCGCCCCGGTGGTCGGCGCCTCCCTGGCCGCCACCCTGGTGGTCAAGCTGCTGCGCGTCCAGCCCCTGGTCATCCATACCGCCGCCACCGACACCCTCTCGCTCGCGCACTATGTGCTGTTCGCCGGGCTGGGCCTGATCTGCGGCGTGTTCGGAATCGGCGTCATGCGCATGGTCGCGCTCACCGAGCGGCTGGTCGGCGCTCTTCCGGGTCCGAAATGGACCCAGCCCGCGCTCGGCGGCGTGCTGCTCGCGGGCCTCGCCTGGATGGCCCCCCAGACGCTCTCCGCCGGTCACGGGGCGATGCATGTCGATCTCGCCCGCAACCTCGCCATCGGGGTCCTGGTGTTCCTGATCCTCACCAAGGCCGCCGCCTCGATCGTCTCCCTGGGCTTCGGCTTCCGCGGCGGCCTGTTCTTCGCCTCGCTCTATCTGGGATCCCTGATCGGCCGGCTGTTCGCCGTGGGTCTCACCGCCGCCGGCGCCGATGTCGGCATCGATCCCATGGTCGGCGCCCTGGTCGGCATGGGCGCCCTGGCCGTGGCGATCATCGGCGGACCCTTCACCATGAGCTTCCTGGTGCTGGAGACCACCGGCGATTTCGGCCTCGCGGCGGCGACCCTCACCGCCTCCATGGTCGCCAGCCTCTTGGTGCGGGAGACCTTCGGCTACTCCTTCTCGACCTGGCGGCTGCACCTGCGCGGCGAGACCATCCGCAGCGCCCACGATGTCGGCTGGCTGCGCAATCTCACCGCCGGCAAGATGATGCGCGCCGACGCCGCCACCATCGCCGCCGCCGCGCCGCTGGAAGAGTTCCGCCGCCGCTTCCCCCTGGGTTCGACCCGCCGCGTGGTGGCCCTCGACCCGGCCGGCCACTACGCCGGCATCGTCCCCGCCGCCCGCGCCTTCGCCGATCCCGAGGCGCAAGGCGTCGTCCAATCGGTGACCATCAACGCCGGCCAGTGGCTGACCCCGGAGATGACCATCAAGGAGCTGATGAGCGTCTTCGACCGCACCGAGAGCGATGAACTCGCCGTCCTCGACGATCGCGGCGATGTCCTGGGCATCCTCTCCGAAGCCTACGCCACGCGCCGCTACGCCGAGGAACTGGAAAAGGCGAGGCGCGATCTGGTGGGGGGGGAGTAGAGTGTGGACGCGAGGGTCAGGCGGCCCCCGAGCGATGTTCGAGTTTGTCCGCCAGCCACATCTTGATCAGCGATTGCCGAGTGACGCCGAGCTTCCGTGCCTCCTGGTCGAGCGATTTTACCATCCAAGCCGGGAAATCGACATTGACGCGCTTGGCCAGGCGGTTTGGGCGCCGGGCTTTGGACCAATCGAAATGCTCGCTCACATCTTCGCCGGCGTCGAATTTTTCGTCGAGGTCACTGGCTTTCATAGCGTTCCACTTCCTCTTCTCGCGCTCGACGGACGGAAATCAGGCGAACTCGTCCGCTCCGATAGGTGAAGAAGGCTGACCAGTGCTTCGGTCCGATCACGCCGATCACCCCGACTCGTGGCTCGTCGGTCACGCGAGCCGGCGTCTCGAGAAGATCCGGATCCTCCCAAAGGCGTTTGGCCTCGTCGAAATCGATGCCATGCTTCTTCCTGTTGGCCGCGCTCTTCGCGAGATCGAATTCGAACTCCACGACGCCAATCTATGGAAAAGGTATAGAAACGCAACCTCTCGGATCGCACCAATGTCACCGACGGAAATCACTCTCGCCGAACGCCTCGGCTATGCCCCTGATGCCCGCCTGCTGATCGTCAACTGCGACGACCTCGGCTCCAGCCACGCGGCCAACCTCGCCATCGCCCGGGCCCTGGAGCGTGGCGTCGCCACGAGCGCCACGCTGATGGTCCCGTGTCCGTGGGCGCGCGAGGCGGCGACGATGTGCGCCGGCCGCGACGTCGGCGTCCACCTGACCCTCACCGCCGAATACCCGGGCTACCGCTGGCGCTCGCTCACCGGTGGCGCCTCTCTGCATGACGCCGACGGCTTCCTGCCGGCGACGGCCGCCGAGGTCTTCGCCGACGCCGATCCGGCCGACGCGCGGGCCGAACTGCGGGCCCAGATCGACCAGGCCCGGGCCTGGGGCGTCGATGTCACCCACCTGGATTCGCACATGGGCACGGCCCAGTTCGACGCCCGCTTCTTCGAGATCTACCTGGATCTCGCGGCCGCGTATCGCCTGCCGGTGCGGATGATCAGCGCCCGCGCCGACGCCCGGCTCGGTTTCGACGGAAGGAGGCGGGCGACGGAGCGCGGCATCCTCTTCACCGATCACCTCCTCGACTCGTTTCCAAAGGCCGCCCGCGACGTTCTCTTCGACCGCATCCCCCGCTTGCGACCGGGTGTCGCCGAGTTCTTCAGCCACCCGGTGGACGACGGCGCCGAACTGCGCGGCTACGACAAGGAGCAGCCGGACCTGCGCGCCAGCGACGCGGCGCTGTTCGATGATCCGGCCACTAAGCGGCTGATCGAGGAGGCGGGGGTTATACCGATCAGCTATCGGGTATTGCGAGACCTTCAGAGGGCCTGATTCGCTGATCGATATCGCCTACATCCCCGAGGGCGCGGCGCCGGGTTTGAACGATTGAAGGACGGCCTCGATCCGTTCACTGCGGACCGAGTTGGTATCGTAGATTTCCTCATCGGACTTGACCCAGCGCTTCACGGCCGGGGCGTAGTAAAGGACTCGGTATAACCGTCCGACGACGGTCCGAGCGGCCGAGGTTCTCGCGCCGCTCATGACCGCGCCGGGCTGGGCGGCGGACATCGCCACCGCGCCGGGCCGAGTGATCGCCTTCCAGTCGCCCTCGCCCTCGACCTTGAGGGTCTGGAACTTGCCGGCCGGGGTGTCCACCGTCTCCCAACCGACGACCGTATAGGTCACCCGCCAAATCTCGCGACTATGAGCGGCATTGGGATTGTCCTCGGAATAGGCGCTGTCCCAGTGCTTGCCGACGCTGAGCGGGAAGTCGAGCGGTCGGTTGACCACCACGTCGGCGCCGTTGACGTTCCGGAAGCGGTCCCAGTCGCGTCCCACGAGGCTCTCCCGCGGCGGCGAATCGGACCCCGGCTGGGTTGTCGAGAGCAACAGGGTCGTGGCCGTAACGCGCTTGACGACGCTGTCAGCGCTCTCCTCGCTGAACTTTCCCCGTCGGTCGGTGGTGATGCGGTAGACCCACTCGTCACCGGGCACGACCTCTGGTTGGGCGACAACGCCGGGCGCGGACGTCTCCGCGAGGCAGGGCGGCGCCGGCGCTCCAAGAACGAGCATGGCCAGCACCCAGGGGGAACGGATGTTCATCGCGTCATTCCAGGCTAGAAGGAGTATCTCAAGCCGAGGTCGGCGACATGCGCGTCGTCCGCTCCGGTCTTGAATATGTGAACGTAGCGATAGGCCGGCTGGATCGACCAGCGCTTCGACAGGCCGACATTCAGGCCCGCCTCCAAGAGGCCGACGCCGGCGACGAATGAATCCCCCTTGCCTGTGAACGGGTCGCCATCTGCGTCCGCGAAGTGCCCGGTCGTCCTGCGACCATCTGAAACGCCCCCGCCAATGCCAACGAACGGGGTGAACCGCGACGAGATATTTCTGAAGTCATAAAACCCATTCACCGTCGCGGTGAATCGGGAGTAGTCGGCTCCGGATTGTCGGGAAAAGGTTCTACCATCGAGGCGCGGAAAGTCTGGACTCGACGCGACCGGGTTGATGGCGCTGGCCACGTCGTTGGAATAGCCAAGCTCTTCTTCGAGTCTGACGTTCGGAGTGAGGCGGTATCCGACCGCGACGTTTGCCATTACGCCCTGGTCGAATGAAAAGTGGTTTGTTCCGTTCGTGGTGATCGACGGGTCGTCGATCTTGAAGAACGTCGTCGCTGTCGTACTGGCGACGCGAAAATAGTCTCCGACGCTTCCAGAGACATACCACGGGCTCTCCGCGTGCGCCGCGAAACCGAGAGTCAAGACGCCGGCGACCCCGCCCACGATTGGTGTCGCCCAACGCATCGCGGTACTCCCTACTCCCGCCTCCCTATGGTGGTTCCCGACCGGTGTCGAGGGGATCGTTCGGCGCGCTGGGCGAAGCCACGCATTCGACTCCGGCGCGCGAGACGGCCAAGACTCCCATGTGGATGGCGGCGGCGACGGCCATCCCGACCGGTCGCGGTCTGCGATCTGGAAACTCAGAAGAGCCGCTCAAGATCGCGCATTCCTTCGACGATCGCCACGATTTCGACCGTCTTGGAGGCGGCGTCGTAGTCGTAGAGGGTCAAATAGGATCCGTGGACGATCATGCGCGCGCCCGGACGAATATCGTCTCTCGGGCTCCCGCTTTCCGGGAAGGAGCGCAGACGCCCGATCTTGGCGTCGATGGCCATCAGCGTCCGGTCGGCGGCGGTTTCGCTGTCGAAGGCTATGTACGACCAGATTCGTTTGAAATCCTCACGCGCGCGGCGGGAGAGGACGATCTTGGTCACTCCGGGCGCGCGTCCTTCCGCTGGCGGGCCTCGCTCTTCGCATCCGCTATGATCGACTTCATGTCGAGGGGGCCGTCGATGCCGCTCGCCTTTCCCGTGTCCCAGGCGCGGCGAAGCGCGGCGATCTCCTCATCGCGCAGCCGTCGCCGACCGCTCCACAGGCGCACGGCTTCCCGAACGACCTCACTGGTCGAGGCGTATTCCCCATCCTTCACGGCCGCGCGTATCTGCGCCGCCATGGGCTCGGGAAACACGACCGTCATGCGTTCGATATTCGACATCATCACCTCGCGACGGCGCGGTCGCGGTAGGAATATAGCATAAC
>DASRLN010000255.1:0-2360 GCA_035648435.1 Caulobacteraceae bacterium
CTTCAGGCCCACCAGATGGCGACCCTGATCGCCATGCAGGGCGCCCTGGCCGCGACCCTCGCCCGCTTCTCGCCCCAGGCCATCCGCGAACGCGCCGACATGCGCGGCATTCTCGCCAAGATCCTCCCCAGCGCCCGCGACGCCGAACTGTGGAACGCCTATCAGAAGGAATTCGAAGGCGTCGCCCGCGGTTCCGACGAGGCCTTCATGGACGTCTTCGCCAAGGAATTCCGCCAGGCCTACGAAAAGGCCGCCGCCGACATGAAGGCCAGGGGATGACGGCCGGCCGCATCCGGGAAGGGAGCTGACCCCATGGGCATGCCCGCCGCGCGCCTGACCGACATGCATGTCTGCCCGATGGTCACCGCCATCGTCCCCCACGTCGGCGGTCCGATCATCATGGGCGCCCCGACCGTGCTCACCGGCATGCTGCCCCAGGCCCGGGTCACCGATCCGGCGTTCTGCGTCGGACCTCCCGACATGATCGCACTGGGCTCCTTCACTGTCCTGGTCACCAGCCTCCCCGCCGCCCGCCTCGGTGACCTGACCGTCCACGGCGGGACCATCGTCCTGGGCGATTTCACGGTGTTGATCGGATAGTCCGCAGCCTACCCGCCCGCGTCCACCGTCTTGTACCAGACCATCTCCGCCTGCCAACCGCCGGCGCGAGCGGCGGTCGCCACCTTCGCCGACCAGTCGGGACCGCGGGCGGCGGCGGCGATGAGCTTGGGATCGAAGGGACCCTTGCCGGTGAGGAGCAGCAGGCCCTCCAGGCCAGTGGGCGGAGTGGTGGTGATCGACAGGCGGTAGGTGTCGCCGCCCAGGCTGCTGACAACATCCTGGCTGGCGGGATTCTTCAACTCCGTCTCGAATTGGCCGCGATTGGTGATCTCGCTCACCGTTCCGGCCGGATCGATGCCGAAGAGGGCGAAATCGAGCGTCGGGTCGCGGATGGCCATGGTGATCACCGCCTTCTGCGACAGGGTTCCGTCCGGCTGCTTTTCCAGTGTGTACCGGGCCTGGGACGTCGATAGGCGCGGGCCGCCGACCGAAGTGTCGGCGCGGAACGGCCGTAACGCGTCGAGCGGCGGGCAGATCGGCGCGGCCACCGGCAGCACATCGACGAGATTGACGTCCGGTACGCTAACCCCCGCCCCGTGGGCGGCCTGGAGCACAGCTCCATCCACCGCCTGGGTGGCCCCGGCGACGCCGGTGAGTTTCACCGCCACGCCCGCGCCCGATCGCGTGGCGCTGACCACGTCGAGCCATGAACAGGGTATATTGGCCAGGGCCGCCTGGATGGCCTTGCGAGCCGTCTCGGCCGCCGGCGCTCCGCCGGCCGTGGCGGCAGCCGGCGCGGCCGGCGGCGCAGATGGCGTCGAGGGTTTCTTGCCCAGAAGCATGAAGGCGATGGCGGCCGCCACGACGGCGACCGCCAGACCGCCGAGGATCACTGGCAGCGCCTTCACACCGCCGCCCGCCGTGGCCGCGCCCTTGGCCGGTTTGACGCGCGCCGGCCTGATCGGCGCGGGCGCCGGCGGCGCCGAAGCGCTGGGCGCCATCGCGCCGCCGAGCATGGCCAGGACTTCGTCCATCGAGCGCAGGCGTTTGGCGGGATCGGCGGCGGTCATCGCGGCCAGCACCGGCCGCAGGTCGGCCGGGATCACCGTCAGGTCCGGGCCGGCCCGCCGCTTGTCCACCGCCTCGACCAGGGTCGCGCCCATATCGACGTTCCGGCCCGAGGCCAGGGACAGGATCACCAGGCCCAGGCTGTAGACGTCCGTCCACGGACCGATCTGGCGGCCGAAGTCTCCGAACTGTTCGGGGGCGACGTAGCCCAGCTTGCCGGCGAAGCCGTCGCCGACGATGGTCGCCTTGGACGGATCGAGGTCCTTGGCGATGCCGAAGTCGATGATCTTGGCCCGGTCGAGCCGGCCGGCCGGCAGCAGCACATTGTCCGGTGACATGTCGCGGTGGACGGCCCCCAGGTCGTGGGCCGCCTTGAGGCCCTCGGCCAGGCGGCGGATCAGACCACGTAGTTCCTCGCTGCTCGGTTTCAGTCGCGCCAGCATGTCCGACAGCGGCTCGCCGTCGATGAATTCGGTGACGATGTAGAACACCCCCAGCCGGGGCTCCTGGGCCAGGACCCGGTACTGCACCACCGCCGGGTGCGAGAGGCGCGTCAGCGTCCGCGCCTCCTTGCGGAACATGGCCTGGACATTGGGATCGGCGGCGAGCGACGGCAGCATCACCTTGATCGCCACCTTGTCGTGGTCGTCGTTGACGTTGACCCCCTCGAAGACCTCGCCCATGCCGCCCCGCCCGATCAGGCGCTTGACCTCATAGATGTTGTTGAGGAC